>CAZBWA010000040.1:0-16101 GCA_964495555.1 uncultured Bifidobacteriaceae bacterium | reverse complement strand
TCATGCGCTCGAAGGTGCAGTCGGAGCTCAAGCAGCATTTCCGGCCGGAGTTCCTCAACCGCATCGACGACGTCATCGTGTTCCACCAGCTCACGGAGTCGGAGATCTTCCAGATCGTGGATCTGATGATCGCCGGGCTCGAGGCCCGGCTGTCGGACCGTGACATGGCGATCGAGTTGACCCCCGCGGGCAAGGCGCTCCTCGCCGAGCGGGGATACGACCCGGTGCTCGGCGCGCGACCGTTGCGACGCACGATTCAACGCGAGATCGAGGACCCGCTGAGTGAGAAGATGCTCTTCGGTGATCTCGTGCCGGGATCCATCGTCGTGGTCGACGTCACAGGGGAGGGGGCCGAACGTGAGTTCACCTTCACCCCGACCCCCAAGGCCGAACTTCCCGACGCTCCCCCGGTGGAGTCCATCACCGAGTAGGAGGGATCGATGCCGCGCGGACCGCTGATCCCCGGCATCGAGGAGTTCGACGCACCCCGTCGTGGGATCCCGCGTGGCGTCTGGGTCGTGGTCGTCGTCTTTGTCGTCGGTGTGCTCTTCACCGTGGCCCTCGGCCTCCTGGCCGGTGCCGGCCCCCTTCGCGCGCTCGGTCAGGTGGAGTCCTCGCTGCAGCCTGTGGCCTACCGGCCGACGACCGATGAGCAGGTGATGTCTGTGGCGGTCACTCTGCCCCCCGATGGCCTGTGCCCTGATGATGTCGTCGATGTCACCGCGTTCGAACGCGGCTCGCGGATCGAGATCGACGCCTACGTGGTGCAGTCGCGCAACGCCTCGTGCCCGGAGACGGGCATCGCGGGGGACAGCACCTGGGTGGATGTGGCATTGACGCAGCCTTTGGGCGAGCGTTCGGTCATCCGTCTCTCGGACCGACAACCGTTGCCGCGAGAGCGATGAGCGCGCGCCGATAAGGTGTGGCCGTGGCTGACATTGATGCACTGATCGCGCGCGAGATCCTCGATTCGCGCGGAAACCCAACCGTGGAGGTCGAGGTCCTCCTCGATGACGACACCGTTGCGCGGGCGGCGGTTCCCTCGGGTGCATCCACCGGCGCCTTCGAGGCCGTCGAGCGCCGGGATGGTGGCGACCGTTACCTCGGTAAAGGTGTGCGCGGGGCCGTGGAAGCCGTGGAGCAGGAGATCGCCCCGGAGGTCCTGGGACTCGATGCCTCCGATCAGCGACTCGTCGACCAGGTCATGATCGATCTGGACGGAACGCCCAGCAAGGAACGGCTTGGGGCGAACGCGATCCTCGGGGTCTCCCTCGCCGTCGCCAAGGCCGCCGCGCTGTCCGCCGGTCTCCCGCTCTTCCGCTATGTCGGCGGCCCGAACGCCCACCTTCTGCCCGTGCCGATGATGAACATCCTCAACGGTGGCGCGCACGCGGACACCGGCGTGGATATCCAGGAGTTCATGATCGCCCCCATCGGAGCCGCCACCTTCTCCGAGGGGCTCCGCCAGGGCGCGGAGGTGTACCACGCGCTCAAGGGCGTGCTCAAGAAGAGCGGCTTCGCCACCGGCCTCGGCGACGAAGGCGGCTTCGCTCCCGACCTTCCGAACAATCGCGCCGCACTGGAATTGATCGCCACGGCGATCGAGGCCGCAGGCCTGACCATGGGGACCGATATCGCACTCGCCCTCGATGTGGCGTCCACCGAGTTCTTCGAGAACGGCGCGTACGCCTTCGAGGGCGCGCCGCGCTCCGCCGAATGGATGACCGCCTACTACGACTCCCTCGTCCGGGACTTCCCCCTGGTCTCCATCGAAGATCCCCTCGCCGAAGACGACTGGGACGGGTGGGTGCGCCTGACCACCGAACTCGGTGAGCGCGTGCAACTCGTCGGCGACGATCTATTCGTCACGAACCCGGCACGTTTGGCGCGCGGTATCGAACTGGGTGCGGCCAATGCGCTCCTCGTCAAGGTCAACCAGATCGGCTCGCTCACCGAGACCCTGGATGCCGTGGCCCTCGCGACCCGCGCCGGCTACGCCTCGATGATGTCCCATCGGTCGGGTGAGACGGAGGACACGACGATCGCCGATCTCGCCGTCGCGGTGAACTGCGGACAGATCAAGACGGGTGCACCGGCTCGATCCGAGCGGGTCGCCAAGTACAACCAACTCCTGCGCATCGAGGAGGAGCTTGCCGACGCCGGTCGCTATGCCGGTCGCGGGGCCTTCCCGCGTTTCCGCGCCTGATCGGCACGGCTCCCTCACGCGACCCTTCCCGCGTGCCACTATGCCCGGGTGGCTTCCCCCCCTGCGGTGATGTCCGGGCGGGCGGGCGTGCTGACCGTGCGCGCCCTCGTCCTCACGCTCGCGCTCGGCATGTTCGTGGCCACCGTCGCCATGCCCATCCGCAACTGGTTCGGCCAGCGCGCCGAGATCGCGACCCTGCAGGCCGAGGTTGAGGCCACCAAGGCGCGCGTCGCCGACCTCCTCGTCGAGCGGGAGCGCTGGAACGATCCGGCCTTCATCGCCGCTGAGTCCCGGAGGCGACTCCACTTCGTCTTCCCCGGGGAGATCGGATACGTGGCCCTCGGTGCCGATGGTCGACCCGCGGAGGAGACCTTGATGGAGTCTGCTCAGATCCCCATCCCCTGGTACGCCACCATCGGGGAGTCACTGCGTGCCGCCGATTCCGAGGACGCACCCTCCTAGGGTCAGGCCATGGGCTGTTCCCCCGCGGACCGCGATGCGGTCGCCGCGCAACTCGGACGTGCACCGCGCGCCATCGATTCGGTCGCTGCCCGGTGCGCCTGCGGGCTTCCCGCCGTGGTCCGCACCCTCCCACGTCTCCCGGACGGCACCCCCTTCCCGACGACCTACTACGTGACCTGCCCGCGTCTGACCTCCCTGATCGGCTCCCTCGAGGCATCGGGGCTCATGCGTGAGATGGAGTCACGCCTCGCGGAGGATGAGGATCTGCAGGCGCGGTACGCGCGAGCGCATGAGAGGTATCTCGCCGACCGGGAGGCGCTGGGCATCGTCGCCGAGATCGAGGGAGTCAGTGCGGGCGGAATGCCGTCGCGCGTGAAATGCCTGCACGTGCACGTCGGCCAGTCGCTGGCGTGCGGACCCGGGGTCAATCCCTTCGGCGACGAGGTGCTCGCGCGCATCGGCGAGTGGGCCGCGGATGGCGTGTGCGTCGATGTCTGATCTGTATGGGGCGATCGACTGCGGCACCAACGCCCTCCGGCTCCTGATCGCCTCCTACGACGGAGCCGTCCACGATGTCGTGCGTGAGATGCGCACCGTGCGGCTGGGGGAAGGGGTAGACGCGCATGGCGCGTTCACCCCGGCGGCGCTCGAGCGCACTTTCGCGGCCTGTGACGAGTACGCCCACCTCCTGCACGCGCATCCGGTGAAGGCACTGCGCTTCGTCGCAACGTCGGCAGCACGCGATGTGCGCAATCGCGACGACTTCTTCGGCGGTGTGCAGGCACGACTGGGAGTGCGACCGGAGGTGATCTCGGGAACGGAGGAGGCGTCCCTGTCCTACCAGGGAGCTGTGAGCGGATTGGCCCACGTGCGCATGCCTGCACTCGTCCTGGACATCGGCGGGGGATCCACGGAGTTCGTGCTCGGTGATGCTGCGGGAGTCCGCTCGAGCGTCAGCGTGCCCATCGGATGTGTCCGTATGACGGAGCGCAGTCTCCACTCTGATCCACCGACGGAGGCGGAGATCGCAGAGGCACGTGCGCATATCCGTCGGGAGTTGGACCGTGTGGCGGCGCAGGTGCCGTGGGGGGAGGCGGCCCAGGTGATCGGCGTCGCCGGCTCCGTGACGACGATCGTCGCCATGGCCCTCGGTCTCCCTACATATGACGCGCGTGCGATCCACGGGGCGACGATCAACAGGGCGCAGGTCGATGACGTCACCGAAGCGCTGCTGGGCATGACGCACGTCCAGCGCGCCGCACTGCCCTTCATGCATCCGGGCCGCGTCGACGTGATCGGCGGCGGCGCCCTCGTACTGCAGGAGTCCCTGGCCGCCATCGGGGCCCCGGGGGTGACCGCCAGCGAGGCTGACCTGCTGGACGGGATCGTGTGCGCCCTGGCCCTCACGGAGCCCTGATCCGTGCGTCACATTTTCATGTAATCGCTTGTGCAACTGCTCACACGCCGCCCTACACTCCCGGGCCATGGCCATCACGATCCGGGATGTCGCCGAGGCCGCGGGGGTGTCCACCGCCACCGTGTCCCGGGCCCTGCGCGGGCTGCCCAATGTGGACGAGGGGACGCGCGCCCGGATCCAGCAGGTCGCCTTCGACCTCGACTATGTGATCAGTCCGAGCGCCTCGCGCCTGGCCTCCGGGCGGACCGGTTCGATCGCGGTGATCACGCCGTTCATCGCCCGCTGGTTCTTCTCGACGGTGCTCTCGGGGGTGGAGGGCGTGCTGCATGCGGCGGGGATGGACCTGCTGCTGATGGGCGTCAGCGACCCACTGTCGGGTCAGCACCGACTTCCCCCAGCCCCGAGGTTGCGCCGACGCGTGGACGGCGTTCTGGTGATCGGCATGCCGCCGACGGACCCGGAACTCGCCGAGATCCTCGATCTGGGGATGCCCACATCGCTCATCGGCATGGAGGTCGACGGTGCGCCGAGTGTCACCATCGACGACACCGAGGCTGCGCGGATCGCCACGTGGCACCTCATCAACCTGGGGCACGAGCGGATCGGACTCATCACCGGTTCCCCGGGCAACGCGCCGATGTCCGTCGGGCACGAGCGCGAACGTGGATACCGCGAGGTCATCCGGGAGAACGGCTGCGCCGTGGACCCCCTCCTCGAGGCGTACGGCTACTTCACCATGCAGGGTGGCGAGCAGGCCATGACCGCCCTCCTTGCACAACGCACCCCGCCGACCGCCGTGTTCGCGCTGAGCGACGAGATGGCCTTCGGAGCGCTGCGTGCACTGCGCAACCACGGCCTGACGCCCGGGCGCGACGTCTCGGTCGTGGGGATCGATGGTCACGACATGGCCGAGCATCTGGATCTGACCACGGTTGTCCAACCCGTCTACGACCTGGGCCGCATCGCGGCCGAGTCCCTCCTGGTGCAGATGCGCGCCTCGACGGCCACCAGCACCGCCGACCCCGTGCGTCTGCCTACCCAGTTGATCGTGCGCGGATCGACGTCCTCGCCCGCGTGAGTGCGGTCGTCAACTGATGCGCGGCTGGTCCCCCGAGGGATCGAAGACGTAGGTCCGCTCGGGTGTGATGTGCACCGTGCTCCCGACGGCCGGTGAGTCGAAGGGGCGCGAACGCGCGACCAGATCGACCTTCGTGCCCGTGGCATCGGTGAAGGTCCCGTAGACGTAGGTCTCCGCCCCCAACTCCTCGACGAGCGTCACGGTCATGGGTGCGCCCTCGCCGGTGATGCGCAGGTCCTCCGGGCGGATGCCCAGGAGCACCGTGGATCCGGCGGCGCGGTCAAGCACCCCGCGATCGATCGGGACCACGTACCCGTTCAGGTCCACACCCCCGTCGACCTTCGGCGTGAGGATCATGTTCATGCTCGGTGACCCGATGAATGTGGCGACGAAGGAATTCGCGGGGGTGTTGTAGAGGGCACGAGGGGAGTCGCACTGCTGGAGGACCCCGGCTTTGAGAACCGCCACCCGATCGCCCATCGTCATCGCCTCGACCTGGTCATGGGTGACGTACACCGTGGTCGTCCCGAGTCTGCGCTGCAGCGCGGCGATCTGTGTTCGTGTCTGGACACGCAGCTTCGCATCGAGGTTGGAGAGGGGTTCGTCCATCAGGAAGACCTGCGGTTCGCGCACGATCGCGCGACCCATGGCCACCCGTTGCCGTTGACCCCCGGACAGCGACTTGGGTTTGCGATCGAGGTACTCGCTGAGATCGAGGAGAGCGGCCGCCTCCGCGACGCGACGATCGATCTCGGATTTCGCGACTTTTTGGATCTTGAGCGCGAAAGCCATGTTCTCCGCGACCGTCATGTGCGGGTAGAGCGCGTAGTTCTGGAACACCATCGCGATGTCACGGTCCTTCGCGGCCACGTGGGTGACATCGCGGTCCCCAATCGTGATGGTCCCGGCGCTGACGGGTTCGAGACCGGCGAGCATGCGGAGGCTGGTGGACTTCCCGCAGCCGGAAGGGCCCACGAGAACCAGGAACTCGCCTTCGGCGATATCGAGGTCGAGGTGGGCGACGGCCGGTGCGGTGCTCCCCGGATAGGTGAGGGAGACGTCGGCGAAGCGAACAGGTGCAGACATGACGATCCTTTCTCACCGGCAGGTACGTGCCGGACGATCCGTAGTGAGGTGTCCCAGAGTAGGGCAGACTGACGACCGGCCACAGTGGAATGCGGAGGTCTCCATGGGCACGCAGCAGATCGTCATCGCCGACACCTCGGCCCCGGGTGTGCTGGCGGTCCCCTCCTCAGGATCCGGGCCGGGCGTGATCGTGATCCAGGAGTGGTGGGGATTGGTCCCACATATCGAGGACGTGACGCTGCGGTTGGCCGAGGCTGGATTCGTCGCCCTCGCCATCGATTTCTATCGCGGGGTGGAGACCACGGAGCCCGACGAGGCCGAGAAGTTGATGATGGGACTGCAGGTGGCCGCTGCTGCGTCCGATATCGCGGCGGGCGCCACGTACCTGTCCCAGCGTCCCGAGGTAACGAGTACGTGCCTCGGCACGATCGGGTTCTGTATGGGTGGGGGACTGTCGCTGCTCGCCCCCACGGTGAGTGGGCACATCGGCGCAGCGGTCGCCTTCTACCCGGCCATGCCGTGGCCGGAGTACGCGCCGCACTGGGCTCGGTATGCCGGTAAGGCGGCGCTGATCCACAAGGCCGAGTCGGACGAGGGCTGGGCGGGTCCGCGGATCGCGGAATACTCCGACGCCATCGCTGCCGCGGGTGGCCACGTGACGATCCACGACTATCCCGGCTCCGTGCACGCCTTCTTCAACGATGATCGTCCGGAGGTGTTTCAGGAACGTAATGCGCACCTCGCCTGGGACCGATCGATCGCGTTCCTCCGCGAGCATTGCCCTTCCGGCTGACAGGACTCGTCCCACCTCGGCCCCGCGTGTCGTGGGGGGTGCCAGACTTCCCCCACCTGGAGGTCCCATGCATCCCACAGCAGATCAGGTGCTCCCCGGCACCGCCACCACCGACTACGAGAACTACCTCAAGACCGACGCGCTGCTCGCACTCCAACCCGGCCCCGATACCTGGGCCCATCGTGACGAGTTGCTGTTCACGGTCGTTCACCAGTCATCCGAACTGTGGTTGAAGCTCGCGGTCGCAGAAGTCGAGCAGTCCATCACGCAGTTGGACATGGGCAAGCAACTGGCCGCGATGCGTTCCCTGGACCGCGTGATCGAGTGCATCGCCCTCATCACCCCGCCGCTGCACATGCTCGAGCGCATGACCCCCTGGGACTACCAGCACGTGCGTACGGCGCTCGGGCACGGCTCGGGATTCGACTCGCCGGGGTTCCTCCGGTTGCGCACGGCGCTGCCCAACCTGGTCGCCGCCGTGCAGCGGCAGCTCGAGGTTGCGGGACTGACCCTCCGCGACCTCTACCTCGCGGTCGAGCAGAACGAAGAGCTCTTCGGCATCGTGGAGCGTCTCGTCGAGATCGACGAGGGGCTGATGAACTGGCGCGCACTGCACACGAAGGTGATCGAGCGCACCATCGGCCGCACCGTGGAGGGGACCCAGGGCACGCCGGTGGAGATCGTCAGGAATCTCCGGGACAAGTCGATCCTGGACGAGCTGTGGACGGTGCGTGCGGAGCTCACCGAATTGGCCAACCAGACCCTCCGGTGACCACCGTCCTCGGTCTGGATGATCTCGACGACGGCATCAGGACCTGCCGACGCTGCCCGCGACTGATCGCGTGGTGCGCGGAGGTAGCCCGCGAGAAGCGCGCCGCGTATCGCGATGAGGACTACTGGGGTGGACCGGTCCCCGGATTCGGCTCCGCGCATCCGCGCATCTGGATCGTGGGCCTGGCACCCGGTGCGCACGGGGCGAATCGCACCGGTCGCATGTTCACCGGGGATCGCAGTGGCGAGTGGCTCTACGGGTCCCTTCACCGGGTCGGACTGGCGTCCCTCCCCACATCCACGCATCGCGACGACGGGCAGCGTCTCGAGGCTGTGCGCATCACCGCCGCCGTCCACTGTGCACCCCCGGCGAACAAGCCCACCCCGGAGGAGATCCGGACGTGCGGGGAATGGCTGGAGCGGGAGGCAGCGCTCGTCCGCCCCACCCTTCGCGTGGGTATCGGTCTCGGGTCGGTCGCGTGGGCCGCCCTCTGGCGGGTGCTCGGCTCCGGACCCCGGCCCCGGTTCGGACATGGGGTGCGCGCGGAGGTGGCCGGGATCACCCTCCTCGGCAGCTACCACCCCAGCCAGCAGAACACCTTCACCGGCAGGCTCACCGAGCCGATGCTCGACGAGGTGCTGGGCACGGCGGCCCGCCTCGCCGGGGCCCTACCCTGAGTCCGGCCCCTGTAGTCCAACTGGCAGAGACACCCGGCTTAAACCCGGTCCAGTATGGGTTCGAATCCCATCGGGGGCACGGGTGAGTTGGCGGGCGGGGACTTATCGGTTACCGTGGAAAGCATGCAATCCAATAACCCGGTTTTGACCCGTTACGAGAAGAAGCCCACGGGCTACTACGAGGAGGGTCGGGCAGCCTTCGCCGCCGCCAGCGGCCAGGCCCCCACCGCCCCGGTGGCCACCGCCCAGGCGCCGACCGCGCCCGCCGGCACCCCACCCAGCACGCCCGAGGACTTCGCGACCATCACCGCGGCCGGTGGCCTGCGGGTGACCCTCAACGACGTGGTGGTCAAGTGCGCCATCATGTTCGCGATCGTCGTCGCGACGGCGTTCGTCGGCTGGAACCTCATCGGCGCGATGCCGGTGATGATGCTTCCGGCCCTCGTCATCGCGACGGTGCTCGGCATCGTCAACGCGGTTAAGAAGAACGTCTCCCCGGCCTTGATGATCATCTTCGCCGTGTTCGAAGGCTTGATGCTGGGCGGGATCAGCAACTTCTACAACGCCTACGCGTCCGGAAACGGTTGGGACGGTGTGGTGCTGCAGGCGGTGGTCGCCACCATGACCACCTTCGGCGTCATGCTCATCCTCTACATGACCGGTGTGATCAAGGTGACCAAGCGGTTCACCCAGATCCTGCTCGTCGCTGGCGTGTCCTACCTGGTGCTCGCCCTGGCGTCGATGGTTGCCTCGTTCTTCGGTGTCGGAGGCGGATGGGGCTTCTACGGGGTCGACGGAATCGGCATCATCATCTCGATCGTCGGCGTTGCCCTCGCTGCACTCTTCCTCGCCCTCGACTTCGAGGCGATCAAGCAGGGCATCGCGATGGGGCTCCCGGAGCGTGAGTCCTGGCGCATGGCCTTCGGCCTGCTGGTCACTCTGGTCTGGCTGTACCTGGAGTTCCTGCGCCTGCTGTCGATCTTCTCCGGTCGCGAGTAGGCACTTACGGAAGTTCACGGCGCAGGTCCGCGAGGACCTGCGCCGCTTCCATGTCCGGACCTCCGCACGCGGTGAGCTCGGCGCAGAGCACCTGCAATTGGGCCCCAGCTGCGTGGTCGCCGATGCGCGGGACCGTGGCGGGGGCGGATTCGTCCGGTGTCAGGTCCCGGATCCGCTGTGCAGCGGCGTGGGTGAGGTCGGCCGCGTGGGCGCGGTGTCTCGCGGGCAGCGATGCAAGACGGGTGAGCACCCGATCGAGCTCACGGTCGAACTCCGTCACAGGGTGCCTTTGCGCCGGAGGAAGGAGCGGATCGCTTCGCGTCCACTCTCCGCGATGTGCGGACCGTGGGTGAAGGCGGCGGTCGAGTACTCGGCGTCAGCGAGTCGTGCGGCCGTCTGCTCGTTCTGCACGGCATTGGTGCAGAAGGCGGCGATGGGCCAACGCATCCGCGCATTCATGTTGAAGATCGAGTCCCCGGTGATCAGGACTCCGGAGTCCGCATGCAGCAGGCTGATGTGCCCGGGCGTGTGCCCGGGTGTGTGCAGGACCTGCACGCCCCCCGCGATGTCGAGGACCTGTCCGTCAACGAGTTCTCCGACCACCGGCACGGGCGCGAACCCTCCGCTGCGCAGTCGCGAGAACAGGGTGCGGGGGACGGGCGGACGCGATCCGGTCCGCGCATACGTCGCCTCCTCCACATGCACTGTCACGCCCGCGGCGGTGGTCTGCTCGACCATGCGGGCAGCGCCTCCCGCGTGATCCTCGTGTGCGTGGGTCAGGAGGATGCGCTGCACGTCGGAGGGGCGCCTCCCCAGTACGGCGAGACCCCGCACGATCGCTGCGGGCGCACGCTTCAGCCCGCAATCCACGAGTGTCACGGAACCGTCGTCTTCGAGGAAGGCGAAGGAGTTGATGTAGTCCCCGAAGGTGGGGATTCGGTAGACACGTGGGGACAGCGCGATGGCCACGGGATCACCGTACGCACGAAAGGCGGAACCGGGAACCCGGTTCCGCCTTTCGTGAGCGGTTACTTCAGGCCGGAGGCCGCCGCCACCGCGCGCGCGGTGAGCACGCGGGCCAGGTGCAACCGGAACTCCTCATCCGCATCCTCATCCGCGAACGGGGAGAGGCCATCGGAGGCATGCGCTGCCGCAGCCTCGATGTCGGCAAGCGACGAGGCCCCCACGAGCGCCTGCTCCACACCCGTGGCGCGCACCGGGGTGCCCCCCACGTTGGTCAGGCCGATGCGGGCTTCGGCGATCTTCCCGCCATCCATGCGGACGGCGGCAGCGACGCCGACGATGCTCCAGGCCTGCGCGGTGCGGTTGAACTTCTCGTAGTGGCTGGACCACCCGTCGTATTTCGGGAAGGAGACGGACGTGAGGATCTCGTCGGGTCCGACCGCGGTCTCGAACGGACCTTGGAAGAAGTCCGCCGCCGCCACGGTGCGCTGACCGGCCGGACCGGCGATCTGGAACTCCGCATCGAGCGCCAGTGCCACCGGTGGCAGGTCCGCGCGCGGGTCCGCGTGGACCATCGAGCCGCCGCACGTGCCGCGGTGCCGGATCTGCGGATCGGCCACGGTCGCGGTCGCCTGCGCCAGGAGCGGCACCGACGACTTCACCGCGGCGTTGTTCATCACCGCATGGTGGGTGGCGCCGGCGCCGATCACGACCTTGCCGCCCTCCTCCCGGATGCCGCTGATCTCCTCGATGCCGGAGCAGTCGACGACAACTGACGGCGCATTCAGGCGCAGCCGGAGCACGGGGAGGAGGGACTGGCCCCCGCCGAGCACCTTCGCGTCCTCGCCACCCGCCGCCAGTGCGGCGAGAGCCTCGGCGACGGTGGTCGCCTTCGTGTATCCGAATGCTGCGGGAATCATCAGTTGCCTCCCTTGGCTGCCTGGATGGTCTTCCATACCGTCATCGGCGTCGCAGGCATCGCAACGTCGGTCACTCCGAGGTGGCGCACCGCGTCCACGATCCCGTTAATGATCGCCGGAGTCGAGGCGATCGCCCCGGCCTCGCCGACCCCCTTCGTGCCGAGCGGGTGGGTCGTCGACGGCGTCACCGTGTGGTCCGTGGTGAACGACGGCAGATCCGGTGCGGCCGGGATGAGGTAGGTGGACAGGTTCGCGTTGAGTGGCTGCCCGTCCTCGTCGTAGAACGCACCCTCGTAGAGGGCCTGGGCGATGCCCTGCGCCAGACCGCCGTGCACCTGGCCTTCGACGATCATCGGGTTGACCTGGATGCCGACGTCATCGACGGCGACGTACTTCCGCAGTCGTACCTTCCCGGTCTCCGTGTCGACTTCCATAGCCGCAAGGTGCGTGCCGTGCGGATACGAGAAGTCCTGCGGATCCACGGTGGCTTCACCCTGCAATGTGGGCTCGACACCATCGGGCAGGTTGTGCGCGGTGAACGCCTCGAAGGCGACCGCGCCGAGCGGCTGCTGCTTGGAGGGATCGCCCTTCACCTGGAACATCCCATCCACGAACTCGAGGTCCGCCGGGCTGCACTCAAGTTGGTGCGCAGCGATGACGCGCGCCTTCTCGACGAGTCGCTCGGCCGCGAGTTTGATCGCCTGGCCGCCGACGGCCAGTGAGCGGGAGCCGTAGGTGTCCATGCCGTAGGGGGCGCGTCCGGTGTCACCGTGGACGACCTCGATGTCCTCGACGGGGACGCCGAGGATGCTCGAGGCGATCTGGCTCCATGCGGTCTCATGACCCTGACCATGCGGGGATGTTCCGGTGATCAGCTCGACCTTGCCGGTGGGCAGCATGCGGATGGTGCAGTGCTCCCAGCCGCCCGCGACGTACTTCAGTGCGCCGAGGGTGCGGGAGGGTGCCAGGCCGCACATCTCCGTAAAGGTGGAGATACCGATGCCCAGTTGCACCGGATCGTTACTGTCACGACGACGCTTCTGCTCGGCACGCAACTCGTCGTATCCGAAAAGTTCGAGCGCACGTGCGGTGGCGGCTTCGTAATTGCCGGTGTCGTAGGTGAGCCCGGCCACCGTGGTGAACGGGAACTCCTCGTGCTGGATCCAGTTCTTCTCCCGCAGTTCCAGGGGATCCATCCCCAATTCCGCCGCGAGCTCATCCATGATCCGTTCGATCGCGTACGTGGCCTCAGGCCGTCCGGCGCCGCGGTAGGCGTCGGTGGGCGTGGTGTTGGTGAACACACCGGTGCACTTGAAGTCGTACGCGTCCATCTTGTAGATGGCGGGGTACATGAACATCCCGAGCAGAGGAATGCCCGGGGTGATGATCTGGAGGTAGGCCCCCATGTTCGCGATCAACTCCACGTTGAGACCGAGCAGCCGGCCATCCTTGGTGGCGGCGATCTCGATGTCCTGGATCTGGTCGCGTCCGTGGTGGGTCGCGAGCATGTCCTCGCTCCGAGTCTCGGTCCACTTGACCGGGCGCCCGAGCTTGCGGGCCAGGTTCACCACGAGGACCTCCTCGCGGTAGCACTGCAACTTGCCGCCGAATCCACCACCGACGTCCGGGGCCACGACCCGCAGGTTGTTCTCCGGAATCCCGGTGACCAGTGCGAGCAGCACACGCAGCACGTGCGGGATCTGGGTCGCGGACCACACGGTGATCTCGTCGCTCATTCCCATCGGCGCGGCGACGACCGAGCGCGGCTCCATGAACGCCGGGATCAGACGCTGGTTGATGAATCGACGCTTGACCACGACGTCGGCCTTGGCCTTGGCCTCCTGATAGCCACCGCCCAGGTTGTAGACGTAGCAGACGTTCGTTCCCTTGTCCGCGTGCACAGCGGTGGCTCCGGGGGCGATCGCCTTCTCCATGTCGACGACGGCGGGCAGGGGCTCGTACTCGACGACAATGTCCTCGAGTGCATCGACCGCACTGGTGGGATCGGTGGCGAGCACCACGGCGACGCAGTCACCGACCTGACGGACAGTGTCCTTCGCCAGTGCCGGGAAGTCCGGCATGACGATGTCGTCGGTGACCGGCCAGACGCAGGGAATCGAACCGTTGAGAGCGCCGAGTTCCTCCGCACCCAGCACATCGACCACGTTGGCGCGCTTCTTCGCGGCGATCACATCGAGCTTGGTGATCTTCGCGTGGGCGTAGGGGCTGCGCAGGATGGCCATGTGCACGGTGCCGGGCAGTTGGATGTTGTCGGTCCAGTTGGTCTGGCCGTGCAGGAGCTTCGCGTCCTCCTTGCGCTTGATCGGACGCCCGAGCGCGGTGGGGGTATCGGTGGTCGCGGTCACTTGGCACCTCCCATGAGTTGCGCCGCCATCTCGACGGAGCGAACGATGTTGTGGTAACCCGTGCAGCGACACAGATTGCCTTCGAGACCCTCGCGGATCTCCTCTTCGCTGGGATTCGGGTTCTCGTTGAGCAGGTCGACGGTGGACATCACCATGCCGGGGGTGCAATACCCGCACTGGAGACCGTGGCACTCCTTGAAGGCCGTCTGCACGGGATGCCACTCGTTCCCGTCGGAGAGACCCTGGATGGTGGTCACGCTCGCGCCATCGGCCTGTACCGCCAGCACACTGCAGGACTTCACGCTGCGCCCGTTCAGGAGGACGGTGCAGGCGCCGCAGTTCGAGGTGTCGCAGCCGACGACGGTTCCGACGCGGCCGAGATCGTTGCGCAGGAAGTGGACGAGCAGCGTGCGCGGCTCCACCTCGCGTTCGTAGGTCATTCCGTCCACAGTGACGGAGATGGGAATGTGGTGCATTCGTTGCCTCCCGCAACCCAGGCGGGGACGGGTGAATCCCCGCG
The DNA here is from genome assembly GCA_964495555.1 of uncultured Bifidobacteriaceae bacterium. Taxonomy (GTDB): domain Bacteria; phylum Actinomycetota; class Actinomycetes; order S36-B12; family S36-B12; genus VGCC01. The sequence continues at coordinate 1,842 of CAZBWA010000040.1, read as the reverse complement.
CGATGTCCTCACGGTAGGTGGAAGGCCCCCACCCGTGGGCGGTTTTCCCCAACTTGCGTCTAGGGTGCCCAGATGACCGATGTGCGGGTGCCCTGGGCCCGTTCGATCATCGGCACCGCCCTCTTCTTCCTCCCGACGGGCGCTGTGGCGCTGGCCCTGTGCTGGTCAGCCATGCGTGCACTCGAGTCCGGCGATGCCGAGCGGGCCGCCCGCCGTGCCCGGGCTGCTCGTGTCTGGTCCTGGGTCACGTTCGGCATCGGCACGCTCCTTTACGTCCTGATCGTCGGCGCCCTGCTGCTCCTGGGCGCCTTCTCCTGAACCGCGAGAGCGCCCGAACTAGATTTGGCAGGTGTCCGGGCCCGTCCTCGTCGTCGACTTCGGGGCGCAGTACGCACAACTGATCGCCCGGCGGGTCCGCGAGGCCCACGTCTACTCCGAAATCGTGCCCCACGGCATCACAGCCGCCGACGTCCTCGAGCGCGCCCCGTCGGCGATCATCCTCAGCGGCGGCCCGGCCAGCGTCTACGCGGAGGGCGCCCCGCGCCTCGATCCGGCCCTCCTCACCGCGGGCATCCCCGTGTTCGGCATCTGCTACGGATTCCAGGCGATGGCTGCGGCGCTGGGGGGACGGGTGGAGCGCACGGGCCTCAGCGAGTTCGGCCGCACCCCGTTGGCGGTCCGTGACCCCGGCGACCTCTTCCTGGGGCTGCCCGCATCGTTCTCCGTGTGGATGTCCCACGGGGACTCCGTCGCCGAGGCTCCGCAGGGCTGCACCGTGCTCGCGAGCACCGATGGCGCCCCGATCGCGGCCTTCGAGAACGCCGACCGGCGTCTGGCCGGCGTGCAGTTCCACCCCGAAGTCCTGCACTCCGACCACGGCCAGGCGATCCTCGAGCACTTCCTCTTCGACATCGCCGGCTGCACTCCGACCTGGACGACGACCAACGTGATCGAGGAGCAGGTCGCGGCGGTCACCGCGACCGTCGGCTCGGGTCGGGTGATCTGCGGACTCTCCGGCGGCGTCGACTCAGCCGTGGCTGCGGCCCTGGTCCAGCGCGCTGTCGGGGACCGACTCACATGCGTCTTCGTCGACCACGGTCTGCTGCGCGCGGGCGAGGCCGAACAGGTCGAGCGGGACTTCGTGAAGGCGACCGGTGTCCACCTGGTGACGGTCGATGCCCGCACCCGCTTCCTCGACGCCCTGGCCGGGGTGGAGGATCCCGAGGCCAAGCGCAAGATCATCGGCCGCGAGTTCATCCGGGTTTTCGAGGATGCCGCGCGGGAGATCGTCGCCGAGCACGAACAGGTCGAGTTCCTCGTGCAGGGCACCCTCTATCCCGACGTCGTCGAGTCCGGCGGCGGCTCGGGCACGGCGAACATCAAGAGCCACCACAACGTGGGTGGACTTCCCGACGACCTGCAGTTCACCCTCGTCGAGCCGCTGCGCACGCTGTTCAAGGACGAGGTGCGCCAGGTGGGCCTGGACCTCGGCCTACCCCCGGAGATCGTGTGGCGGCATCCGTTTCCGGGTCCGGGTCTGGCGATCCGCATCGTGGGCGCTGTCACCGAGGAGAGGTTGGCGATCCTGCGCGAGGCGGATGCGATCGCGCGCGAGGAACTCACCGCCGCGGGCCTGGACCGCCAGGTGTGGCAGTTCCCGGTGGTCCTGCTCGCCGACGTGCGCAGTGTCGGCGTGCAGGGGGATGGGCGGACCTACGGGCATCCGATCGTGTTGCGCCCGGTGTCCAGTGAGGACGCCATGACCGCCGACTGGTCCCACCTGCCCTACGACCTGATCGCCCGGATCTCGACGCGAATCACCAACGAGGTGCGCGAGGTGAA
>CAZBWA010000039.1:0-16378 GCA_964495555.1 uncultured Bifidobacteriaceae bacterium | reverse complement strand
AGGAGCGCAAGCACCGCATCGAGGACGCCGTTCGCAACGCGAAGGCGGCCGTCGAGGAGGGCATCGTGCCCGGCGGTGGCGTGGCCCTCATCCAGGCGATGAAGGCAGCTTCGTCCAAGATCGACGCCCTGAAGCTCGAGGAGGATCAGGCTGTCGGCGCGAACATCGTGCGCGTCGCGGTTAGCGCCCCGCTCAAGCAGATAGCGGAGAACGCCGGCCTCGAGGGCGGCGTGGTGGTCGAGAAGGTGCGCGAGCTCCCGGCCGGTCAAGGCCTGGATGCCGCCAACGGCACCTACGTCGACATGATCAAGGAAGGGATCATCGATCCCGCCAAGGTCACCCGCTCGGCGCTGCAGAACGCGGCATCGATCGCCGGACTGTTCCTCACCACCGAGGTGGTCGTCGCGGACAAGCCCGAGAAGGCTCCCGCGATGCCGGCCGGTGGCGGCGACATGGGCGGAATGGACTTCTAGTCCGATCTGCACAGCGACGTCCCGTCCACGGACGCGACGAAGGGCGGCCCCTCGGGGGGCCGCCCTTCGTGTTCGTGCAGGTACGCCGAGCCGGTTTGGCACACTCGCCCCGTGATGGAGAGCGGTGCGTGGACGATCGGCCCGATGGACAGCGGCGACGTCCGCCTGCGCAGCGGCAGCCGCGGGCTGGTGGACCTCGACGTCCGTGCGCCCGTGCGGTCAGGACGCCTGGTGATCGCCGACGCGATCGCGACCCTCGACCTGGTGATCGCGTTGGATCGCATCACGACGGGGAACTTCCTCACCGAGCGTGCCGCGCGCGCGATGCTGGCCGGGTACCGGGTTCACGACCTCGTCTATTCGGGCTCGGGGCCGTGGGCCCAGAGCGCCTTCGGGCTGACGGGTCAGGCCCAAGCGGGCACGATGGACGTCACGATCGATCTGTCGATCACTCCGCCCCGGGCCACGACGATCGAGCTCACCGGCTCGGCGAACTTCGGATCGGTGCACATCCCGTTCCCGGGCATCGGTGCGGTCGACGACTTCATGGTGGACGTGGATGCGCTGCTGGAGGTCCGTTCGGTCTAGCGCGTGCGCCAGCCGAGCACGTCGTCGGCGTCGACGATGTGGTAGCTGTAGCCCTGCTCGGCGAGGAAGCGTTGACGGTGCTGGGCGAAGTCCGCGTCATTGGTGTCGCGGGTCACCACTGAGTAGAAGTGCGCCGTGCGCCCGTCCCCCTTGGGTCGCAGGATGCGGCCGAGTCGTTGGGCCTCCTCTTGACGTGAGCCGAAGGATCCGCTCACCTGGATCGCCACGGCCGCCTCGGGTAGGTCGATCGAGAAGTTGGCGACCTTGCTGACCACGAGCACGCGCACCTCACCGCGCCGGAAGGACTCGAAGAGCCGTTCGCGTTCGCGGATCGAGGTCTCCCCGGTGATGACGGGTGCTCCCAAGTGCTCACCGAGCTCGGCGAGTTGGTCGAGGAACTGTCCGATGACCAGGATCTGCTCGTCGCCGTGATGGGCGACGAGCGCGTCGACGACCGGGATCTTCTGCTCGGCCGCCGCGGCGAGCCGGTAGCGGTCCTCCATCTCGGCCACGGAATAGGCCATGCGATCGGCTTCGGGGAGGGTGACGCGCACCTCGGTGCACTCGGCGGGAGCGATGTAGCCCTGGGCCTCGATGTCCTTCCAGGGTGCGTCGTAGCGCTTCGGTCCGATGAGGGAGAAGACATCGGACTCGCGTCCGTCCTCGCGGACGAGAGTGGCGGTGAGGCCGAGCCGACGACGACTCTGGATGTCCGCGGTGAACCGGAAGATCGGCGCGGGGAGCAGGTGCACCTCGTCGTAGATGATCAAGCCCCAGTCGCGGGTATCGAAGACATCCAGGTGCGGGTAGATGCCCTGTCGTTTGGTGGTCATCACCTGGTAGGTCGCAATAGTGACGGGTCGGATCTCCTTCTTCGATCCGGAGTACTCGCCGATCTCGTCCTCGGTCAACGTGGTGCGGCGGAGCAGCTCGCTGCGCCACTGCCGCGCGGCCACCGTGTTCGTCACCAGGATCAACGTGGTCGCCTGCGCCAAGGACATCGCCAGAGCGCCGACGATCGTCTTACCCGCACCGCAGGGAAGCACCACGACCCCGGAGCCCCCGTGCCAGAAGCCCTCGGCCGCCTCCCTCTGGTACGAGCGCGGTTGCCAGTCGGAGGTGTCCAGTCCGATGGCGTGGCGCTCGCCGTCCACGTACCCGGCGATGTCCTCGGCGGGCCAGCCGAGTTTCACCAGTGCCTGTTTGACGTGGCCACGCTCGCTCGGGTGCACCAGGACGGTGGTCTCGTCGATGCGCGCGCCGAGCATGGGGGCGACCTTCTTGCTACGCAGCACCTCTTCGAGCACCGCGACGTCGATGGCCTGGAGAACCAGGCCGTGCGCGGGGTCGTTGGCTAGCTGCAGGCGCCCGTAGCGCGCCATCGTCTCGGCGACGTCGATGAGGAGCCCGTGGGGGACCGGGTAGCGGGAGTAGCGCAGGAGGGTGTCGACCACCTGCTCGGCATCGTGTCCGGCGGCGCGCGCATTCCACAGCCCCAGGGGAGTCAGTCGGTAGGTGTGGATGTGCTCGGGCGCCCTCTCGAGTTCCGCAAACGGCGCGATCGCCTTGCGGCACTCGTCGGATGTCGGGTGGTCGACTTCGAGCAGGAGCGTCTTGTCGCTCTGCACGATCAGGGGTCCGTCAGCCATCGGAGTCCCCCAGAAGGTCCGCGAGCAACTCGGCGACCAGTCCGGAACGCTCGACCATGCCGGTGATCGATGCGAACTCGTGGTCGGCATGCGCACCGTCACCGACGGCGCCGAGCCCGTCGAGTGTGGGGACGCCCGCGGCTGCGGTGAGATTCCCGTCGCTTGCACCCCCGACGGCCGCACCCTCCAGAGGGGCGATACCGAGTCGGCTGGCGGCAGCCACGGCGCGCGCGAACAATCCCGCGCTCATCGACTCCTCCAGGGCAGGCCGGTCGATGCCACCGCCGATCGTCCAGGTTGCCTCGGGATGGTCCAGTGCCCATCCGCGCACGTGGGAATCCACGCGTTGCTGCTCGGCCGCGGTCCAGGCCCGCACGTCGATCGTGACGCTGGCCTCCGCCGGCACCGTGTTGCTCGTGGTCCCAGCGGACATCAGCGTCGGAGTCACGGTGGTGCCGACGGCCGGATCGGCCCACGCACGTGAGGCCACGGTGACGAGTGCCGCCTCGACCGCAGCGTTGATCCCACGATCGGGGTCGAGCCCGGCATGCGCGGCGCGGCCATGGAAGGTGAGGACGTACCAACTCGTGCCCTTGCGCGCGATCTTCAGAGCGGATCCGAGCGCCGGCTCGAATACGAGGACCGCGCGCGCGTCCCGGATCGCGTCGGCGATGACTGCTCGTGATGTCGCCGATCCGGTCTCCTCGTCCGTGGTCAGCAGCATCCCCGTGCGTGCGATGCGATCGGGGTGATGTGCGGCGAGGGAGGCGAGCGCGGCCCAACCCTGGACCACCCCGGCCTTCATATCGAAGACACCCGGCCCGTGCATGCGGTCACCCTCGACACGCCAGGGGAGTCGATCGAGGGTGCCCAGGGGCCAGACGGTGTCGAGGTGTCCGAGCAGCAGCACCTCGGGATGGTCCGCGCCCCAGTGCACGTAGGGGCGACCCTCGCTCGCGCCCAGCGATGCCGGCGTCGGTAGGAAATCCCCCATCGCGGAGACCGCGAGATCGCACACGCGCGCGCAGGCGGCCAGGTCCTGCGTAGGGGACTCGCATTGCACGAGTGCGCCCACCGCATCGACCATGCGTTCCGCGGTGATCACGGGCGTTCCCTTCGTTAGTGTGCTGGCGTGTCCGAGCCCCCCAGTCTCTCAGCCGAGGCCTGGGAGTCGGTGCGCGCATCCGAGTCGCGGGCCGGCATCACCCTTCGCACTGTCACCGACCTGGCGGGGGTGACCGATGCCCGCGGCATCTTCGACGAGGTGTGGCCTCCGATCACGGGAGGCACGCAGGTGCCCCCGAACCTGTTCGTCGCCCTGCTCCACGCAGGGGGGTATGCCTGCGTGGCGTATCGCAACGATGTGCCCGTCGGCGCGACCCTGGGATTCCTCGGCGACCACGGCGGAGTCCACATCCATTCCCATATGGCCGGTGTCCTCGAGGCCCACCGCAACCACCACATCGGCACCGCGATGAAGCTGCATCAGCGCGCCTGGTGCCTGGATCAGGGGATCGACACCGTCATCTGGACCTTCGATCCGCTCGTGAAGCGCAACGCCCGGCTCAACATCTGCAAGCTCGGGGTCGACGTCGAGGGGTACGAGCCGGACTTCTACGGCGAGATGCCCGACTCCATCAATGCGGGCGACCCCTCCGATCGCGTCTTCGCCGTCTGGCGACTGACGAGCGATCAGGTTCGTCAGGCCATCGCGAGCGCACTCCCGCCGGTCGAGCCCTCGGGCCTCATCATCGAGATCCCCGACGACATCGTCGCCCTGCGCCAGCAGGATCCGGCCGCCGCGCAGACGTGGCGCATGCGCGTGCGCGAGCAGATGATGGCGGCCGTGTCCGAGGGTCTCGTCGTCCGTGGTGTCGATTCCGAGGGGAACTACGTGATGGGCAGGGACGCATGATCGAGATGTTCCGACTCCACCTACTGGAGATCCCCCTGGTGCGTCCCTTCCGCACGAGTTTCGGTAGTCAGGACGTGCGCGACGTCCTGCTCGTCGAGGCGGTGGACTCCGCCGGTGTGAGTGGCTGGGGCGAGTGCGTCACCATGGCGTGGCCGGGCTACAGCTCCGAGTACACCTCGGCTGCGGTGGACGTACTGCGCGATCACCTGATCCCCGCCCTGGGTGCAACGCGTGACGCCGATCCCGTCGCGGTGCGCGACCGATTGGAGACCCTGCGAGGCCATCCGATGGCGAAGGCCGCGGTGTCGACCGCGCTACTCGACGTCTGGCTGCGGTTGCGTGAGGAGTCCCTCGCGCACTACCTCGGAGCCAGCCGCGCGGAGGTGGAGTGCGGTGTCAGCGTGGGCATCCCGGTGGACATGGAGGCACTCCTCGACGAGGTGACCGGCTACGTCGAGGCCGGCTACCGACGCATCAAGCTCAAGATCGAGCCGGGATGGGACCTCGAGCCGGTGGCCGCGGTGCGCGAGGCGTTCCCGCGCATCCCGCTCCAGGTCGATGCCAATCAGGCGTACACCCGCGACCACGCGCGGCACCTGGCGCGTCTCGACGAGTTCAATCTGCTGCTGATCGAACAGCCGCTTCCTGAGGACGACCTCTGGGGACATCGGCTCATCGCAGACGCCATGAGCACCCCGGTCTGCCTCGACGAGTCGATCCTGTCGGTGGCGTCGGCCGAGTCCGCGATCGAGTTCGGCTGCACCGAGATCATCAACATCAAGCCCGGACGCGTGGGCGGATACGTCACGGCGCGCGAGATCCACGACCTCTGCAGTGAGCGCGCCATTCCGGTGTGGTGCGGCGGCATGCTCGAGACGGGAGTGGGGCGTGCCGCGAACCTCGCGCTGGCGGCCCTGCCGAACTTCACCCTGCCGGGGGACACGAGTGCCTCGGACCGCTATTACCGGGTGGATATCACCGAACCGTTCGTCCTGGAGCGCGGGTGCCTACCGGTGCCGACGGGTCCGGGTATCGGTGTGGATCCGCTCCCGGAAGAGATCGAGCGCCATCGTCGGGCGGTGTGGGAGGTGGCGCCCTAGGCCGGCAGCACTGCTGCGATGCGCGAGACGGTGAGACTGCGGACCTGCTCGAGTCCGAAGTCGAAGGCCGTCACGGTCCCGCCGCCCATCCGCATCGGCTCGATGTGGATCACGATCGTCTCCCCGCTCGCATCGGCGTACCCGACACGCACGGGTGCATGGGATTCGATGGCATTGCGCAGTGCCGTCACCACCGCGCCCGTCGACATGGGCTCCACGTCCATCACGACATCCTTCGTGCGGCTGCGACCACCGCCGCGGAGTCCGGTGACCACCGCGGCGATGAGGCGTTCCTGATTGCGTCGGGTGATGGTCACCGCGGGCTCGTCCCAGGTGAGGCGCTGCGCCATCACGGGTGTCGGGGGATCCTGGCGGAGCACGTCCTCGATCAGATAGGCCATCGCCGGCGGGACGGGTGTGGCGCTGTGCTCGGTGAGCCAGGACGCGATGTCGCGTCGCCCTCGGCTCACACCGCGGCGGACGCTCGCCGGCGTGACTCGGAACACGGTGGCGTGTCCGCGTGACTCGACGTCGGCGAAGGACGTGAGGGCGATGCGCATCTGCGTGGTCAGCGGTCCAGGGCAGGTGATCGTCATATCCGCCTGCGGTATGACTCGGTCGATCGGAGCGGGCAGGATCGATGCCAGCGGACTCTCGTGGTGCTCGATCCACGCGCGCCCGATGTCGGTGAGGATGCCGCGCACGGTGATGCCCAGGGTCTCGGTCTCCGCAAGCGTGGCGCGCACGACTTCATCACGTGCCGCACCTGCGCGCCGCGGGAAGCGGTAGGCGGCTGCCGCGATCGCCGACTCCGTCGATACCACCTCCCCGCGTGACGTCGATGCAAGGAGCCCGAGCACCATCCGACGCGCGGCCGGAGTCAGGGCCGAGTCCGCGGATGGGTCCAACGGCCGACGATCGGATGCTGAGCCCACGCGCGGCATCCGCAGCCAGGCATCGACGAGCTGCTGCCACTGGTCAGACGCAGGAAGCGCGTTCCACGCGTCGAAGCGATCGGTGGGCACCCAGGTGCGCGCATCGGTGTCGAGGGCGATCAGGTGCGCGGCGGATGCGCACTCGAGCAGCAGCGCGGTGGCCTCGGACGTGGTGCCGATCCCCTCCGCCGCGGCGGACAGGTCACGTGCCGCCACGCCGTCCGACCGCAGGGCATTCAGCGGGGCGAAGCCCAGTTCCTCGATCAGGAGGGCCAGGTGATCGAGGAGCACGAGCACCTCGGGTACGCCGGCGTCGGTTCCGATTACGTGGGTCGCGCCCGTCGCGACCCGCGGGGGTTCCGCGGGGGGTGGTGCTATCTCCGGCACCATGCCGGTCACGGCGGTGACCACCCGCAGGGCATCGGCGTCACCCCAGACCAGCCCGAGAATGCGCAGTTCCTCGATCGCCGCAGCCGCCGCCTCCGGGGTGACCGGGACGCGGGCGATCCAGGCGTCCCGATCGGGCTGGCTGACCGTCAGGCAGTACAGGGCGAGCGCATCGAGGGAGTCGAGGCAGCGCGCGATGGAGGGCCCCGCCGTTGCGCGGGTGGTCAGCGCCGTCATGTCCGAGGGGGCGGGGGAGATGAGGTCGGGGCGGCGGCGCAGGAGTTCGGCCAGTTCCTCGTCCGAGCGGCGGCGCAGGTCATCGGCGAGGCTCTTGGGCCTCGTGGGTGTCTCGGGCATCAGCCCCGCCGGGTCCCGGGCTTCGGGAGAGTCGACGTCACGAGCACCCGACCAGGATAGGGGCAGGACGGGTGATGTCCCCTGGTCGTCCGGCGACCGCTAGCCTGTTGTGGCTCTGGGCCACCCGGCTCGGCTGTGTGACGGAGGTTGCGGTGCCCACCGGAACTGTGAAGTGGTACGACTCCACCAAGGGGTTCGGCTTCATCTCCTCGGATGACGGGGAGGACGTGTTCGTGCACGTCTCGACCCTGCCCGCGGGTGTCACATCCTTGAAGCCGGGTTCGCGCGTCGACTTCGGCGTCGTCGACGGCCGTCGCGGCAAGCAGGCTCTCAGCGTCACCGTGCTCGAGACTCCCTCCCTCGTCAAGGGTGCCCGCAAGGACGCCGACGACATGGCGATCATCATCGAGGACCTGATCAAGCTGCTGGACAACGTCAGCAACCAGATGCGCCGCGGCAAGTACCCGACGGACGCGATGGCGCAGAAGACCGCAGCCGTGCTGCGCGCTGTCGCCGACGACCTGGACGTCTAGAAATGGTGGCCACGGTGACCGACGACGCTGTCGTCCTCGGTGCGATCGATGCGGCAGACACTGCGGCCCGTGCCGAATCGACCATGGTGGGCGATCACCTCGGTGCCTATATGGAGTCCGACCACGTCGCGATCCACCGCTTCGCGTGCACGGATCCCGCGTACGTGGGATGGGTGTGGGCCGTGACCGTGGCCCGCGCCCCGCGTCTCAAGGAGCCGACGATCAGCGACGTCGTCCTCCTTCCCGGGGACGGTGCGCTCGTCGCGCCGCCCTGGGTCCCGTGGAGCGAGCGCATCCGACCCGGTGATCTGGGCGTGGGGGACGTGCTGCCCACTCCGGCCGACGATCCACGGCTCGTCCCCGGCTACACCGGTGAAGCCGATGTGGACGGTGCGGCCGGCGAGGAGCCCCTTGGTCTGCTGCGCTGGGTCTGGGGCGTGGGACGCGAGCGCGTCCTGTCACCGTGGGGTCGCGATGTCGCGGCCGATCGGTGGGACGCGGGGGACTTCGGTCCGCATGCGGATATGGCGCAGGCGGCCGCGATGCACTGCGGGACCTGCGGGTTCCTGGTGACCATGGGTGGGCCGCTAGGTCAGGCGTTCGGGGTCTGCGGGAACGAGATGTCCCCTGCCGATGGTCGACTGGTATCGCTGGGCTACGGATGCGGTGCGCACTCCCAGGTCGCCGTCGACATCGTGCCCACCACCCTCACCGAGCGTGAGGACGACGTAGCCATGGAGCTCGGTCACTCCTGAAGTCTGCGCGCGCGGCGTCGGAAGAACGGCAGCGCGAGTGCTCCGGTGATCGTGCCCGCCGCGGCCACACCCCACCACCAGACACCATCCTCCGGGGGAGGAATCGGCAGCGTCACGCTCGCGACAACTAACGCCACGATGCTCAGACACAGTCCCACGGCGGTGGGGAGGATCGCAGTCCTGTCCGACGTCATCCGTCTGCTCCTGGGTCGTGTGTGACACCTGCAACGCAGGGTACGCGCGATGCGCAAATCATCACAGGAATCCCTCCCGATATCGCGTGATGAACATTAGGTTATGCGCGTCACGGGTTGGCGCCCCCGCGTGTTCCCCGAGCCCGGACAACTTCTATCCGTGCGCTCGGGAGGTTTGCGTGGCTATTACTGATTCCCGCCAGGTCAGTGGATTCGACCGTTGGTTCGAACTCACCGCCCGCGGGTCTACATACAGCAGGGAGATCCGCGGCGGTGTCGTGACCTTCTTCACGATGGCCTACATCGTCGTGCTCAACCCGCTCATCATCGGCACGGCCAAGGACGTCAATGGTCTGTTCATCGGGGGAACGGACGACGTGGTCAAGGCCATCACCATGGTGTCGGCCGCTACGGCGCTCGTAGCCGGTCTCATGACGATCCTGATGGGAGCCATCGGGCGATTCCCCGTCGCGATCGCGGCGGGCCTGGGGCTCAACGGCTTCGTCGCCTTCACCCTGGCGCCGCAGATGACCTGGGCCGACGCCATGGGCCTGGTGGTCATCGAAGGCATCTTGATCCTGCTCCTGGTCCTCACCGGTTTCCGGGCTGCGGTGTTCGAGGCGGTGCCCGAGCAGCTCAAGTACGCGATCGGTGTCGGTATCGGTCTGTTCATCACGATCATCGGCCTCGTCGACGCCGGCATCGTGAAGACGGGCGTGCCGCTGATCAGCTTCGGCACGAACGGTGTGCTGCAGGGTTGGCCCACATTCGTGTTCGTCTTCGGCCTGCTGCTCACCATCGTGCTCGTGGTGCGCAAGGTCAAGGGCGCCATCCTCATCGGCATCCTCGCCACCGCGGTGCTCGCGATCATCATCGAGAGCGCCCTCGGCTTGGGCCCGCGCGTCGGCGCCGACGGTCAGATCGCCAACCCCGTGGGCTGGAGCCTGAACGTCCCGGCCGTGCCCGAACAGGTCATCGCAACCCCCGACCTGGGGCTGCTCGGCCAGTTCAACCTGCTCGGCTCGTGGTCGGCCATCGGCGTCATCGCGACGATCCTGGCGATCTTCTCCCTGATGCTGAGCGACTTCTTCGACACCATGGGCACGGCCTTCGGCCTGGCCACCGAGGCGGACCTGCTGGATAAGAAGGGCGACATCCCGCACTTCCAGAGCATCCTCGTCGTGGACTCGGTCGCCGCCGCCGCGGGTGGTGCCGCGTCCGTATCGACGAACACCTCGTATATCGAGTCGGCCTCGGGTATCGGTGAAGGTGCGCGCACCGGCATCGCATCCTTGGTGACGGGCGCGCTGTTCCTCATTGCGATGTTCTTCTCACCCCTGGTGACGGTGATCCCGCATGAGGCGGCCACACCGGCTCTCGTGGTCGTGGGCTTCCTGATGATGACGCAGATTCGTCACATCAACTTCCTCGACTACTCGATCGGCATCCCTGCGTTCCTCACGATCGCGTTGATGCCGTTCACCTACTCCATCACGAACGGCATCGGTGCTGGCTTCGTGTCCTGGCTGGTCATCATGATCTTCCAGGGCAAGGCTCGACAAGTGAACTGGCTGATGTGGGTGGTCTCGATCGCCTTCATCATCTACTTCGCCGTCGCACCGATCCAGTCGCTGCTCGGCGTCGGCTGATCGGGCGCGGGTCCACGCCGCCTACCCTGGTGGCGTGGACCCGCGGACCCGACGCATCATCACCCTGGTGGTCCTCGGCGCCTTCATCGGTGCCATCGTGCTCGCCGCACTCTGATCCGATCAGGCTTCGACGGTCTCCCGTAGGGGCGAGATTCTCAAGATGACGAAGGCTCCGACCATCAGCACGGGAACGATCAAGAACGCCAGGTGCACGTTGAACTGATCGGACAACGCACCCAGGACGAACGGCGCGATGCCCCCCGCCAGCGCTCCCGCCGCCGCGGCGCGCCCCGACGCGATATCTGTACGGCCGCCGGAGGTCTTCACCGCCCGGGCGACGCCCAAAGGCCAGCTGACGGCCAAGCCGATTCCCGCCACGACGAGTCCCGCGAGCATGAGAGCGGGCTGGGTGGTCACCCAGACGAGTGCGAAACCGGCGATCCCGATGCCGATGGACCCCTTGAGGAGCAGATCGATCGAGTACCTCTCGGCGAGACGGCTCCCGATGAATCGTCCGATCAGGACACCGACGGTGTAGGAGGCGACCGCGGCCGCCGCGGCCGCGGGGCCGAAGCCTCCGCGGTCGCGGAGGAGGTCCGCGCTCCACAGGGTGAGCGCGAACTCCGACGCCATGAACATGGCCAGGGATCCGAGGGACCAGTAGAACGAGCGGGGAAGTGGCCCATGGTGCACTTCACGCTCAAGCACCGGCGAGGGAACCCGGTACGCATCGGGGTAGCGGTGCCGCACGACCTCACTCACGATGAGAGCGGCGATGAGCACCCAGAGGCCGAAGCGCCACCCCAGGATCGTCGCCGCACCGATGCCGATCGCCAGTGGTCCGAGGAGTCCGATGAGAGCGGCCAGAGCATTCGCCTGGGTCAGGGCTGCTGGCCCCGCCCCTTTCTGATGGTCCATCACGAACGCGTTGCTGGTGACGATGATCGCGCATCCGAAGAAGGCGATGATGGCGATTCCCGTCAGTGAGACGGGCAGCCCACCGGGACTCGTGTAGATGGCGAGACCCACGCACAGCCCGATGACACCGACACGGAGCACGGTGTTGCGGCCGAAGCGGGTGATCGCAGCGGGAAGGACGAGGGCACCGACCACGTTGGCGACCGCATAGACCGTGGCGTGCAACCCGGAGATCGTCCGCGTGGTCCCCTGTTCATCCCGGAGGAGCGCCTGGGTGGCTCCGAAGCTGTAGAAGAAGAAGGCGAACAGCGAGATCTGGGTGAAGCTGATCCAGGTGGGTCGATCTCTCACGGGGCGCTGGGGCGCGACGAAGGTCACGTCAACTGCGAGATCACGTAGTCGATGCTCGCGATCAGCTTCCGCACATCGGACGGCTCCACGGCCGGGAAGACCGCGATGCGCAACTGGTTGCGTCCCAGCTTCCGGTACGGCTCGGTATCGACGATGCCATTCGCGCGCAACGCGGAGCAGATCTGCGTCGCATCGATCGCGTCGTCGATGTCGATGGTGGCCACCACCCCGGAGCGCAGCGCAGGGTCGGTGACGAACGGCGTTGCCACGTCGCTGGCCTCTGCCCACGAATACAGCAGCCCCGAGGACTCAGTTGTGCGCTGCACGCACCAGGACAGGCCGCCCTGGGCGTTGAACCAGTCCACCTGCTCGGCCATCAGCAGGATGGTGGCGAGGGCGGGGGTGTTGTAGGTCTGGTCCTGTACGGAGTTCTCGACCGCGGTCTGCAGGTCCAAGAAGTCCGGGATCCACCGACCGGACTCCTTGATCTCCGATGTCCGGGCGAGGGCCGCGGGGGACATGAGTGCGAACCACAGCCCGCCATCGGAGCCGAAGCTCTTCTGCGGCGCGAAGTAGTAGACGTCGAATTCGGAGGCGTCGACGGCCAGACCTCCGGACGCGGATGTCGCATCGATGATCGTGAGGGCGCCAGCATCCGGGACTCGGCGTGGCGTGACCGCGACTCCCGTCGAGGTCTCGTTGTGCGGGCTGCAATAGGCATCGATCCCGGCGGCAACCTCGAATGACGGTGCGCTGCCCGGATCGGCCACGCGGATATCGGGGACGCCCAGGTGCGGGGCCTTCTTCGCGCAGGAGGCGAACTTCGCACCGAACTCGCCGAAGGAGAGGAACTGGGCGCGATCGCGAATCAGGCTGAACGTGGCCACATCCCAGAACGCCGTGGAGCCCCCGTTGCCGAGCACCACCTCATATCCCTCGGGCAGGGCGAAGAGTTCGCGGAGCCCCTGTCGCAACCGACCCACCTGCGATTTCACGGTCTTCTGGCGGTGCGAGGTGCCCAGGTACGTCTGCCAGACCGCGGACAGCGCGTCGACCTGCGCCTTGCGCACCTTGGAGGGACCCGAGCCGAAGCGTCCATCGGCGGGCAGCAGATCGGCGGGGATGGTGATGGTCACGGAAGGCCTTTCGCTTTGGGGGCCCCATTCAACACAGCGCGCGGCTCCGTGGTGGGATCGGGGCATGTCGAACCCGATCGCGGACCTGCGGGTCACCTACGCGCAGGGGACGTTCGAGCCATCGGATCTGGCCGAACACCCCCTGGCGCAGTTCCGAGCCTGGTTCGACGCCGCCGTCGCAGCGGGTCTCGACGAGCCCAACGCGATGGTCCTGGCGACCGCGGACGAGGAGGGCCACCCCAGTGCCCGGACCGTCCTGCTCAAGGGGGCCGACCCCCGCGGGTTCACCTTCTTCACGAACCTCACCTCGCGCAAGAGCCGGGAGATCATCGCCAACCCGCACGCGGCGATCACGTTCCCCTGGTACCCGCTGCATCGTCAAGTGACTGCTGCCGGCGCGGTCGAGGTCCTCCCCCGCGCGGAGGTGGACGACTACTTCCACTCCCGCCCGCGGGAGTCACAACTCGGGGCGTGGGCCAGTGAGCAGTCCACCGTCATCACCGATCGGGGCGTGCTCGACGATCGGTGGCGTGAGCTCGACCGCCGCTATTCCGACGAGGTCCCTGTTCCCGACCACTGGGGTGGCTGGCTGATTCGTCCGACCATGATCGAGTTCTGGCAGGGCCGCCCGTCGCGCCTGCACGACCGCCTCCGCTATCGCGCGACGCAGGATTATCCGTCTCTCGACGATGCTGCGTCGTGGGTCGTGGAGCGCCTGGCCCCCTAGTCTCCGAGCGTGGCTCGGCTCTTCGCGGACATCACACCGCTCCGGGTCAGCGCCCCCTACCGCCGACTCTGGGTCGGCATCAGCATCTCCAACATCGGGCAGCAGATCACCGCTGTCGCCGTCGGTCTGCAGATCTACGACATGACGAAGTCCAGCCTCATGGTCGGGCTGGTGGGACTGGCGCAGGTGGTGCCACTCGTCGGGTTCGGTCTCTACGGAGGCACCCTGTCCGACGCCTTCGATCGACGACGCGTCGGATTGATCACGGGCATCGGCCTGTGGGTGTGCTCGGTGCTGTTCCTCGCCCAATCGCTCCTCGACGTGAACTCGGTCGGAGTCCTGTATCTGATCATCGCCGTGCAATCGTCGTTCTTCGCGGTGGGAGTGCCGGCACGCCAGGCGATCGTCCCGCGTCTCGTTCCGCGTGATCTGCTCCCCGCAGCTAACGCGTTGAACTCGATGTCGTGGAACCTCGGATTCAGCATCGGTCCGCTCGTCAGCGGGGGACTCGTGGCCGCCACGGGAACGGTGGCGACCCCCTACCTCGTGGACGCCATCGCCTTCCTCGTCCTCGTGTGGTCGATGTGGCGGCTGCCCTCCCTGCCACCTACGCCCGATGCCTCGGGTCACATCACGCGCGCCGGATGGAGTGCCGTGCGCGAGGGCCTCGCATTCATCAAGGGCAAGCGCAACCTGCAGATGATCTTCTACGAGGACCTCGCCGCGATGATCTTCGGAATGCCGCGTGCGCTCTTCCCTGCGATTGCCGCGCTCTGGTACGGCGGCACCACTCAACAGGTGGCACTCACCCTCGGCCTGCTCTCCGCCGCACCCGCCATCGGCGGTGTGCTGTCGAGTCTGCTCTCCGGTCCGATCGGAACTGTGCGCTACCAGGGCCGCGCCGTCGTGATCTCCATCATCGTCTGGGGTGTCTCGATCACCGCATTCGGATTCACTCGCACACTCGTGCTCGCACTCGTCTTCCTCGCGATCGCGGGTGCTGCCGACAACGTGTCGGCGATCTTGCGCAACACGATGCTCCAGGCGGCCGTACCCGATGAGTTCCGTGGCCGCCTGCAGGGGGTGAACACCGTGGTCATCGCCGGTGGTCCCCGCCTGGGTGACGTCGAGGCTGGTGCGGTGGCGTCTCTCGGCGGCGAGGCCTTCTCCGTCATCTCCGGTGGGATCGCGTGCACGGTGATCGCGATCGGTCTCGCGGCGAAGTTCCCGGGATTCTGGCGCTATGACGCGCACGCACCATCCCCGTGACAGACCAGGACTTTTCCCAATCGGCCCCGGTGGCCAACGGGCGCCCCTAGGTTGTGCGCATGGCCGTGAACGACGCCGTCGATGATCGGCGCCGTGGAGGGGGAAGACACTTGGCGTCCCTGACGCCTGCGGAGCGGGCGCGCCTCGTCGCCATCGGCCATGCGCGGCTTCAGCGTCGTCGCGAGGAGCAGCGCCGCGAGGTTGATGCGGCGCGACGGTGTGTGCAGGTCGATGATGCGAATCACTCCACTACTCCAGCGCGCTCCGCTCGTACGAGAGCCCGGACGACCACGAAGTCCCCCCGGAAACGATGGGGACGCGCTGCCACGCCACTCCTCGTCGCCCTCGCTTTCCTCGCCGGCCAGGCGGTGGGGTCGGCACCCAGCAGCGCCGCCGACCTCGGCACGATCACGGTGACCGGTGCGGCTGCCCCGTACAGCTATTCCCCCATCACCCTCACCGGTGCTGTGGGTGACACCTTCCGGGTCGTGAATGCCACGACGGGCGCAACTGTGAACGTGGGTACCTCCGGCGCAGACACCGGGATAGTGAGCGTGGGTATGAACCCGTGCAACCCAGTCGGAGCCCAGGCGACATGCATCGCTGCGAGCGGCCCGGGCACCCTCTACACCATCACGAATCTCGGGACCATCTCCATTACCTACCAAGACGGGACGGGTTCAGGTCCGATCGGACCGGTCCTGCTCCAGGCGCCCTCCGGCGGAGGAAACGCCGCGGATGTGGCCAACCCCACGTACACCGCGACGGCGGATGCCAATGGAGGCTCGTGTTCGGGCACGATGTCCTGGCAGAAGGTCAAGAACAGCTCTGCTTTCAACGGCGTCTTCGCGTTGCCCTCGACGAGTCAGTGCACACGAACGGGTTACACGTTGGCGGGTTGGGCATTGACCGCCGGTGCGTCGAGCGCGGCCTTCGATCCCGGTGCCGAGTACACGATGGGCGATGCCGATGTCACGCTCTTCGCGGTATGGCGGCCCACAGGTGTCCAGGTGACATATGACGCCAATGTCGGGTCGGGAACGCAGTGTCTTGCGGGTGGCGTGAACGTGACGACCGCTGCCGGTCGTCGGTCCACCAGTGTCGTGCAGCCGGGCTCGAATACCGCGACGACTGCGCCGTGCACTCCGGTCGACAGCAGGTTGGCTGGCTGGGCCTACACGGGCAATGGCTCGGTAGCGATCACCGCCGGTCAGTCGCTTCCCGCGACGCTGACGTCCGGCTCGACCGTGACGCTGTTCGCGAGGTGGGAGACCGTGTACGGCCTGTCGGCATCACCGAGCTCCGTGAAGTTCCGCCGAGGAGGTTCGGCGGTCGTGACGTTCACGGCGACAGTGAACGGTGCGCCCGCACCAGGACGCGCGGTGGAGCTCAGTACTTCCGGAGACCCGGTCTCGTTGAGTCCAGGGCCGAGCGTGGGTGCC
>CAZBWA010000038.1:0-16756 GCA_964495555.1 uncultured Bifidobacteriaceae bacterium | reverse complement strand
CGTCGCGTCGCCTTGGAGAAGATGGGCGAGAAGATCGGTGACACGCGCGATGCCAACCCGGGTGAGGTATGGGAGGAAACCGAATTCTGGTTCGAGCTCTCGTGGCGGATCGATCCCGACGGGTCCCTCGGGATACGCCAGTTCTTCGAGGCACCGGGTCGTCCCGGCGAGAAGGTGACCGTCGATGATTACTTCGGTTACATCTTCGACAACAGTGTCCCTGGGCTGCCGGACAAGGCGAGGGAACTCGGTCTCACTCCTCTCGAGTACATGCGCAAGTACGGCGCCTTCGAGGTGTCCCACGACATCTACCGTCAGGACGAGCGTCCGCTCACACCGGCTGAGCGCGAGGGCGCGGTGCCCGATGAGAACGGGGTGCTGCGCAAGCCCATCACGCCCGAGACGCAGAAGCCGCTTGTCGGTGAGCCGGGTGCCGTAGGTGTCGTACTCGAGGATGGTTCGGAGGTTGCTGGTTGGTTGACGCCATCCCGCAAACTCGAGCTCTACTCACCGTCCATGCGTGACTTCGGATGGCCGGAGTACGCCACTCCCGTCTACATCGAGTCCCACGTCCATCACAGCCAGATCGATCCGGAGGACAGCGAGATGCTGCTGGTCCCCACCTTCCGGCTCCCGACCCTGATCCACACCCGTTCCGGAAACGCCAAGTACCTCAACGAGCTGAGCAATAAGCACCCGATGTGGATCAATCCGAAGGACGCGGCCCGTCTGGGCCTGGACACCGGGGACATGGTGCGAGTCAGCACGGAGATCGGCTACTTCGTCGCTCGTGTCTGGGCCACGGAGGGCATCCGCCCAGGAGTCGCCGCGTTGTCCCACCACATGGGCCGCTGGCGCACCACGGACGACGCGGGCAGCCGCTGGGTCACCGGCAAGGTGGACGTGGGCAAGCTCCCCGACGGCCGGTGGCGGCTTCGTTACAAGGAGGGCGTGCGTCCGTTCGTGAGCGAGGACGCCGATTCCCTGCGCATCAACTGGGAGGACCCCGGTGTCCACCAGAACCTCGCCTTCCCCGTGCACCCCGATCCCTGGTCGGGGATGCACTGCTGGCACCAGAAGGTCCGCATCGAGCGCGCACACGACGAGGACAAGTACGGCGACGTCGTCGTCGACACCGCGAAGTCCCGTGCCGTCTACCGGCAGTGGATGGCCAAGACCCGACCGGGCCCGGGGCCCGATGGCCTGCGTCGTCCGATCTTCATGATGCGACCGGTGATGCCTCAGGTGCAGGCCTACTACGTCGACCGCTGACCCTGGCATCCTTGCCGCCGTGAGCGGCATCGCGTGGCAGCCGGATCCGGACTCCGGTGCGCGCATGCGAGCGCTGTGCGCACGCCTGGGAGTCCCCGACTCGCGGGCCGCGCATGCAATGTCCGTCGCAGATCCCGGCGGCTTCTGGGCATTGGCCTTCGAGGATCTCGGAGTTGTGGGGGACCGGGGTGCACGCACCTGGATCCCCGGTGGCGTCGCCGATGCGAGGTTCCTGCCGGATGCCTGGATCTCCGTCGTCGACACCCTGCTCGACGGCCCCGATGAGGATGTCGTACTCGTCGCACGCGGTGAGCACGCCCATCGCCGCACGTTCACGCGAGGGGAGCTGCGGTGTGACGTCGCTCAGGCGGCGGCGGCGTTGCGCGCTGCGGGCGTCGGTGTCGGTGACCGCGTTGCCGCATGGACGCCGAACGTGCCGGAGACGGCGGTCCTCGCGCTCGCCGCACTGAGCATCGGTGCGGTGGTCTGCACGACCCCCACGGACATGGCACCCGAGGCAGTCATCGACCGCCTCTCCCAGGTCGACCCCGTGTTCATGCTGGTGAGCGATCACCATGACTACGCGGGGAGGGCATTCGACGACGAGCAGCCCGCACGGGAGATCGTCGCCGGACTTCCGAGTGTGTCCACCGTTGTGCACCTCGATCGCTGGAAAGACTGGATCGAGCCACACCACCGTGCTCCGTGGGAGCCGATGCCCGTCCCGATGGACCAGCCCGGCTTCATCCTGTTCACGAGCGGCACCACGGGGCGACCCAAGTGCATCGTGCATTCCGCTGCGGGGGTTCTGCTGAAGGTGCTCAGCGAGCAGGTGTACCACCTGGACATCCGCGAGGGCGATCGAGTCACGTTCTACTCCACGACCGGATGGATGATGTGGAACTGGCTGCTCATCGCGTTGGCGACGCGCGCGACGATCGTGCTCCTCGACGGGAGCCCCACCTGGCCCTCACCGGAGCGCCTGTTCGCCCTTGCCGCAGAGGAGGACCTGACTTTCCTCGGCGTCTCCGCGAAATACCTCGATGTGGTGCGCTCCGCCTCGGACGGACCCCTGCGGTCGATGCCGCACCTGCGCACGGTCGCGGCCACGGGGTCGCCGCTGGCACCTGAGTCCTACGACTTCATCCGGGAGCGAGTCGGACCTCAGGTACAGACCGTGTCGATGTCGGGAGGGACGGACATCTGCGGATGCTTCGTCCTCGGGGATCCCACGCTTCCGGTCCATCGTGGCGAGATCCAAGGTCCGGCGCTCGGCATGGATGTGGATGTCGTGGACGAGTCGGGTGACCCGTGCCATGCGGGCGAGACGGGGGAGTTGGTCTGTCGCACGGCGTTCCCCTCGGTGCCCCTGGGGTTCTGGGGTGACGATGGATCGCGATTCCATGACGCCTACTTCGCGCGACTCCCCGGTGTGTGGACGCACGGCGACTTCATCTCCCGGACTGACGCCGGCGGCTTCGTCATCCACGGTCGCTCCGACTCCACCTTGAATGCCGGGGGCATCCGGATGGGGACCGCGGAGTTCTACCAGGTGCTCGACGACCTGCCGTGGATCGAGGACTCGGTGGTGGTCGGGCTCAAGGAGGGCCTCGACGAGGTCATCGCCCTCTTCGTCGTCGTGCGGGAATCGGGCCAGCTCACCGCCGCGAGGATCGAGGAGGTCCGCAGCGCCCTGCGCACCCGGCGCAGCCCCCGCCACGTGCCCCGGGTCATCGTGGCCGCGCCCGAGGTGCCACGCACGCGCTCAGGCAAGCTCGCCGAACTCGCCGTCGCCGACGCGGTGAACGGCCGCCCGGTGCGGGACCTGTCGGGCCTGGCCAATCCAGCAGCGCTCGACTGGTTCACGGGCTGGGCGCGAGGCCGCTGACCGGAGTGGGTTGCCGCCCCGCCGGGGCCATGACAGCATCACGCCTCGATAGGACCCTTCGAGTCGTTTGGGGCGGAATGTCGGGATTCATGGATCGGGTGGCCTCTGCGCCCATCTCCTGGGGGATCTGCGAGGTGCCCGGGTGGGGGGCGATGCTGCCCACCGACCGCGTGCTCACCGAGATGGCCGGTCTGGGACTTCCCGCCACCGAACTCGGCGCCCCCGGCTTCCTCCCCGCGGACCCCGAGGGGGTCGCACGCGAGCTCGCCGCCGCGGGACTCAGTCTGATCGGCGGGTTCACGCCCGTCGTCGTCCACGACCGCTCGCAGGAGGAGGCGACCATCGCCGAGGCCGAGCGGGTGGCGAGACTGTTCCAGCAGGCCGGCGCCACGCACTTCGTGAGCGCCCCGGTCACCGACTGGGAGTGGTCCCAGCCGCATCCGGCCACTCCCGAGGAACTACGTCAGATGGCGCGAATGTTCGCCCGCATCGACGAGATCTGCGAGGCGCACGGGCTGCGGCAGGTACTCCACTCGCACATCCAGACGATGGTCGAGACCGATGACGACGTCCAACGAGTCCTCGACACGTGCGACGTCGACTGGTGCCTGGACACCGGCCACCTCGCCATCGGGGGCACGGACCCCGTGGCGTTCGCGAAGGCGGCCCACGACCGCGTGGGTCACGTGCATCTCAAGGACGTCCGTTTGGACCGCGTCCCCGCACTTGTCGCGCGCGAGCAATCGATCATGGAGGCCGTGCAGGGAGGCCTGTTCACCCCACTCGGCGAGGGCGACGTCGACATCGCGGGTGTGATCGAGGCGTTGGAGTCCCGGGGCTACGACGGCTGGTACGTCATCGAACAGGACACCGCGCTCACCGCCGGACTCCCACCCGAGGGTCAGGGGCCCATCGAGCAGGTGTCGCAGTCCCTGGCCTACCTGCGCGACGTCGTGGCACCCCGGGTGGCGCGCGCGTGAGCGTCGACCTCGTCACCGTCGGTCGGGTGAGTGTCGACCTCTACGGGCGCGAGGTGGGTGCCTCGTTCGCCCAGCCGCAGACCTTTTCGAAGTCGGTAGGGGGCAGTCCGACGAACGTCGCAGTCGCCGCCGCGCGCTACGGCCACTCGGTCTCCCTCTTCACCGGCGTGGGACGCGATGCCCTCGGGGACTATGTCATTGAACGGCTGCGTGGCTGGGGTGTCGGCACCGATGAGGTGATCCGTGTGGAGGGTGCCGTAACCCCGGTCGTGCTCGCCGCCCTGGACCCCCCTGAGGATCCGACGATCATCTTCTATCGCGGTGCGGCCGCTCCGGATACGTGCATCACGCGCACGCCCGAACGCGATGCGCTCGTGCGCGCGGCGCGGATCTTCTGGATGAGCCAGGGCGCGCTGTCCCAGGGCGAGACCGCGCGCAGTTCCCGCGAGTGGCTGGAGCTCCGGGGCCGTGCGCAGCACACGATCCTCGACCTGGACTACCGCCCCACGATGTGGCCGGACATCCACGCCTCGCGCCAGGCCGCTCAGCACGCGATCGGCCATGCGACGATCGTGGTGGGCAATCGCGACGAGTGCGCGATGGCGGTGGAGGAGTCCGATCCGGATGCCGCCGCGGATGAGCTCCTCTCCCGGGGTGTGAGCATCGCCATCGTGAAGATGGGAGGGGGAGGCGTTCTGCTCGCGACCGAGAGCGAGCGCTTGCGCATATCACCCGTCCCCGTCTCGGTGGTGTGCGGATTGGGCGCCGGTGACGCCTTCGGAGGTGCGTTGATCCACGGACTCCTCGAGGGGTGGGATCTGCGCGAGGTAGGTGAGTTCGCCAACGCCGCAGGCGCCTACGTCGCGACGCACCTCACGTGCGCGGATGCGATGCCGACATCGGACCAGGTAACAGAACTGCGCGCCCGGGCAGGAGTCGCATGATGGATCGCACCGACTACGCAGCCCTCCTCGAGGCGCGCCTCCGCGCACCGGAGTCCCTGCGCGATGCCCTGCGGACTCGTACACGCCGTCCCGTCGTCGGCGCGGATGGCAACCTGATGATCCTCGCCGCGGACCACACTGCGCGCGGCATGATCGCCGCGGGCGATGATCCCCTCGCTGTCGCTGATCGGTTCACGCTGCTCGAGCGTCTGGTCACCGGCCTGGCACTGCCCGGCGTGGACGGTGTCATGGCCAGCGCCGACATCCTCGAGGAGCTCGCCTTCCTCGGCGCTCTCGACGGGGTCGTGGCGATCGCCACGATGAACCGCGGCGGGATCATCGGGGCACGATGGGAGCTCGACGATCGACTGACGGCCTACGACGCGGACCACATCGAGGAGTACGGCCTCGATGGCGGGAAGGTCCTGCTGCGTATCGAGCACACCGATCCGGGGGTCGCACGGACCCTGGAAATGGTGGCCGCGATCACGACGGAGTTGGCCGACCGCCGCATCCTGTGCATGATCGAGCCGCTGCCGTATCTGAAGGACGACGACGGACGCGCGCGACTCGACCCCTCTGTCGATGCATTGATCAAAGTCGTCGCGATCGCCTCGGGCCTGGGCTCCTCCTCGGCCTACACCTGGCTGAAGCTCCCCCCCGTCTCGCGCATGGCCGAGGTAGCCGGGGCGACCACCATGCCCATTCTGATGCTGGGCGGCGACCCGGGCGACCGTGCTGCGGAGGTGTTCGCGCTCTGGCGATCGGCACTCGAGCAGCCGAACGTGCGCGGGCTCGTGGCCGGACGTGCTTTGCTGTACCCCCCCGATGGCGACGTGGTGAAGGCCGTCACCGCCGCCGCCTCCCTCGTGCACGGCTGAGGCGCACATGTCCTGGTATCTCCCCGCCGGTTCGGCGCGCACCGCCGACGCCGACCTCCTCGTGACCCCGGAGAGCGCAGGCTGGGCCTACAGCGGCATGCGGGTGGTGGACCTGGCCCGCGGCGCGGTCACGATCACCCTTGACCGGGATGAGGCGATCCTCGTCCCCCTGTCCGCACGCGACGTGTCGGTGACCGTCGATGGGAACGCCTACACCCTTGCCGGCCGCGGCGGGGTTTTCGCCGCGGTTAGCGACTGGCTCTACGCGCCCGTCGGCAGCGTGGTCACGATCGCCGGGGAGTCTGGGGAACTCGCCGTGTGCACCGCGCGTGCCTCGCAGTCCTTCCCGGTGGTCCACACCCCGGCGGCCGAGGTACCGGTGGAAGTGCGCGGCGCCGGGCTGGCATCGCGCCAGGTGACCAACATCGCCACTCCCGACTCCTTTCACGGTGCGCACAAGATCAACGTGTGCGAGGTGATCACCCCGGGCGGCAACTGGTCCTCCTGGCCGCCACACCGCCATGACGGGATCGGGGACTGCGCCACCACGAACGAGGAGATCTACTACTTCCGCATCGGCAGAGGTGACTCGCCACATGGCCACCCGGACGGCGAGGGCCTGTTCCACGTGTACACGGTGGATGGCCGGGTCGACGACACGCGCACGATCACGGATGGCGACGTCTACCTCGTCCCGGAGGGATACCACGGCCCCACGGTGGCACCGCCCGAGTATCCGATGTATTTCCTCAACGTCCTCGCTGGTCCGGCGGAGGACCGCTCCATGGCCTTCTGCGACGATCCGACTCACCACTGGATCCGCGAGAGTTGGCGCGACCAGCGCCCCGACCCCCGCTTGCCGATGACGTCGGCGGATGGAAGGACTGGCTCATGAGCAGGCGCATCGGAATCGCGGTCCTCGGCCTCGGCTGGATGGGTCAGGCGCACAGTCGCTCCGCGGCGCGCATTCCCTCCCTGTTCCCGGAGCGTTCCTTCGACCCGCAGTTGGTCGTGTGTGCCGACGTGGAGGAATCACGCCGCGAACGCGCGGTGGCCGACTTCGGATTCCAACGCGCGGTGGCCGACTGGCACGACGCGGTCGCGGCCGATGATGTCGACGCGGTGTGGGTCACCGCCCCCAACATGCTGCACGTCCCGATGATCGAGGCGGCGTGCGCGGCCGGGAAGGCCGTCTTCAGCGAGAAGCCCATCGGTGGTAAACCGGAGCAGACCGTCGCCGCCCTGCGCGCCGCCACGGCGGCCGGCGTCGCCACGGGCGTGGGCTACAACTACCTGTGGGCACCGCTGGTCTTGCATGCCAAGTCACTGATCGACTCGGGCGAGTTGGGCGAGATCACGCACTATCGGGGCCGCTTCCTCTCGATGTACGGCAGCGACCCCCTGGGTCTGCTCACCTGGCGCTTCTTCATGGACCAGGCCGGATACGGGGTGACCAGCGACATCCTCAGCCACTCCATCTCCCTCGCGCAGTTCCTCGTCGGGCCCATCACCGAGGTCACCGGGATGCGGAACACCACCATCACGCATCGCCCCATCCCGCAGGGGACCGCCGGCCACTACGGGCGCGGCCGTCCCGGGGATCCTGTCGGCGAGGTGGAGAACGAGGACTTCGCATCGATGCTGTGCACCTTCGCCAACGGCGCCACAGGCACCTTCGAGGTGAGTCGCTCGATGGTGGGCCCGGAGAGCCAGAACGCACTCGAGGTCTACGGGACGAAGGGTGCGCTGACCTGGAATCTGGAGATGCTGAATGAGTTGCACGTCTATCGACTTACCGACGATCGCACCTCCGGCTTCACGCGGGTGTTCGGCGGCGATCGATTCCCGTACCACGGGGCATTCGTGCCCGGGCAGGCGAATGCGATCGGCTTCGAGGATCTCGTCGCGATCGAAGACTTCGCGTTCATGGAGGCCTACGCGACCGGGGGGACGTTCTCACCGGGGTTCCGGGAGGCGGTCGACGTGGTGAGCGTCCAGCAGGCGTTGATCGAGTCCTGGGACTCCCGAACCTGGGAGCCGGTTCGGGATCTGGCAGGGGAGTGACCGTCATGACGCGCATGACCACGGCGGAGGCGATCGTCCGATATCTGATCGCGCAGCGCATCGAGGTCGACGGCGAGGAGCGCCCGCTGATCCCGGGCGCGATCGCGATCTTCGGCCACGGAAACGTGACCAGCCTCGGCCACTTCCTTGAGCGGCATCGCGACAGCATCCCCGTCTGGCGCGGCCAGAACGAGCAGGGCATGGGTCTCGCCGCCACCGCGTTCGCGAAGCGGATGCGACGTCAGCAGTTCCTGCTGTGCACGTCCTCGGTGGGTCCGGGTGCCACGAACATGGTGACTGCCGCCGGCGTGGCGATGGCCAATCGACTCCCGGTGCTGTTCATCTCGGGGGACACGTTCACCACGCGCCTGCCGGATCCGGTGCTCCAGCAGGTCGAGGACTTCGGTGCGCCATCGACGACCGTGAATGACGCGTTCCGACCGGTAGTGCGTTTCTGGGATCGCATCACCCACCCGGCTCAGGTGCTCTCCAGCCTGCCCCAGGCGATCGGCATGATGCTCGATCCGGCCGCCTGCGGCCCGGCCTTCCTCGGACTGCCGCAGGACACCGCCGCCGAGGACTACGACTACCCCGACGAGTTCTTCGCGACCACCGTGCACCGGATCGACCGTCCCCGCCCGAGCCTCGAGTCCTGTGCGCAGGCCGTGGCCTTACTGCGATCAGCGACGGCACCCGTGATCATCGCCGGGGGCGGCGTGCACTACTCGCGGGCTGAAGCCGAGCTCGCCGCCTTCGCCGGCGCGCACGGCATCCCCGTGGTCGAGACGGTGGCGGGCAAGTCCAGCCTTCTCGGAGAGGACCCGCAGTACCTCGGACCCATCGGGGTCACCGGTGCGGCAGCCACCAATGCCCTGGTGGCCGAGGCGGATGTCGTATTGGCCGTCGGCACGCGACTCCAGGACTTCACCACCGGCTCGTGGACGCTCTTCTCCCCGCATGCTCGCATCATCGGTCTGAACGCGGCGCGTTTCGACGCGGCCAAACACCGCTCGGTGCCCGTGGTCGGGGATGCCCGGGAGGGTCTGCGTGAGATGGGCGCGCAGCTGACCGGTTACGAAGCCCCGGGCGCATGGCGGGCACGCGCGGAGTCTCTGCGCGGTGAGCTGAAGGCCTTCATCGCCTCGCGCACGGCAGAGGATGGCCAGTGGCCACCGAGCTACGCGCAGGTGGTGGGCGCCGTCCACGACCAGGCCACTCCCGCGGACTACGTGCTGACCGCTGCCGGAGGTCTCCCGGGCGAGTTGAACATCAACTGGTGGAGCAAGGGCGTGGCGACCTTCGACTGCGAGTACGGCTTCTCCTGCATGGGATACGAGATCTCCGGGGCGTGGGGTGCGGCCCTGGCCCACGGTGCGGGTGAAGTCTTCGCCCTCGTGGGCGACGGCTCCTACCTGATGATGAACTCCGACATCTACGGATCGATCCTCTCCGGCTCCAAGTTCATCCTCGTGGTCTGCGACAACGGGGGCTATGCCGTCATCGAACGCCTACAGGTGGGACAGGGCGGTGCCTCGTACAACAACATGCTGCGCGATTCCGTGGGCAACGTCACCGACGCCCGCGTGGACTTCGCGGCCCATGCTCGCGCCCTGGGCGCGCGTACGTGGTCGGTTGCATCCCTCGCGGAATTGCGCGCGGCGCTCCAGGAGGCGCGTGCGGCCGATCGGACGTCGGTGATCGTTCTCGACGTGCGGGAATCCGACTGGACCGAGGGCGGGGCCTTCTGGCAGGTCGGTGTGCCCGGCATCTCCGCGTCGCCGAGCGTGGTCGACGCCCATACGCGGATGGCCGAGGGTCTGCGGGCACAGCGCCGTGGCATCTGACCTCCGCGTCGGCGTCGTCGGGGCGGGCCGCATCGGCGCCCTCCACGCGGGCATCGTGGCGCACCGGGTCCCCGGTCTCGCGCTCGTCGGCGTCGCCGACGTCCACGCCCCCGCGGCCGAGGCGGTGGCCCAGCGCACCGGCGCCGAGGCCATGTCCGTCGATGATCTGATCGCGGACCCGGGCATCGACGCGATCGCCGTGTGTTCGAGCACTGACACGCACGTGGACGTGATCGTTGCAGCCGCCGGCATGGGGAAGGCAGTCTTCTGTGAGAAGCCGATCAGCCTGGATCTCGCAGCCGTCGACCGTGCGCTCGCGGCGGTGCAGTCCGCCGGCGTCCCGTTCATGGTGGGGTTCAACCGGCGCTTCGACCCGGCCCACCGATCGGTGCGCGAGGCGGTCCAGGGGGGCACGGTGGGAGAGGTCCATGTCGTGCGCATCACCAGCAGGGATCCCTACCCACCGCCGCCGGAGTACGTGCGAGTCAGCGGAGGGATCTTCCTAGACATGATGATCCACGACTTCGACATGGCTCGATTCATCGTCGGCTCGCCCGTCGTGGAGGTCGTCGCGCGAGGTGCTGTGCTCATCGATCCGGCGATCGGGTCGGCGGGCGACTTCGACACGGCCACCGCGCTGCTCACCCACGCCAACGGGGCCATGACCATGATCGACAACAGCCGCAAGGCCGTCTACGGATATGACCAGCGCCTCGAGGCGTTCGGCTCCGGAGGACTGGCGGCCTCGGAGAACGTGCCGATCCACACGGGTGTCACGCTCACCGAGCGGGGACCCGGCGGGCAGCCGCTCCAGCCCTTCTTCCTCGAGCGTTACGCGGAGTCCTACCTGCGCGAGTGGGAGGCGTTCCTCGCGTACGTCCGGGCGGGCGAGCCGTGCCCGGCATCCGGTGCGGATGGGCGGATCGCCCTCGCCCTCGGCGTGGCCGCCACCGAGTCGGCGCGCTCGGGCAACCCCGTGGCGGTTTCGGAGGATTCATGATCGGTCGACGCCACCACCTGTCGACGGCCGACGTGTCGGTCGAGGACCTTGCGCGCATCGTCGAGGTCGAGGTCGATCCGGGCGAGTTCCCGCATGCATACGCCGTGGAGTCGAACGTGCTGCTCTACGACGGCGCCTCTCTGCCCGCGGATGCCGCGGGCCAGGCGGAGCTCGAAGCAGAAGTCGCCCGCGCACTGGACGAGGGACCGGGAGTCCTCGTGTTCAAGTCCGCGTTTGCGCGTACCGAGGTTGTCGACGCGGCGACGCGCACGTTCCTGGACATCATCGAACGCGAGCGCGCCGCAGGCGGCGACAAGGGCGATCACTTCGGCGCTCCCGGTGCGAATGCGCGCGTGTGGAATGCCCAGGAGAAGTTGGCGCGCGAAGCCCCGGACACGTTCGTCGCGTACTTCGCCAACGAGGCGATCGCGCTGGGCGCCCGAGCCTGGTTGGGCCCGAACTACCAGATGACGGCTCAGGTGAACCTGGTTCATCCGGGAGGTCAGGCCCAGGAACCGCACTGCGACTACCACCTGGGCTTCTGCAGCAACGAGCAGGCCGAGGGGTACCCGGCTCATATGCACGCGCTCTCCCCGTTCCTGACGCTCCAGGGAGCCGTCGCGCATTGCGACATGCCGGTGGCCAGCGGGCCGACGATGTTCCTCCCGTTCTCGCAGACCTACCCCCTGCGCTACCTGGCCTATCGCGATCCCGGAGTGAAGGAACTTTTCGCACGTCGCATGGTGCAGATCCCGCTGGAAAAGGGTGACGTCGTCTACTTCAGTCCGGGCCTGCTGCACGGTGCGGGCACCAATCACTCCACCGACATCGAACGGATGGCGAACCTGCTGCAGGTGTCTTCGGCCTTCGGTCGAGCGATGGAGTCCATGGACCGTCTGGGCATGTGCGAGGCGATCTACCCGGCACTTCAGCGTGCGGCGCAGGAACCGAACTGGTCCGATCGGGACACCGCCAATGTCATCGCGTCCTGCGCCGAGGGCTACTCGTTCCCCACCAACCTCGACCGAGATCAACCCGTGGGCGGACTGGCGCCCATGACCCAGGCGCAGATCCTGCACACCGCGGTGGAGCGGGGAGCATCCCGGGAGGATCTGGCGCGGGAGTTGCGCGCCCACCGCGATAGGCAGACGCCCTAGGCGATCGGTCCCAGTGGCAGTCGGGTCTCGACGGCACTGTCACCGACTCGTTCGATCCGGTACGCGGCTGGTCCGGACACCGGGTCGACGTCCATGTCGCAGATGACCTCGACCGGGGTCGTGCCCTCATAGAGGATGCCGATGTGATCGTCCGTCGCGTACGACGTGGGGAGCACTCCGTCTGCGACGAGGCGGGTGAGCAGCGGGCGACGCTGGGCCTCGCAGTCGTAGTGCACACCGTTTCCATACGGCAGGAACGCCAGGCCGTTCGTCACCGGCTGAAGGGTGCTGCCGAACGAATCCGTCGGACCGCCGACGTGCCAGCAGATCGAACCCGCACTGACCCCGGCCAGGATGGTCCCGGACTCCCAGGCCTCGCGCATGGCGGCATCGACGCCGTGCAGTCTCCACAGGGCGAGCAGATTCGCGACACTGCCGCCGCCGACCCAGACCACGTCCGCCGCGGGCAGCAGTGTCGCCGGATCACGGTTGGGCTGGGTGAAGAGGGCCAGATGGTCCACATCGCAGGAGGCCTCACTCAGCGCGGAGTACATCTGCGCCAGGTAGGTCGGATCATCACCGGAGGCCGTCATCACCAGCACCACGCGGGGACGCTCCTTGCCGGTGAGTTCGAGTGCGCGCAGCAGGGTGCGGCCGGGTCGCTGCACACCCCACAGTCCCGTACCGACGAAGCCACCGCTGGTGGCGAGGATGCGTGGGGTCACAGTTCTAGTGACGCTGCAGGAGGCGCCAGACCCCGGGCAGCAGCCCCGCTGCGGCCAGGATCTTGATGGCGTCGCCGATGAGGAACGGCAGCACACCGAGGGTGACCGCCTCCACCCAGGTGACGTCGATGGCGAACTTCAGCCAGGTGACACCGACGGCGTAGATGGCGATGTTGCCGATCACCATGAGTCCCGCCGCGCGGCCGAAACTACGCGTGGCGCCGCTCTCGGCGAGGCGTCCCACGATGAATGCGGCGAGGATGAAGCCGAGGATGTAGCCGAACGAGGCCAGGGCGAAGCCGGATTCCCACTGGGAGAACCAGGGAACCCCCACGACGCCCGCGGCGACGTAGAGCAGCATCGACAGGACACCGCGCAGGGACCCGAGGCTGGCGCCCACGAGAAGTACCGCGAAGGTCTGCAGGGTCAGCGGGACGGGCGTGAAGGGCAGGGGGATCGCCACCTGGGCGCAGAGCCCCACGAAGGCGGCCCCGCCGACGACGAGGGCAACCTGGGAGATCCAGGTGCGGGCGGCCAAGTCCGCGAGGACGCGGGGTGCGGGGGACGCGAGTGCCATGGAGCCTCCAGTTCGACGTCGTGCCGCACTGTAGCGAAGTCCGTCCCCGGGTTATCCTGATCTCGCAGGTGATCCCTCGAGAAGCCGCTGGGGAAGGCGTCCTTCACGAAGGAGGGTCACATGACGGTCGTCGTCGCTGCGCAGACCGCGGAGGGGTCCACCCCTGCGCGCGGTGTGCTGTTCATCCATTCCGTCCAGAGCGCGGTCAGTCCCCACGTCGAGTGGGCACTGGCCAAGGTGCTGGGGACAACGGTCGCCATCGACTGGGCGCCCCAGCCGATCGCCCCCGGGGCCGTGCGCGCCGAGGTCCTGTGGTCGGGCCCGACGGGCACGGGGGCCCGCATCGCCAGCGCGCTGCTCGCCTTCACCCAGGCCCGGTACGAGGTGACCGAGGACCCGGCCGGCGAGCGGGAGGGGGAGCGCTTCGTCGCCACCCCGAGTCTGGGTCTGCATCGCGCCACGATCGGCGTG
The DNA here is from genome assembly GCA_964495555.1 of uncultured Bifidobacteriaceae bacterium. GTDB lineage: Bacteria > Actinomycetota > Actinomycetes > S36-B12 > S36-B12 > VGCC01. Next base: position 2,953 of record CAZBWA010000038.1, on the reverse strand, counting down.
CACGGTGACGTCATGGTGCACGAGGATCGACTGCGCAGCCTCCTGACGCAGGCGTCCGCGACGGGGGAGTCCCTGGCCGAGGAGATCCGCCGGTTGATCGGCGATCCGTGGGATGACGAACTCGAACCCTTCCGGGTCGCGCACTCCGATTCCACCGTGCGCCTGCTGCACGAGGTGGTCTGACCTACAGCGGGATGTTCCCGTGCTGTCCGCGCACACCCGGGGTATCCCAGAGGACCGTGGCGACGGCCGTGCGCGTCTTCGTCGGATCGACGACCTCGTCCACAACGCCCATCTCCACTGCGCGGGCGATCCCACCGGAGATGACCTCGTGCTCGGCCGCCAACTCCAACTCGACCTGCTCGCGTGACTCCTCCGGGAGTTCCGCGAGTCGACGCCGATGCAGGATGCGCACCGCGGCCACGGAACCCATCACGGCAACCTCCGAACTCGGCCACGCGTAGACGCGCGTGGCCCCCAGGGATGCGGAGTTCATCGCCACGTACGCCCCACCGTAGGCCTTGCGCGTCACGACGGTGACCCGCGGGACCACGCATTCGGCGAAGGCGTGCAGCAACTTGGCGCCGCGCCGCACCACGCCCTCCCACTCCTGACCGAGACCGGGCAGGTATCCGGGGACGTCGACGAGCACGACGAGTGGGACGGAGAATGCATCACACATGCGCACGAATCGGGCGGCCTTCTCCGCGCTCGCGGAGTCCAGGCACCCGCCCAGGCGCAGTGGGTTGTTAGCGACGACCCCGACGGTGCGCCCACCGAGGCGCCCCAGGCCGACGACGATGTTCGGCGCCCATCGCGCGTGCAGCTCCATGAACGTGCCGGCGTCGAGGAAACCCTCGACCAGTGGGTGGACGTCGTAGGCGCGGCGTGAGGACTCGGGGAGGAACACACCGAGGTCGACATCCTCGATCGCGTCCATATCCATGGAGCCCTGGGTGCCGAGCAGGAACACCAGGCCGCGCGCCTGATCCAGGGCTTCCTGCTCGGAGTCTGTGGTGATGTGCACGACGCCACTGCGACGCCCGTGCGGCTCCGGACCTCCGAGGATGTCCATGTCGACGTCTTCGCCGGTGACGGAGCGGACGACCTCGGGGCCGGTGACGAAGATGCGCCCGGCCGGACCCAGGATCACGATGTCGGTGAGGGCTGGACCGTAGGCCGCGCCGCCGGCGGCCGGACCCAGCACCACGGAGATCTGCGGCACCTTCCCCGAGGCGCGCGTCATCGCCGCGAAGACGCGTCCCACGCCGTCGAGGCTGGCCACGCCCTCCCGCAGCCGCGCGCCACCGGAGTGCCACAGGCCCACCACTGGACACGAGTCGGCGAAGGCCCGGTCGTAGGCGGTGACGATGGCCCGGCATCCCTCGTTCCCCATCGCGCCGCCCTGCACCGTGGGATCGGTGGCGAAGGCGACCACGGAGGTCCCGTGCGCGCGTCCGACGGCGACGAGCACGCCACGGTCGTCCTCGGGGGTGATGGTGGTGAACTCGCCGTCGTCGAAGAAGTGCGCCAACCGCGCGCGCGGGGAGCGCGGATCGGGGGCGTCGGTCATCTCAGGCGGTCCGGAAGACGACGGCGACGTCGTGCCCGCCGAAGCCGAAGGAGTTGTTCAGGGCGGCGATATCGCCCGCGGGCAGGGGGCGGGGTGCCCCGGCTACGACGTCAAGGTCGATGGCGGGGTCCTGGGTGATCAGGTTCGCGGTGGGCGGTACCAGGCGGTCGCGCAGGGCGAGGATGCTGAAGATCGATTCGACGGCACCGGCGCCGCCGAGGAGGTGTCCCGTCATGGACTTCGTTCCGGTGACCACCGCCCGATCGGTGTCCGCACCCAGGGCACGTCGTATCGCGACGGCCTCGGCGATATCGCCCTGCGGTGTCGAGGTGGCGTGCGCGTTGATGTGCACGACGTCGGACGTCGTCAGGCCCGCATCGGCGAGGGCCTCGCGGATGGCGCGGGCGGCTCCGGAACCCTCGGGATCGGGCTGGGCGATGTGGTGGCCATCGGACGTCAGTCCGGCGCCTCCGTAGACCGCGTGGATGCGCGCACCACGCGCCCGGGCGAACTCCTCGGACTCGAGGACTACGACACCCGCCCCTTCGCCCATGACGAACCCGTCGCGGTCGACGTCGTAGGGCCGCGAGGCCCGACCCGGGTCGTCATTGCGGGTGGACAGGGCTCGCATCGCTGCGAACCCGGCCATGGTGATCGGATGTATGACCGCTTCTGTGCCCCCGGCAACGACGACATCCGCCCGTCCGGTCTGGATCATCCGTGCCGCGTAGGAGATGGCCTCAGCGCCGGAGGCGCACGCACTGACGGGGGTGTGCACTCCCGCGCGCGCTCCCACTTCGAGACCCACGACCGCTGCGGGTCCGTTCGGCATGATCATCGTGACCATGTGCGGGGAGATGCGCGAAGGTCCGCGCTCCAGCAGCAGGTCGTAGGCACTCATCAGCGAGGTCAAACCGCCCATACCCGTTGCGATCACGGTGCCGAGTCGTTCCGGGTCGACGGCGGGGGCACCCGCATCGGCCCAGGCCTCGCGGGCGGCGATCACTGCGGCCTGTTGCGATCGATCCAACTTGCGAACCTCGACGCGATCCATCACGTCGGCGGGGTCGACCGCGAGTTGACCGGCGATCTTCGATGGTTGATCGGCAACCCAATCGGCATCGATCGTGGTGATACCGGACGTGCCCGCCAATGCAGCAGCCCAGGTGCTGGCCACATCCCCACCCAGGGGAGTGGTCATACCCAGGCCGGTGACCACGACGGTGCGCGACATGACGGTCAGGCGTTGGCCTCGATGTAGGCGACGGCGTCACCCACGGTCTTGAGGTTCTTCACCTCGCTGTCGGGGATCTCAATGAGGATGATTAATTCTATGAAGCCCTTGCCAACACTGATGATGATTCAATCTTCTAAATCGTT
>CAZBWA010000037.1:0-16793 GCA_964495555.1 uncultured Bifidobacteriaceae bacterium | reverse complement strand
CACACGACCTGCGCAAGTCCCAGCCCTACTGCGGCTACGAGACCTACGAGTTCGATGTCCCGACCACGGACACCTGCGACGCCTACGGCCGATTCCTCATCCGCCTGGCCGAGATGCAGGAGTCGATGAAGATCGTCGAGCAGTGCCTCGATCGCCTGCAGCCCGGTCCGGTGATGGTGGCCGACAAGAAGATCGCCTGGCCCGCGCAACTGTCCATCGGTGCGGATGGTCAGGGCAACTCCCTCGATCACATCCGCGAGATCATGAGCGAGTCGATGGAGGCGCTGATCCATCACTTCAAGCTCGTGACTGAGGGCTTCTCGGTCCCGGCCGGTCAGGTCTACGTCGCGATCGAGTCACCGCGCGGTGAACTCGGTGCGCACGTGGTGAGCTCCGGCGGCACACGCCCCTACCGTGTGCACTTCCGCGATCCCTCCTTCAACAATCTGCAGGCCACCGCCGCCACATGTGTGGGCGGGATGGTCCCCGACGTCATCGCGGCGGTCGCCAGCATCGACCCGGTCATGGGCGGGGTGGATCGCTAATGGCCATCACCGACGCCACGCGCACCAGCCTGCGCGAGATCGCCGCGCGGTACCCGTCGGCCCGATCGGCCTTGCTACCGATGCTGCACCTGGTGCAGAGCGAGGAGAACGAGATCACCGTCGACGGCATTAACGCCTGCGCAGAGGTCCTCGGCATCACTCCCGCGGAAGTCACCGCGGTCTCCACGTTCTACACGATGTACAAGCGTCGCGCCGTGGGGAAGCACCACATCGGCGTCTGCACCAACACCCTGTGCGGACTCCTCGGTGGCGACGCTGTGTGGGATGCGCTCAGCGCCGATCTCGGCGTCGGCCACAACGAGCCCACCGCCGACGGTGAGTTCTTCCTCGAGCGCATCGAATGCCAGGCCGCATGCACCCACGCACCGGTGATGACCGTGGACTGGGAGTTCATGGACGACGTCACGCCGTCCTCGGCGTGCGAGATCGTCGCGCGACTCCGTCGGGGCGAGACCGTGCAGTCCACGCGCGGCCCGGCCATCCGTGACTTCGATGCCACGGAGCACACCCTCGCCTTCCCGCTCGACGGCCTGGCGGATGCACCCTCGGTGGACGCCAAGATGCTCGCCGGTCTCACGATCGCCAAGGAGCGGGGGATGAAGGCGCCATGATCACCTCTGGACTGACACCCGTCATCACCGAACACTGGGATGCCCCCGATCTCTACACCCTCGCCGGGTACCAGCGTTTCGGTGGCTATCGCGCTCTTGCATCCGCCCTGAAGCAGGATCCCGACGCGATCATCGGTCAGGTCAAGGACGCGGGCCTGCGCGGCCGCGGTGGCGCGGGCTTCCCGACCGGGCTGAAGTGGTCCTTCGTCCCGCAGAACGACGGCAAGCCGCACTACCTCGTCGTCAACGCGGACGAGTCCGAGCCAGGTGCGTGCAAAGACATCCCGATCATGATGGCCAATCCGCATGTGCTCGTCGAAGGCGTGATCATCGCCAGCTACGCGATCCGCGCCAACCATGCCTTCATCTACATTCGCGGCGAGGTGCCCAACGCCATCCGCAAGGTCGCGCTCGCCGTCGAGCAGGCCAAGGCCGCAGGGCTCATCGGTACGAACATCCTCGGCAGTGGCTTCGACCTCGACGTCGTCGTCCACTCCGGTGCGGGCGCTTACATCTGCGGTGAGGAGACGGCCCTGCTGGACTCGCTCGAGGGCTATCGCGGTCAGCCGCGCCTCAAGCCGCCGTTCCCTGCCGTCGCCGGGCTTTATGCGTCGCCCACGGTGATCAACAACGTCGAGACGATCGCGAACATCCCCTTCATCGTCGATCGGGGGGTGGACTGGTTCCGTCAGTTCGGCACCGAGAAGTCCCCGGGGTTCAAGGTCTGGGCGGTGTCCGGTCACGTGAACAACCCCGGACTCTTCGAGGCCCCGCTCGGCATCACCATGCGCGAACTCCTCGACTACGCCGGGGGCGTGCGTGGCGGGGGACAGGTGAAGTTCTGGCTCCCCGGTGGATCCTCGGTGCCCATGCTGACCTCGGAGCATCTCGACCTGCCGCTGACCTATGAGGCCATGGCCGAGGCGGGAACCATGCTCGGCACCGGGACACCCATGATCTTCGACTCCTCGGTGAGCGTCGTGAAGGCCGTCACCCGGTGGCTGGAGTTCTACAAGCACGAGTCGTGCGGCAAGTGCACCCCGTGCCGCGAAGGCACCTACTGGATCACCGGCGTGCTCGAGAAGTTCGAGCACGGTCACGGTTCCGATGCCGAGATGGACACCCTGGTCACGCTGTGCGGGCAGATCGCCGGTCGCTCGTTCTGCGCGCTGGGTGATGCCGCGGCAACGCCCTACCCGGCAGCGCTGAAGTACTTCCGTCAGGAATTCACCGATGCCACCCACACGCCGGTCGATGAGAGCTTCGACCCGGTGGCCTCCTACGTCTTCGCCCCGGCGGTCGCCCGATGACCGTCACCGCCAACAACTCCGAGGTCGCCGTCCCGACGGACACCGTGACCGTGATCATCGATGGCGTCGCCGTCGCGGTCCCGAAGGGGACCCTCGTGATCCGCGCCGCGGAGTTGCTGGGAATCGAGATCCCGCGCTTCTGCGATCACCCGCTGCTGGATCCCGTCGCGGCGTGCCGCGCCTGCCTGATCGAGGTCGAGGGGATGCCCAAGCCCCAGCCGGCGTGTGCGCAGACGGTGTCCGACGGCATGGTCATCCGCACGCAGCAGTCCTCGGAGATGGCACGTCTCGCCCAGGAGGGCGTGATGGAGTTCCTACTCCTCAACCATCCGCTCGACTGCCCGGTGTGCGACAAGGGCGGGGAGTGCCCGCTGCAGAACCAGGCGATGAGCGTCGGCCGCCCCGAGTCGCGGTTCACCGAGGAGAAGCGCACGTTCCCCAAGCCGATCAATGTGAGCGCTCAGATCCTCCTGGACCGCGAGCGCTGCGTCTCCTGCGCGCGGTGCACCCGCTTCGCCGAGCAGATCGCGGGTGATCCGATGCTCGAGCTCCTCGAGCGCGGTGCGCAGCAGCAGGTGGGCACCGCTGAGGATCAGCCCTTCGACTCCTACTTCTCCGGCAATACGGTGCAGATCTGCCCCGTGGGTGCGCTGACCTCGGCCGCCTACCGATTCCGCTCGCGCCCCTTCGACCTGGTGTCCGTCCCCACCACGTGCGAGCACTGCGCATCCGGGTGCTCGCTGCGCACCGACTACCGTCGCGAGGTCGTCACGCGCCGACTCGCCTGGGATGACCCGGCGGTCAATGAGGAGTGGAACTGCGACAAGGGTCGCTTCGCATTCGTTTACCAGACCGAGGGCCGCATCGACTACCCCTTGATCCGGGAGAACGGTGAACTGCGCGTGGCCTCCTGGCCCGAGGCGATCGACGTCGCCGCGCGCGGTCTCGCCCAGGCCTCCCGTCACGCGGTTCTCGTCGGCGGACGTTCCACCGTCGAGGACGCCTACGCGTACGCACGCTTCGCTCGCGTCGCCCTGGGCACCGACAACATCGACTTCCGCGCGCGGGCCCACTCGGATGAGGAGCGCGCATTCCTTGCCGCCCGGATCGCCGGCACACCGGTGTCCGTGTCCTACGACGACCTCGAGAGCGCGCCGATCGTGGTGCTCGTGTCCTTCGAGCCAGAGGACGAGTCCCCGATCGTGTTCCTGCGTCTACGCAAGGCGGCCCGCTCGGGAACGCGCGTGGTGTCCGTGGGGGCCGTGCGTTCGAAGGGCAGCGAGAAGGTCGCCGCCGAGGTGCTGTGGTGTGCCCCGGGCGACGAGGCCGCGGTGCTCGGCGCACTTCCCGCGGACGTCATCGATGCCCTGTCCCAGCCGGGAGCGGTGATCATGGTCGGTGAGCGTGCGGCGATCAGCGCCGGTGCGCTGACCGCGGTCACAGCACTCGCCGATCGCACCGGAGCTGCACTCGCGTGGGTGCCGCGGCGTGCAGGTGAGCGGGGCGCTCTGGATGCGGGTGCGCTCGCCGGGCTGCTGCCCGGCGGTCGCCCGCTGACCGACGAGCAGGCCCGCGCTCAGGTGTCGGCACTCTGGGGAGTCGAGTCGCTGCCGTCCGCCGGTGCATCCGGTGCAGGCCTGCGCACCCTCCTGGAGAGTGGGGCGATCGACGCTGCGGTCGTCGGTGGCGTGGAACTCGCGGACTACCCCGGTGACATGCGCGCCGCACTCGAGCGCGTCGGGTTCGTCGTCTCCCTGGAGAACCACCATTCGGCGGTCACGGAGATCGCCTCCGTCGTTCTCCCTGTCGCCGTCGTGACCGAGAAGGCGGGAACGTTCCTCGATTGGGAGGGACGCCCGCGTCCGTTCACCCGCGTCCTGCGCGATGCGCTCACCATGCCCGACGCGCAAGTGCTCGGCATGGTTGCCGATGCGATGGATCGCCCCGTCGGACCCGGTGACGTGCCCGCGCTGCGCGCGGAGCTCGGTGCCCTCGGCCCCTGGCAGGGTGCACGCATGAGCGGACCGCAGGAGTCCCCCGGCGCCCGGGCGGACGGAGTGGTGCTCGCGAGTTGGCGACAATTGCTCGACTCCGGTGTCCTCCAGGAGGGCGAACCGCACCTGGCCGCCACGGCGCGCCCGACGGTCGCCCAGGTGTCGGCGGCCACCGCGAGCCGACTCGGCCTGACCGAGACGGCCACGATCCACGGCCCGGCCGGGATGATCGCGCTGCCCGTGGAGATCGCCGACGTCGCCGATTCGGTGGTGTGGGTTCCGATGAACTCGCCCGGCTGCCACATCTACCGCGATCTGGGTGCGCTTCCCGGTGACACCGTGCGCGTCACCCCGGGAGGTGCGCTGTGAGCCAGTTCGGACTCTTCGGCACGGACCCCTGGTGGCTGGTCATCGTGAAGGTGCTGGGCATCTTCGTGATGCTCGTGCTGCTCACACTGTTCACGATCTGGTGGGAGCGGCGCGTGGTCTCGCGCATGCAGAACCGCATCGGGCCCAACCGTGTCGGACCGCAAGGCCTCCTGCAGTCCTTGATGGATGGCGTCAAGTTGGCCCTGAAGGAGGAGATCCTCCCCAAGGCCGCGCATCGCGCCGTCTACTGGATCGCACCGGTGATCTCGGCGACTGCCGCATTCCTCGCCTTCGCGGTGATCCCCTTCGGCCCGACGGTCTCGATCTTCGGCGTCGAGACCCCCCTGCAGCTCACCGACTTCCCCGTCTCGGTCCTCTACGTCCTGGCCATCGCCTCGATCGGTGTCTACGGCCTCGTGCTGGCCGGCTGGTCCTCGGGTTCGACGTACCCACTGCTCGGCGGTCTGCGGTCCACCGCGCAGGTCATCTCCTACGAAATCGCCATGGGCCTGTCCTTCGTGGCGGTCTTCCTGTACGCGGGGTCGATGTCCACGTCGCAGATCGTCATCGCGCAGGAGCCGATCTGGTTCGCCGTCATCCTGCTCCCGAGCTTCCTGATCTATGTGACCGCGATGGTGGGGGAGACCAACCGTGCCCCCTTCGACCTGCCCGAGGCCGAGGGTGAGCTCGTCGGCGGCTTCCACACCGAGTACTCGTCGCTCAAGTTCGCGCTGTTCTTCCTCGCCGAGTACATCAACATGGTCACCGTCTCGGCCCTCGCGACCACGTTGTTCCTGGGCGGCTACCTGGCGCCCTGGCCCATCTCCCTGTGGGAGAGCGCCAACACCGGCTGGTGGCCGATGCTGTGGTGGCTGCTCAAGGTGCAGCTCTTCATCTTCGTCTTCATCTGGTTGCGCGGGACGCTGCCACGTCTCCGCTACGACCAGTTCATGAAGTTCGGCTGGAAGGTCCTCATCCCCGTGGCGCTGATCTGGACGATCATCGTCGCGGCTGCGCGTGTACTGCGCGATCAGGTCGCCCTCACCAACACCGAACTGCTCATTGCCGGTGCCGCGGTGATCGTGGTCCTGCTCGTGGGCGCCTGGGTCCTGCAGACACGTTCGGATCGCCGTGCCGAGCAGCGAGCGGCGGATCGTGCGGCGCGCGCCGAGCGTCAACTCGACCTCGCGACCACCGGACATCCGGTGCCACCGATGCCGGGCCAAACCTTCGAGTACACCCCTCGCCGGAGCACGGTGCTCATCGCCCAGGAGACGGCCACCCAGAAGGAGGCCGAGGATGCCTGAGCTGCCCCAGGCCGTGCGCGGCTTCGGAGTCACCTTCTCGACCATGTTCAAGAAGGTCGTCACCGAGCAGTACCCCGAGCAGAAGGACAAGTACCCTCCCAAGCCCCGTTTCCACGGCCGCCATCAACTCAACCGCTGGCCGGATGGCTTGGAGAAGTGCGTCGGCTGCGAGTTGTGCGCGTGGGCGTGCCCGGCCGATGCCATCTACGTCCAGGGTGCCGACAACTCCGATACCGAGCGCTACTCACCTGGTGAGCGCTACGGCCGCGTCTACCAGATCAACTACCTGCGCTGCATCTTCTGCGGACTCTGCATCGAGGCCTGCCCGACCCGCGCGCTGACGATGACCAACGAATTCGAGTTGGCTGATGACAACCGTGCGGACCTGATCTACGAGAAGCAGGATCTGCTGGCGCCGCTCCTGCCCGGTATGGCCCCGCCGCCGCACCCGATGGTCCCGGGGACGACGGAACAGGACTACTACTCCAACAGGATCACGGGCGCGGTGCCCGAGCAGTTCACGGTCGAGAGGCCCGAGAGCGAAGGAGAACCTTCGTGACGGAAGCGGTCTCAGACTTCAATCTCGGGGAGACCATCGTCTTCTGGGTATGTGGCGGTCTGGCAGTCCTGGGTGCGCTCGGCATGATCGTGTCCCGCAAGGCGGTGCACAGTGCCCTGTTCATCGCCTTGACCATGATTAACCTCGCGGTCCTCTATGTTGCGAACTCCGCACCGTTCCTGGGCATGGTGCAGGTGATCGTCTACACCGGCGCGGTCATGATGCTCTTCCTCTTCGTCCTCATGGTCGTGGGCGTCGATTCCTCCGACTCCCTCGTGGAGACCATCAAAGGACAGCGCCTCGCCGCACTCCTGCTGGGCATCGGTCTCGGACTGCTGCTCGCGGTGGGGATCGGCTCCGCGCTGACGGGTGCGGGTGATGCCGGGATCGCAGCGGCCAACGAAGCTGCGGGCGGCAATGTCCAGGGGCTGGCTCAGCTGATGTTCGACGACTACGTCATCGCCTTCCAGGCCACCGCCGCCCTGCTCATCACCGCAGCCGTGGGCGCCATGGTCCTCGCGCACCGGGAGCGCTGGACCGCGCGCAAGAGCCAGCGCGAACTGTCCGAGGATCGCTTCCGGGGACCGGATCACCCCGGCAACCGGCCCAGCCCCGGCGTCTACGCCCGGCACAACGCGGTGGACACGCCCGCGCTCCTGCCCGACGGCAGCACCAGCCTGGAATCGGTGCCGGCGCCGCTGCGTGCCCGCGACGACGTCCGCGATGTCGATCCGGCCGATGTGGAGGAGATCCGCGAGATCACGAAGGGGGCCGATCAGTGAACCCCGCCAATTATGTGATCCTCGCGGCTGTCCTATTCAGCCTGGGCGCCATCGGCGTTCTCGTGCGGCGCAACGCGATCATCGTGTTCATGTCGGTGGAGCTCATGCTCAACGCCGCGAACCTCGCATTCGTCGCATTCGCACGGATGAATGGGAACCTCGATGGGCAGGTCGTCGCCTTCTTCGTCATGGTGGTGGCCGCAGCCGAGGTCGTGGTCGGTCTGGCGATCATCGTGACGATCTTCCGAACCCGTAAGTCCGCATCCGTGGACGAACCGAACCTGTTGAAGTACTAGAGCCGAAGGAACACCGTGATCGAGTCTGGAGTCTTCTCCCTGCTGTGGGTGCTGATCGCGCTCCCACTCGCGGGTGCGGCGATCCTGCTCTTCGGTGGTCGCCGGACGAACTCCTGGGGCCCGTACCTCGGCGTCCTCACCGTCTCGGTCTCCGCGGTCCTGGGCGTCCTCATGCTGCTGGCGCTGATGGAGCGTCCCGCGGAGGACCGGTCGATCACACAGACCGTGTACTCCTGGATCACGGTCGGTTCCTTCCAGGTGGACTTCGCTCTCCAACTCGACCAGCTCTCGATGGTCTTCGTGCTCCTCATCACGGTCGTGGGCGCTCTGATCCACGTCTACTCCCTGGGCTACATGGCGCACGACCCGGATCGCCGCAAGTTCTTCGGCTACCTGAACCTCTTCGTTGCGGCGATGCTCCTTCTGGTCCTCGCCAACAACTACCTCCTGCTGTACGTGGGCTGGGAGGGCGTCGGTCTGGCCAGCTACCTGCTCATCGGCTTCTGGCAGTACAAGCCGTCCGCGGCAGCGGCGGCCAAGAAGGCCTTCATCATCAACCGTGTCGGTGACGTCGGCCTGTCTCTGGCGATCATGCTCATGTTCATCACCTTCGGCTCGGTCACCTTCGACGAGGTATTCGGTGAGGTGGGCCAGGCCAGCGAGGGGACGCTCACCGCGATCGGCCTGCTCCTCCTCCTGGCGGCGGCGGGTAAGTCCGCTCAGTTCCCGCTCCAGGCCTGGCTGCTCGACGCGATGGAGGGCCCCACGCCCGTATCCGCCCTGATCCACGCGGCGACGATGGTGACGGCGGGTGTGTACCTCATCGTGCGCAGCAATGCGATCTTCGATGCGGCCGTCTGGGCCGCCACCGCCGTCGTGGTGGTGGGGCTCATCACCATCTATATGGGAGCGATCATCGGGTCGGCCAAGGACGACATCAAGAAATCTCTGGCGGGCTCGACGATGAGCCAGATCGGCTACATGGTGTTCGCTGCGGGTCTCGGCCCCATCGGCTACATCTTCGCGATCTTCCACCTGCTCACCCATGGTGTGTTCAAGGCGGGACTGTTCCTCGGCGCCGGCTCCGTCATGCACGGGATGAACGATGACGTCAACATGCGTCGCTACGGCGCGCTGAAGGGCCTGATGGTGATCACGTTCGTCACCTTCATGGCCGGGTACCTAGCGATCATCGGTATCCCGCCGTTCGCGGGCTTCTGGTCCAAGGACGAGATCATCCACGCGGCGTTCGAACGCAACGCGCTCATCGGTGTCGCCACCATCCTGGCTGCCGGTGTCACCGGCTTCTACATGACCCGCATGGTGGCCATGACGTTCTTCGGGAAGGCTCGCTGGGAGGAGGGTGTCCACCCCCATGAGTCGCCGAAGGTGATGACCATCCCGCTGATCATCCTGGCCATCGGATCGACCTTCCTCGGCATGGCCTTGCTCTTCTGGGGGAACATCGAGAGTTGGCTGGAGCCCGTCACCGGGTTCGCATCCGAACCGACACCGCTTCCCACATGGGTCTACATCGTCGTGACACTCGTGGTGGTGATCATCGGCGCGGCCATCGGGTGGGTCATGTACGCGCGGCGCCCTGTCCCGATCGAGGCGCCCCGTGGTTCCTGGTTGACGCGTGCGGCGCGCAAGGACCTCTACGGCGATGCGGTGAACGACGCTCTGGTGGTCCAGCCCAGTTTCGCCCTGTCCAAGGCACTCACCGTCTTCGACTCCCGGGGCGTCGATGGGTTCGTCAATGGCCTCGCCGGGTCGGTGGGCGCGATCTCCGGACGCTTGCGCCGCACCCAGACCGGCTTTGCTCGCTCGTATGCACTGTCGATGGTCGGTGGGGCCCTCCTCGTCGCACTCGCCCTGGTGTTGGTGCGGCTATGACGATTCCCTGGCTGACCCTCCTCGGTGTGGTGCCCCTCGTGGGCAGCATCATCGTCGCGCTCCTGCCGAAGTCGCGTCCGGCACTGGCCAAGCAGGTCGCCCTCGTCGTCGCGCTCCTCACCCTGGGCGGCACTATCGCCATGAGCCTTCAGTTCGACGGCTCCTCGGCCGAGCCTTTCCAGTTCGTCGAGAACTACCCGTGGATCCCGGCTTTCGGCATCTCCTACGCGGTGGGCGTCGACGGCATCGGCCTCGTCATGGTCGCCCTGGCCGCCACCCTGGTGCCGTTCGTGATCCTGGCCGGCTGGAACGACGTCGATGACTCCCGAGGATCCGTCAAGGGGTACTTCTCCCTGATCCTGATCCTCGAGACCCTGATGATCGGCGTCTTCTCCGCCACGGACCTCTTCCTCTTCTATGTGCTGTTCGAGGCGATGCTGATCCCGATCTACTTCATGATCGGGCGATACGGCGGCCCGCAGCGCTCCTACGCCGCCGTCAAGTTCCTCGTGTACTCCCTCGTGGGCGGCCTCTTCATGCTCGCCTCGTTGGTGGGCCTGTACGTCCTCGCCGGCCAGGAGTACGGCAGTGGCACCTTCAACTACGCCGCGCTCGTCGGGCTGGACATCGATCCGAATATGCAGAAGTTGCTCTTCCTCGGCTTCTTCTTCGCCTTCGCGATCAAGGCCCCGCTGTGGCCCTTCCACACCTGGCTACCCGATGCAGCGGGCGCATCGAAGGCCGGGACCAGCGTGCTGCTGATCGGCGTCCTCGACAAGGTCGGCACCTTCGGCATGATCCGGTACCTACTGCCGATCTTCCCGGCAGCGAGCGACTTCTACGCGCCGATCGTGATCGGTATGGCGCTCATCGGAATCTTCTACGGCGCCTATCTCGCACTGACCCAGAACGATATGCGGCGCTTGTTCGCCTATTCCTCGATGTCCCACTTCGGGTTCATCGCTCTGGGCATCTTCGTCTTCACCTCGCAGGGCATGACCGGCTCGGTCGTCTACATGGTCGCCCACGGACTGTCGACCGCCGCACTCTTCCTCACCGCGGGCTACCTGATGTCCCGAAACCGTGGATCGTCCCTGGTATCCGACTACGGCGGTGTGAACAAGGTGGCGCCCGTGTTGGCTGGGTTCTTCCTGATCGCGGCGCTGTCCTCCCTGGCGCTGCCCGGCCTGGTGTCCTTTGTCGGCGAGTTCCTCGTACTTCTGGGCAGCTTCGAATACAACATCTGGATCGGCGCCGCCGCCACCCTCGGCATCGTCATCACGGCTGCGTACGTGCTGCGGCTCTACCAGCGCAGCATGACCGGACCGACCAACCCGCAGGTCGCGGGTATGCGCGACCTGAATGGGCGCGAGATCACCGCACTCGTTCCGATCGCCGCCCTGACGATCGTCCTGGGGCTCTTCCCCGCCCCGCTCACGAACGTCATCACCCCGGCGGGAGACCTGATGCTGGCCCTCAGCGAGCACATGCCCGACATCGACATGGTGCAGGGAGGTGACCAGTGAACGGATTCATCAGCCCGGATCTCGACTACGCGGCCCTCGCGCCGATGATCCTCGTGGGGGTCGCCGCCGTCATCTCGGTCCTCGTCGAGGCCTTCGCCCCCCGCTCGGCGCGGCGCGGTCTCCAGCTGGTGTTGGTGTTCGCCACACTCATCGGCGCCCTCGCGCTCGTGGTCCTCAACAGCGGGGTGCGGGTGCTCACGGGAGGCCAGGCGATCGCGCTGGATGGACCGGCATGGATCATGCAGGGCACCATCCTGGTGTTGGCGATCCTCGGTGGAGCTCTCATGGCTGAGCGCGGGATCGATCCCTCGGGTGATGCGTTCGCGCCGCGTGCCTCGGCCCTCCCGGGGTCCGAGGACGAGCGACAGTTCACGATGCGCGGGTTCCTCCAGACGGAGGTGTGGCCGTTCCTGCTCTTCGCCGTGCTGGGCATGATGCTCTTCGTCGCCTCGAACGACCTGCTGATCATGTTCATCGCCCTCGAAGTGATGTCCCTGCCGCTGTACCTGCTCGCCGGTATGGCACGCCGACGTCGACTGCTGTCCCAGGAAGCCGCCCTGAAGTACTTCCTTCTCGGGGCCTTCTCCTCCGCCTTCTTCCTGTTCGGCGCCGCGCTGGTCTACGGCTACAGCGGCAGTATCGCCTTCGGTCCTATCGCGGATGCCATCAGCGCGAAGCCGGGGGAGAACACCCTCCTGATCATCGGCATCGGGATGCTGCTCGTCGGCCTGTTCTTCAAGATCGGGGCCGTGCCTTTCCATCAGTGGACGCCGGACGTGTACCAGGGTGCTCCCACGCCGGTCACGGGCTTCATGGCGGCCACCGTCAAGGTCGCTGCCTTCGGTGCACTGCTGCGTCTGCTCTACGTCGCCTTCGGCGGCGTGCGCTGGGATTGGGAGCCGCTGCTGTGGATCATCGCGATCCTGTCGATGCTGGTCGGATCGATCATCGCGATCAGCCAATCGGACATCAAGCGGATGCTCGCCTACTCGTCCATCGCCCAGGCGGGATTCATCCTCGTCGGTGTCACCGCCGCCAGCCCTGCAGGTCTGGCCAGCGTGCTCTTCTACCTCATCGCATACGGCTTCACCACGATCGGTGCCTTCGCTGTGATCTCCCTGGTGCGCAATGCCTCGGGTGAGGCGACTTCGATCCGCGACTGGGCAGGCCTGGGCAAGAAGTCGCCCTTGGTGGCCGCAGTCTTCTCCATATTCATGCTCTCGTTGGCGGGTATCCCGTTGACGGGTGGGTTCATCGGCAAGTGGGGAGTCTTCGCCGCGGGCGTCGCGGCGGGTGACACGTGGCTGGTCATCGTGGCGGTCATCGCCAGCGTGATCGCCGCCTTCTTCTATGTCCGCGTGATCGTCCTCATGTACTTCGCGGACCCCACCCCCGATACCGCCTCGGTGGTGATTCCGTCCGGTTTCACCACAATCGCCCTGGCAGCGGGCGCGACCCTCACGATCGCCCTCGGCGTGGTGCCCCAACCGGTGCTGGAACTCATCGCGAATGCCGGTGTCTTCATTCGGTAGTAGCGTGGAGGTATGCCGTCGGCCCACCTCCCCGATTTCGTGGTGGACCCAGCCCTCGAAGCGGACCTGACCTCCGGCCTGGAGCTGGTCGAGAAGGCCCTGCGTGACGCCGTCCGCAGCGACTACCCGTTCGTCACCGAGGCCTCACGGCATCTCGTCGACGCGGGGGGCAAGCGCTTCCGCCCACTGCTCGTGCTCCTCGCCGCACAGTTCGGGGACCCGGGTGCCCCCGATGTCATCCCGGCCGCAGTCGTCGTGGAACTCACGCACCTCGCAACCCTCTACCACGATGACGTGATGGACGAGGCCACGCTGCGCCGCGGTGCGGCATCGGCGAATGCGCGGTGGGACAACACGGTGGCGATCCTCACCGGTGACTTCCTCTTCGCGCGCGCATCCGACATCCTCGCCGACCTGGGTCCCGAGGCGGTGCGCATCCAGGCGCAGACCTTCGAACGACTGTGCACGGGACAGATCCGCGAGACAGTCGGCCCCGACGACGGCATGCCCGTCGTCGATCACCACCTGCGCGTCCTCGCCGACAAGACCGGTTCCCTCATCGCGACCTCGGGCAGGTTCGGGGCGATGATGGCTGGTGCGGATCCCGATGTGGTGCAGACGATGACCGCCTTCGGCGAGTCCATCGGGATCGCCTTCCAGCTCGCTGATGACATCGTCGATATCACGTCGGACTCCGATGAGTCGGGCAAGACACCGGGCACCGACCTGCGCGAGGGTGTGCCGACCCTGGCGATGCTGTACGCCCTGTCCGATGCGGACCCGTCGAACGCCCGTCTGCGCGAGTTGCTCGGTCGCCCGCTCCCGGATGATGTCGAGCACGCGGAGGCGCTGGCCTTGTTGCGGGCGCACCCTGCCCTCCAGGATGCGCGTGAGGAGGCCCGCCGCTGGTCCGCCCGGGCACGCAGCGAGCTCGATGCGCTACCCGACATCCCTGCGCGCAAGGCCCTTGAGGGTCTCTGCGATTACGTGGTCAACCGCACGGGCTGATCAGTCCGGCACGACGACGGGCATGCGCGACCGTCGCCACGCGTCCACCGTGAACATCACGAGTGCGACCCACACGAGGATGAAGCCGATCCATCGGAGCGCCGGCATGCTCTCTCCGAACACAGTCACGCCCAGCAGGAATTGCCCGATGGGGGTCATGTACTGGATCACGCCGAGCGTCGACAGCGGGATGCGGATGGCGGCGGCGCCGAACGCGAGCAACGGGAGGGCCGTCACCGGTCCCAGCAGGATGAGCAGAAGTGAGGTGCCCCAACCCGCCGAGAGGAACGAGGCTTCCCCTTCGACGTTGAGGTAGCCCAGGTAGAGGAGAGCCAGAGGAGTGAACACCGCCGTCTCGATGGCGAGGGAGGGGAGGGCATCGACGTTGGCCCGCTTCTTGAGCAGACCGTAGATGCCGAAGCTGAAGGCCAGGACCAGCGAGATCCACGGAACCCCGCCGTAGCTGATCGTGAGCACCAGCACCGCGAGGCAGGCGATACCGATCGCCAGCCACTGCACGCGTCGGAGGCGCTCCGAAAGCAGGACCACGCCGAGGGCGACCGAGACCAGTGGGTTGATGAAGTAGCCCAGGGAGGCCTGGACCACCTCGTTGATGTCGATCGCGTAGACATAGACCAGCCAGTTGATGGAGAGGAACACCATCGCCGCGGCCAGGATGCCGATCGTCTTCGGGTTCAGCGCCCTGCGGAGCGCGGACCACTGCCGCCAGATCGCGATGAGGATCAGGACGAAGATGAGCGACCACAGCGCCCGGTGCACCACCACCTCGAGTGGGCTGACGGTGTCGAGGAGTGCGAAGTACAGGGGGAAGAGACCCCAGAATCCGTAGGCCGCGATGGCGAAGAGGAGACCCGTGGCCTCGCGACTCCGCGGGTTCGTGCTCAGCTGATGGTCCAGGTGTCCGATCCGCGCAGCAACTGGCCAAGATCGCCCGGTCCCTGGGTTTCCCGCGCCTTCTCCACCTGTTCCCGGACGAGACGGTCGTAGGAGGGTTTGGTCACGTCACGGAAGACACCGATCGGAGTGTTGGTCAGCGTGTGCGAATCGGAGAGCCGGGAGAGGCCGAATGCCAGCCCGGGGTCCTCGTTCTGCGCATCGTGGATCAGGATCTCGGAGGCATCCACGTCGGCGACGAGCGCGACGTGCAGGTGACCGTCCGATGCGCGGACCACGCACTTCTCCCGGTCCGCGCCGAAGATGATGGGCTCGCCGTGGACGAGGCGCATGAGGTTCTCCTCGCGCACGTCGTTGTCCTTCAACGGCTCCCAGGCGTTGTCATTGAAGATGTTGCAGTTCTGGTAAATCTCGACCAGCGCGGTTCCCTCATGCGCGGCAGCGGCTGCCAGCACACCGGACAGATGCTGCCGATCGGAATCGATGGTCCGCGCCACGAACGTGGCCTCGGCGCCGAGGGCGACGGACACCGGGTTGAAGGAGTAGTCGAGGGAGCCCTGGGGTGTCGATTTGGTGATCTTCCCCTGCTCGGAGGTGGGGGAGTACTGCCCCTTCGTCAGGCCATAGATCCGGTTGTTGAACAACAGGATCTTGAGGTTGATGTTTCGACGCAGGGCATGGATCAGGTGATTGCCACCGATACTGAGTGCGTCCCCGTCCCCGGTGATCACCCAGACCGAGAGGTCGGGGCGGGTGATGGCCAGTCCCGTGGCGATCGCCGGGGCCCGTCCGTGGATGGAGTGCACCCCGTAGGTGTTCATGTAGTACGGGAAGCGAGAAGAGCAGCCGATGCCGGAGACGAACACGATGTTCTCGCGCCGCAGGCCGAGTTCGGGCATGAAGGACTGGACCGTGGCGAGGATCGCGTAGTCCCCGCAGCCCGGGCACCAGCGGACCTCCTGATCGGTCTTGAAGTCTTTCGCCTTGAGTTCGATGTCGGACTTGGGCACGAGGGACAGGGCCTCGGTCATACCTGCTCCTTCGCATCGAGGGAGTTGAACACGTCGGTGATCACGCCGACCAGTTCGGCGGACTTGAACGGCAGACCGCGCACCTGGTCGTAGTTGATGGTGTCGACGAGGTACTTCGCCCGGATCAGCATCGCGAGTTGTCCGAGGTTCATCTCCGGGATGATCACGCGGTCGTAGGCCCGGAGTACCTCGCCGAGGTTCTTCGGGAACGGGTTGATGTGGCGTAGGTGGGCTTGGGCGACCTTGACCCCGGAACGGCGCGCGATCTGGCATGCGGCGCCGATCGGTCCGTAGGTAGAGCCCCACCCGAGGATGAGTATGCGTGCGTCCCCGTCGGGGTCGTCGACCTGCAGCGGGGGGATCGTCTCGGCGACCGCATCGACCTTCGCCTGGCGAAGTCGGACCATGCGGTCGTGATTCTCCGGGTCGTAGGAGATGTTGCCGCTCCCGTCCGCCTTCTCCAGTCCGCCTATGCGGTGCTCGAGACCCGCGGTCCCCGGGATCGCCCACGGCCGGGCGAGGGTGTGAGGGTCGCGAAGGTAGGGCCAGAACTCCTGCTGGCCGTCGTGACCGACGTGATTGGGCTCGGTGGCGAAGCCCGGGTCGATCGTCGGGAGGCTGCTCGGATCGGGGACATTCCACGGTTCGGACCCATTCGCGAGGTAGCCGTCGGATAGGAGGAAGACGGGGGTGCGATAGGTGATCGCGATGCGGGCTGCCTCGAGCGCCGCATCGAAGCAGTCGGCAGGACTCTGGGGGGCGATGATCGGCACGGGTGATTCCCCGTTCCGACCGAACATGGCCTGCAGCAGGTCCGACTGTTCGGTCTTGGTCGGCAGCCCGGTCGACGGTCCGCCCCGCTGCACGTCGATGACGATGAGCGGGAGTTCGAGGGAGACGGCCAAGCCGATGGCCTCGGACTTGAGCGCGATACCTGGACCCGAGGTGGTGGTCACGCCGAGTGCGCCGCCGTACGAAGCGCCGATGGCGGAGGTGGCGCCGGCGATCTCGTCCTCGGCCTGGAAGGTGACCACGCCGAAGCGCTTGTGCTTGCTCAACTCGTGCAGGATGTCCGACGCCGGGGTGATCGG
>CAZBWA010000036.1:6343-16937 GCA_964495555.1 uncultured Bifidobacteriaceae bacterium | reverse complement strand
TCACCGTGGTGTCCCCGGTCACGGCATCACCCGTGGTCGTGGCGGCCATCGCCGATGACGTCCCGCTGCTCGTCGTCACGGCGACCGGGCGAGAGGCCGAGGAACTCGCCGCCTCCCTCGGTGGGCTCCTCGACGAGGACGTGGCGGTCTTCCCCTCGTGGGAGACGCTGCCGCACGAGCGCCTGTCGCCCACCAGTGACACGGTGGGCCGCCGTGTCGCCCTGCTGCACAGACTCGCGACGGGGGATCGGCGTCTGCGAGTGGTGGTCGCCTCCGCACGTGCGGCCATGCAGCCCCTGCCTGCCGGACTGGGCGACATCGCCCCCGTGGCCTTGCGCGCCGGTGACTCGGCGGATCTCACCGAGATCGTCGAGCGTCTCGTCGTACTCGGGTACGAGCGTGTCGACCTGGTGGAGCGCCGCGGTCAGATCGCGGTGCGCGGCGGCATCCTCGACGTGTTCCCGCCGACGAGCGAGCACGCGGTGCGCGTGGAGTTCTGGGGTGACGAGGTGGAGGAAGTCCGTCACTTCGCCGTCACCGATCAACGCTCTCTCGATCTCGCGCCCGACGGGTTGCACGCGCATGCCGTGCGCGAGGTGCTGCTCACACCGGAGGTGCGGGAACGGGCCCGTGTACTGGCGCAGGACCATCCGCAGGTCCGCGAACTGTGCGAGAAGTTGGCCGCGGGGATCCCGGTCGAAGGGATGGAGTCGCTGGCACCCGCCCTCGTCGGTGAGATGGTCGACCTGCGCTCCTGCATGCCCCCGGAGACCCACACGGTCCTGATCGAGTCGGCGCGGGTGCAGGCGCGGGCCGCGGACGTGCTGCGGACCGCGGAGGAATTCCTCGCCGCCGGATGGCATGCCGCGGCCGTCGGCGGTCAGACGCCCATCGAGTTGGCGCCCGCGGCCTATCTGACCCTCGAGGAGATGGAGGACTCCGCCCGCGCCCGCGGCGGCAGTTGGTGGGAGGTCACCTCGCTGCCCCGGGAGGACGCCGACGTCACCGTCCCGGCCTCACCCGCACCGGAGTTCCGCGCGGATGCACCGGCCGCCCTCGACTTTCTCCGCAGCGTGCTCGACCAGCACCACCGCGTCGTGGTGGTCGGCGAGGGCCACGGCCCGCTGGAGCGCCTCGCCGAGGAGCTCGGTGCGGCGCAGATCCCCGCGCGCATCGTCGAGGAGGTCGCCGCGCCACCCGAGGAATCGGTCGTGACGCTGGCACCCGGGCGGTGGAGCCATGGATTCACCTGGGGCGATGTGGATCTGCTGACCGTCACCGACATCCTCGGCCAGCGGACGCAGGAGAGCCGGCGCATGCCCAGTCGCCGCCGGCGCAGCATCGACCCGCTCTCCTTGAACCCGGGCGACTTCGTCGTGCACGAGCACCACGGCGTCGGTCGCTACGTCGAGATGATCCGGCGCACGGTGGGCGGCGCCGAGCGCGAATACCTGATCATCGAGTACGCGGCCAGCAAGCGCGGCCATCCCGCCGACCGCCTGTTCGTGCCCATGGACCAACTCGACCTCGTGACCCGCTATGTCGGCGGGGAGGCACCCTCGGTGCACCGACTCGGCGGGGCGGACTGGGCTAAGGCGAAGGGACGCGCGCGCAAGGCGGTCAAGCAGATCGCAGGGGAGTTGGTGCGGCTGTATGCGGCACGTCAGTCCGCCGCTGGCTTCTCCTTCGCCGCGGACACCCCGTGGCAGGGCGAACTCGAGGACGCCTTCCCCTACGTCGAGACCCCGGACCAGGTGGCGTGCATCGACGAGGTGAAGCGCGACATGGAGCGGACCGTCCCCATGGACCGGCTCATCTGCGGGGACGTCGGGTACGGCAAGACCGAGATCGCGGTCCGTGCGGCGTTCAAGGCGGTGCAGGACGGCAAGCAGGTCGCGGTACTCGTCCCTACGACCCTGCTGGTGCAGCAGCACATGGCGACGTTCACCGAACGCTTCGCACCCTTCCCGGTGAAGGTGGCGGGCCTCTCCCGGTTCAACACGGAGAAGGAGACGAAGGCCGTCCTCGACGGATTGGCCGATGGAACCGTCGACGTCGTGATCGGAACGCACCGACTGCTCACGGCGTCGGTGCGGTTCAAGGACCTCGGGCTGGTGGTCATCGATGAAGAGCAACGTTTCGGGGTCGAGCACAAAGAGCATCTGAAAGCCCTGCGCACGAACGTCGACGTCCTGGCGATGTCGGCCACTCCGATCCCGCGCACCCTGGAGATGGCCGTCACCGGCATCCGGGAGATGAGCGTCATCCAGACCCCGCCGGAGGAGCGCCACCCGGTCCTCACGTACGTCGGTCCTTATGACGACAAGCAGATCGCCGCCGCGATCCACCGTGAGCTACTCCGCGACGGGCAGGTGTTCTTCGTGCACAACCGCGTCGAGTCGATCGAACGCGCGGCATCCCGCGTCCGGGACCTCGTGCCGGAGGCGAACGTCGCAGTCGCACACGGGCAGATGGCGGAGGCGGCTCTCGAGCAGGTGATCCTCGACTTCTGGGAGAAGCGCATCGACGTCCTGGTCTGCACCACAATCGTCGAGTCCGGAATCGACATCGCCAATGCGAACACCCTGATCATCGACCGCGCGGACACCTTCGGCCTCTCCCAACTGCACCAGCTACGCGGACGCGTCGGACGTGGGCGCGAACGGGCTTACGCCTACCTGCTCTACGACCCGAGCAAGCCCCTGACGGAGACCGCGCACGAACGACTCGCCACGATCGCCCAGCGCACCGACCTGGGCTCGGGTATGCAGATCGCGTTGAAGGACCTCGAGATCCGCGGAGCGGGGAACCTGCTCGGCGGTGAGCAGAGTGGCCATATCGCGGATGTCGGGTTCGACCTCTACATCCGCCTCGTCGGCGAGGCGTTGGCCGAGTATCGGGGTGATCCCGAGACTCGTGAGGTCAGCGTGGAGCTGCCGCTCACCGCGAACATCCCGGAGCAGTACGTGCCCCAGGAGAGGTTGCGCCTGGAGGCCTACAAGCGCCTCGCCAACGCCCAGACCGACGCCCAGGTCGATGAGGTGGGTGCCGAACTGCTCGACCGCTACGGACCGCTGCCCCCACCGGTGGAGACCTTGCTCGCCGTGGCGCGGTTCCGCGCCCACTGCCGAGCTGCGGGCATCACCGAGGTGGTGGCCCAGGGTGCCGGGATCCGCGTGGCACCGGTGGAGCTCGCCGAGTCCGCCCAGATGCGCCTGACCCGCCTCTACCCGAGGACGGTGGTGAAGCCCGCGGTCCGTACGATCATCGTGCCGAAGCCGGACGGAGCCACCGATCTGGTGGCCTGGGCGGAGGAACTTCTCGAGGTGATCGTGAACAGGAGTAGTACGTGAGAGTCCGTGCCGCACTCGCCCTCGTCGCAGTCCTCGCCCTCAGTGCCTGCGGAACCCAGCCTGCAGGCTCGGCTGCCATCGTGGGGGACACCCGTATCTCCGAGAGCGATCTCAGCGCCGAGGTTGAGAGCGTCCTCACCGCGCAGGGTCGCACGCCCGAGCAGGCCGCGCCGGGACTCATGATCACCACGCTCGACCGCAGGATCACCACCGAACTCGTCGACCAGCTCGCAGAGCGCGAGGGCGTCGAGGTGGATCAGGGTGAGATCGACTCCGTCCTGGCCATCTACGCCGAGCGCGCCGGCAGCGCCCAGGAGTTCGAGCAGTACCTCCTGGGCCAGGACGTGGCGCCGGCTCAGATCCCCGGCATCATCCGGCTCAACCTCCAGGTGGAGAAGCTCGGCCAGATCATCGCCCCGGAGCAGACACCCGAGGTGCAATCCCTCGCGGTATTCCAGTCCGCAGCGCAACTGAGCGAGGAGATCGGCGTCGAGGTGAGCCCGCGGTACGGAACCTGGGATGCGGCGAATCTCGCCGTCGGCCCGCTCCCGGGCGATCTCGCGACGCTGAACTGAGCATGCCCCAGGGCGAACGGTTCCTCGACCTCGTGCAGGTCATGGATCAATTGCGCTCACCCGGCGGATGTCCGTGGGATGCGCGGCAGACGCACCGGTCCTTGGTGGAGTACCTCGTCGAGGAGGCCTACGAGACGGTCGAGGCGATCGAATCCGACGATGACGACGGGTTGCGCGAGGAACTCGGCGACCTGCTCCTCCAGATCGTCTTCCACGCCCGCATCGCGGAGGAATCCGATGATCCGTGGACGATCGACGATGTCGCCGACGGCATCATCACCAAACTCCTCGCACGTCACCCCCACGTGTTCGGCGATGCCACCGCGGACACCGCCGAAGAGGTCGAGGCCAATTGGCACGCACTGAAGGCGAAGGAGAAAGGGCGCGCCTCGGTCACGGAGGGCATCCCCGAATCGCTGCCCGCCCTGGTGCGCGCGGCCAAGGTGGAGGCGCGCAGCTCCTCCCTGGATCTCCCGGAGGTGCGGGAGCGGGCGGCTGCGAACCAGATCCTGGACGGAGTGGAATCGGAGGAGGACTTGGGTGCCCTCCTGTTCGCACTCGTCGCCGCCTCGCGTGCCCGGGGCTGGGATGCCGAGGCGGCACTCCGCCAGGCCGTGCGCGACCGGATCTCCCACATCCGGGAGATCGAGGAGTGAGCGCGACGACAGACTTTCACCGGATCGCGCAGCAGGCCATCGACGACCTGTTGGCTGCCGACCCGGTGACCGCGACGTGGCTGGGGGACCATCGGTTCGATGATCGCCTTCCCGATCCGACCGAGTCTGCCGAGGATGCGCTGCTGCGCACTCTCGATGATCACCTCACCGCACTCGATGCGATCGACGATGTCGACCTCGACGTCGAGGACCTGGTCGATCTGGAAATCCTGCGCGCCCGTCTGATGCGCACCCACTTCGAACTCACCGACCTCCGCGCCCAGACCTGGAACCCGATGCTGGCCAACCCGGGCACCGCCCTGCACCTGCTGATCTCCCGCGACTTCGCGTCGGTGGAGGAACGGGCGGGGAGCGTGCACGGTCGGTTGCGCGATACCCCCCGCTTCCTCGCCGAGTCGCGAACCCGGCTCGAGGAGCCGATGCCGGCCATCCACGTGGAGACCGCGATCGCGCAGGTGACCGGTGCGCGCGCCCTCATCGCGGAGGAGATCCCGCGCGCCCTGGGTGACCTGCTAGACGCGGAGGCGCAGGAGACAGCGATCACGGCGATCGACACGCACCTCGCGTGGCTGCAGGAGCGATTGCCAACCAGCACGCGCTCGCCACGGCTCAATGCGCGGACGTACGCCGGCGTCCTGTGGCACACACTCGACGACACCACGAACGCCAACGCCCTCCTGCAGTCCGCCGAGGACCACCTCGATGAGGTGACCGAGCTGATGCGTGAGGTCGCCGCGCAGTACCTGGGCGAGTCGGTGCACGGCAAGGAACTCGTGCGTCGTGCCCTCGACCGCATCGCGGCGGAGTCCCCGGTGTCCGATGCCACCGTGCTCGGTCTGGTGCAGGAGGCCCTCGCGCGCACCACCGACTTCGTCCGGGACGCGGATCTGGTGGCGATCCCGGAGACCGACACGCGCGTGATCGAGATGCCCGAGATCCATCGGGGAGTGGCCGTCGCGTACTGCGACGCCCCCGGACCCCTGGAGCGGGCATCGGTCCCCACCTACGTGGCGGTTGCACCCACACCCCAGGGGTGGCCGCCGGAGAGGGTCTCGTCCTTCTACCGGGAATACAACGCCACGCTCATCCATGATCTGACGATCCACGAGGCCATGCCCGGGCACGTGCTGCAACTGGCCCACGCCCAGCGCGTGCGCACTGCCACCCCCGTGCGCCGTTTCGGGTTCAGCGGCGTCTTCGTCGAGGGGTGGGCCGTGTACGTGGAGGAGCTCATGATCCAACGGGGCTATGCGCCGTCGGAGGTCGAGTCCGCGCATTCGGCCATTCGCCTCCAGCAGTTGAAGATGCAGGCGAGAATGTGCATCAACACGATCCTCGACATTCGCGTCCACTCGATGGACATGACCGAGGAGGAGGGGATGTCCCTCATGCACTGGCGGGGCTTCCAGGAGGAGGGCGAGGCGATGGGCAAGTGGCGCCGCGCCCTGCTGACCGCGGGCCAACTCCCGACCTATTTCGTGGGCTATCAGGCGGTGAGGTCGATCGCGGAGGACCTGCGCGTGCTCCACCCGGACTGGAGCGATCGCCAGGTCCACGACCTCATGCTCGCCCACGGCTCGCCAGCCCCACGCCACCTGCGCACCCTGATCGGGATCTGACATGGACCGTCGTCGCATGATCATCGGCACCACCGTCGTGGTGCTCATTGCGCTGGCGGCTCTCGCCATCGTCGTCGTGACTCGGGGGGACTCGACGACGAGTGAGCCGATGGCAGCACAGATCACGACGCCGACTCCGGCACCCTCGTCCACGCCGTCACCCACGCCGGACCCGACGCCGGCGGAGGTGCTGTGGGCAGGCGAGGTGTGCACCTCCATCACAGCGCTGAAGGAGGTCGCCACGACGATCCCCGAGTCCGCATTCCGCGAGATCGACCCGACACGGGACCTCGCTGCGCAGGCGGAGGAGCAGGTGGCCAAGGCGATGGTGACGCTCCAGGCCCCCCTCGACGAGTTGGGCTTCGCCCTCGGCTCGGTTCCCCTCGACTACGCCGATTCCGTCGTCGCGTTGACCGAGGCGCAGACGCTGTACGCCACCGCGCAGACGCAGGTGACTGCGACCCAGGACACGCTCAACAAGGCACTGTCGGCGCAGACGCCGATCGAGGGTGTCCTGCTCTTCGGACAGGCCATCGACTCCGGCCGTCAGGCGTATGACACCGGGCAGAAGCTGCTGAAGGTCCTCGAGGGCTTGGATTCGGACGAGCGTCTGCGCGGATCCTTCGGACAGGCCCCGGAGTGCCGGAACCTCTAGGACCGGCCACGCCTCACGGGTCTCGGTGCGCCATGCTGGAGACATGAAGCGGCGCACCCTGTGGATCAACCTTGCCCTCGGCGGAGCCCTCCTCCTCGCCCTCGTGGTTCTGGTCACCAGCCTGCGGCCCTCCGCCCCGGACGCCCCGGCGCGCACGGTCACAGCGGAGGTTGGCACGGTCACCGCCACGGTCACCGCGAACGGGACCGTGGAGCGCAGCGGCACGGTCAACCTGGCCTTCGGTGCTGCCGGCACCGTCACCGAGGTCGCCGTCGCAACGGGTGATGCGGTGACCGCGGGTCAGGTGCTGGCCCGCGTCGAGGACTCCGCGGCCCTGCAGCAGTTGGCATCCGCGCAGTCCACGCTGGCGCAGGCCCTGGGTGCGGCGACGAGTGCGGATGCGGGCGTTGCGAGTGCGCAGGCGGCGCTGGCCAATGCGATCGCCACCGCCGAGGAGACCAATAAGCGGAATAAGCAGGCGGTGACCCAGGCACGCTCCAATCTGCGCGCCGCGCAGGCTACGTGGTCCGAAGCCTGCCTCACCACCACGGACACCACGTGTCCGAATCCGGCAGCGCAGGCGCAGGTGCGTGCAGCCGAAGCCGCGGTGAAGACTGCACAGACCACTCTGGACAACGCGATCGCCACGGCCGCATCCAATGACGTGCAGTACAACGTCACGGTCAACCAGAAGCTCGTCCTGCAGAACAAGGCCCAGGCGGACAAGAACGCTTCGTGCGATCCGGCAGATACCTCCACCTGTCGCACGGCCGAGAGCTCACTGATCACCGCACAACAGGCGTACGAGAACGCGCGGATCGCACGCGACTCCGGAAGGCTCGCCGATCAGCAAGCCATCGCCAGCGCGACGAACTCGCTCGCGTCCGCCAATGTCGCCTTGCAACGGGCCCAGGCCGACCTGCGTAAGGCGAACAACGACGCCGTGCGCACTGCCAAGCAGACACTGACGAATGCGCAGCAGACCTACGAGATCGGTGTCATTGCGGGCAAGCAGAGTGTCAACCAGGCGCGGGTGAACCTCATCACCGCGCAGGAGGCCACCGCCGAGGTGACTCTCGCTGACGGTCAAGAGCTCAGCCCGAGCCAGGCGGCGATCACCTCGGCGCAGACCCTCGTGGCTGCGGCCGAGCAGGCGGTGGCCGAGACCACGATCGTCGCCCCGATCGACGGCGTCATCGGCTCCGTGGACTACGTGGTGGGCGAGAGCTCGACCGGTGTCGCCGCGTCGGATGCGCGGGGCATCACGCTCCTCCCGCAGGGCAGTCTGGAAGTCCTCGCGGACTTCGCCGAGGCGGATGCGGCCCGCGTCCAGGTGGGCGATCCGGCCACCGTCAGCTTCGCCGCACTGTCCGGGGCGAGCGCGCAGGGGACTGTCGTGGCCGTGGACGAGGTCGCCACGACCGGCACCAACGCGCTCGTCACCTACGGGGTGCGCGTGCAGCTCACCGAGACGCCGGACGGGGTGCGCGAGGGCATGACCGCCTCGGTGACCGTTACCGTCGATGAGGCGTCCGACGTTCTGCTGCTGCCGGCGGGCGTGATCACCGAGCGTGACGGCGCCGCCTTCGTGCTGACGCCGTTGCCCGAGGGGGGAACGCAGGAGGTGCCCGTCACCCTCGGACTCAAGGGCGACGTCGGCACCGAGATCCGCTCCGGCCTGGTGGCGGGGGACACCGTCGTCGTGCCCGAGGCCGATGAGGGGGCCGCGCAGTTCCCGCAGGGCGGGATCCCCGGCGGTCCGAACTGACATGACCCCGGTCGTCGAGTTGATCGACATCACCAAGGTCTACGGCTCGGGTGAGAGCGAGGTCCGCGCCGTGGACGGCGTCACCCTGACCATCGAGCGGGGCGAGTTCGTCGCAGTCATGGGTGCCTCCGGCTCGGGCAAGTCGACGCTGATGAACATCATCGGTGCACTGGACGTCGCGACGACCGGGACGTATCGGCTAGACGGGGTCGACATCGGCGACCTCGACGACGACGCCCTCTCCCTGGTGCGCAATCGCCGCATCGGATTCATCTTTCAGTCCTTCAACCTCATCCCGCGCATGTCCGCGCTGGCCAACGTGGAACTGCCGTTGATGTACCGCGGTGACTCGCGCTCCGATCGCCGCAGCAAGGCGCTCGAGGCGTTGGCCAGCGTGGGCCTTGCTGATCGCACGCATCACCAGCCCAACCAACTCTCGGGTGGGCAGCAGCAGCGTGTGGCCGTCGCCCGTGCGCTCGCCATGGAGCCGGCCCTCATGCTCGCCGACGAGCCCACCGGCAACCTGGACTCGCGGAGCACCGCGGAGGTCCTCGACCTGCTCGAGCGGGTGCACGCCGGTGGCGGGACGATCGCGGTGATCACGCACGAGGACGAGGTGGCGTCGCGCGCCCAGCGCGTGATCACCCTCCTGGACGGCCGCGTCGCATCGGATGTGCGCCGATGATCTTCTGGGAGTCCTTCCGCAGCGGCTGGCAGGCGATCGTGGCGAATCGCCTGCGGTCCTCTCTCACCATGCTCGGGATCATGATCGGCGTCGCCGCGGTGATCACCCTGGTGGCCTTCGGTCAGGGTGCGTCCAACAGTGTGAGTGCGAGTATCCAGAGCCTGGGCACCAACCTGCTCACCGTCTTCCCGCAAGACCCCAACCGTGACGGGGTCATCGTGAACCCGTCGCCGCGCGACCTCACCATCGACGACGTCACCGCCCTCGCCGACACCTCGCGGGCACCGGACATCGCGGCGGTGGCGCCGGTGAAGGCCACCCCGGTGTCCTGCGTCCACGGGGATCGCAGTCACAGCACCACCATCAACGGAACGTGGCCCTCGTATTACGCGATCAACAACTCCGAGCTTGCGCAGGGCACCTACTTCCAGAACGCCGATGTCCTGGACGCGCGACGCGTGGTGAGCCTGGGCTCGACCGTCGCCGAGGAGCTCTTCGGTCAGGAGGATCCGCTCGGGGCCCAGGTGATCTGCAACGGGGTCCCGTTCACGGTGACCGGAGTGCTGGCCACGAAAGGCTCGGCGGGTCCGTTCAACAACGACGACGTCATGCTGGCCCCGCTCACTGCGGTGGAGAACTCCCTCGTCGGCTACGGCCCGCTCGACACCATCTCGGTGCAGGGCGTGAGCCCCGAACGCATCGATGCTGCGCAAGCGCAGGTGCTGACGATTCTTGACGAGCAGCACGGCACCACCGAGGTAACTCGCGATTACGACATCTTCAATCAGGCCAGCCTGCTCGACACCATCGATCAGGCGCTCGGGGTGTTCACCGCGCTCCTCGGCGCGGTGGCGGCGATCTCGCTTCTCGTCGGCGGCATCGGCATCACCAACATCATGTTGGTGTCGGTCACCGAGCGCACGCGCGAGATCGGCATCCGCAAGGCGATTGGTGCCTCACGCCGCTACATACTCCTGCAGTTCCTGATGGAGGCGACGGTGCTGTCGCTCATCGGTGCGGCTGCCGGACTGCTCCTGGCCTTCGGGGCGTCCTTCATCGAGGTTGCCGGGATTCGTCCGGCAATCGTGCCGGCATCGGTCGTCGCGGCATTCGTGATCAGTGTGGCGATCGGATTGTTCTTCGGATCCTTCCCGGCCAACCGCGCGGCCTCCCTACGCCCCATCGAGGCGTTGCGTCATGAGTGACAATGTCCCCGTGGCCGACGACGACCTGACCGAGATGCTCGCGCAGCGGGCCCCGCG
>CAZBWA010000036.1:0-6243 GCA_964495555.1 uncultured Bifidobacteriaceae bacterium | reverse complement strand
TCTGCTCGATGAGAGCAGTGGCCTCGTCCTGCGGAAGTGCAGCCGCGACGAGATCGGCACGGAAAGCCTCCGGGTCGACCACCCCGTCGCTGATCACCGCACCTTTGGATGGGGTCTCCGTGGCCTGATTCGAACTGCAGGCGCCGAGGGTGGCGATCGCGATGGCGGTGACCACCACCGCTATACCGCGGCGAATGACACCCCTGTCATTTCTGGTCACTGTTGTCATGTCAGACCCTCCTGCGACTGTGCATGTGTCCGGGTCGATCAGGAATGTGACACACAGTGCACGCACAGCGTACGCACAGAGTGCGCACATTCCACGAAGGGGGATTGTGAACACCACGAACGGCCGCACCGCGCGGTTGAATATGCGGCTGACACCGCAGGCGCTGCTCGTCATCCGGGATGCCGCTGCTGCACAGAATCAGGACGTCACGTCCTTCGTGCTCGGCGCGGCCCTGGACCGGGCACGTGCGGTGCTGATGCGGGAACGCGAACTCCATCCCCAGGGATGAGGGACGCACGTCACGTGCGGGGGGCAGTGACGTGCACCGGGGGTGGTCGGCATTCATGCCGCACCGCCCCCGGTCTTCTTCTTGCGCTGCCGGATGATCCAGCGGACCACGAGAACGATGATGATGATGACGATGCCGAAGGGGATGATGAACCCTGCGGCGGTCACCAGGACGCCGGCTGTGCTGAGCAGTGCGTTCCAGCCGGTCTCGAGCCCGCGCAGGAAGTCCGGCGTGGAGGTGACCGCGCCGACTTCTGGTACCAGCGTGATCGTCACGGTGGACATCGCCACCTGCTCACCCAGGTAGTCGCGCTGGGATTGCAGCGACTCCAATTCGGCCTGTCGGTTGGCCAACTCCGTCTCGACGGCGACGAGGTCGGCGACGGTGGCCGCCTGGGACTGCAGCTCCTGCAGACGCGCGATCGAGGACTGCAGTGAGGAGATCCGGGCATCGAGGTCGATGACCTGGGTGGTGACGTCCGAGGCACTCACCGAGGACTGCTCGATGGTTCCGAGATCGGCCAAACCGGTGAGGAAGGCGTCGAGACCTGCGGCGGGCACGCGCACGGTGAGCGTGGCGCTCTGGGAGCCGTCGTAGTTGGACACGTCCTCGGTGCTGATCGTGCCGCCGGCTGCGGAGACCGCGGCACGGAGGTCGGCCACACTCGCATCGACCTGCGCCACGCGAATGGTGACGTAGGCGGTGCGGATGATCTGCTGATCGACGACCGGGGACTTCGCGTCCATGGGCATCTCGGATTCGGCCATCGGCATGGAGCCATCGGCCATCATCGCTCCGTCGACGTCACCGCTCGAGCCGCACCCGGCGAGGCCGAGCGCCAGAACCGCGGCGGCGGCCGCGAGGAGTCTCTTCACGCCCGTTGGACGAGGGAATGGGGATGTGCGTTGCATGGTTCCATCACAATCTGATCTCGGGATTGGCCCAGTGCACGGACGTGTCCCGGGTGCGGGCCAGCCGGGCCCGCTCGGCCTGCGCGGCACAGACGTCGGCCGCGAACGTGTGATCCAGGTGCAGACCTTCGATGCTCACGGGCCCCGGCGTGACATCTACGTGCACCGACGCGAGGTCCAGGGCGCGCTCCCACGGTCCCTGGGTGAGGCGCACGCTCTGTGTCCGCGCGTGGGGGACGGCGGCCAGGTGCCGGGTGATCCGACCACGCCGGATCGCGAACGACTGCGCATCCCAGGCGACGGCGAGCCGGGACCACTGGATCGGTGCGCGACGTCGTGCGCGCAGGGGCGCCGGATGCCAGTCCAGGTCGTCGACATCGAGCTCGGGCAGGACACGCGCCACGAGTGAACGGGCCTGCGCGACGGTGGCGACCGGGATCAACAGGGTCTCCCGGGCCTGGCTGTTGTTGCTCCCCGAGTCCTTGCCGCCCACTCCCGCGATGGTCACCCGAACCCGGGTCCATCCGCGTGGCCGCCAGAGCAGGGGTTCCACGAAGTCGATCGCCTGGACGCGGCCGGGCGGAACGGTGCGTGTCTCCGTCCGCAGGAGCCCGAAGCGGAGCCGGAGGCCATCGGGTGACTCGGCCACGGTGAAGCCGTAGTAGCGAAGGAACTCACTGACCACCATCACCAGGGGCACGCCGCCGGTCACCAGCAGGATCGCCAGCCCGCTCCACCCCTCCATGAGGAAGCTGAACGCGATGATCCCGGCGCTCGCGAGGAGCAGGCCCATCGTCGAACTGCGCAGGAGCAGGGATACCGCGAGTTGGCCGCCCGGCACCCGCACGAGCGCGGTCTGGGGTGCTTCCGCGGTTCCGTGGTGCAGACCGGCCGCGCGGGCCAGGACCTCACGGCGGATCTCGCGGGCATCGGTGACCGTCAGGTACTTCAGGCGCACGCGTGAGTCCTCGTTGCCCGCCACTTCGACGACGAGGGAAGCTAAGCCGAAGAGTCGGGCGGCGAGTGGTTGCACGACGTCGATCGCCTGGATACGTGACACCTGCACGCGACGCTCTTTGCGGATCAGCACGCCGGAGAGCACTCGGAGATCACCGTCGGCGTCGAACCAGAATGCGAGTACCCGCCACGCGAGGTATTGGTAGAGGCCCACGGCGAGGGCGGCGGCGAGGGCGATCACCGCAGTGCCGATCACGGTGCCGATCACGGTGCCCGGCACGATGTCGAGCCAGATGAACCCGTTGGAGACTCCGAGGAGGATCACCGCCACGACGACAGCGGGTATGACGGCAACGGCGTGCACGATCGGTGTCAGTGGATGGACCTTGTGACGGCCTTGCGCGTCGACGACCCCCGGCAGGGTGATGCCGAGGAGTTGGTCACCGATGGGACTGCTCATAGTCCTGCCGACCGGTTCTCGCCCTTGCGGGCGAGGCGATCGCGGACGGCGGCCGCCACTTCGGGTTCCAGCCCGGGGATGGTGGCATCGGTCGTTGCGGCGGCTGTGTGCAGTTGCACGGTGGTGATCCCGAACCAACGATCGATCGGGCCGGCGGTGACATCCACCAACTGCATGCGGCCGTAGGGCACGATCACGGTCCGTCGGAACAGGATGCCGCTGGTGACGAGCAGGTCATGCTCGCGCTCGCAGTAGGCGTAGGAGCGGACGCGGCGCCCGATCAGCCACCACAACCAGACGAAGACAACCACCGCGGCGGCGACATAGACCCAGCGGAGTACGGGCGGGACATCCGGGATCAGGAACAACGCGACGAGTCCGGCGACCACGAGGACGTAGGCCAGTGCGAGGACCACGCGGCGGGCGGAGACCAGGCGCGGGGAGACCGTGACCCAGGGATCGGTGGACACGAACGCGCTCTCGAGGCTGGCCATGTGGCCATTCAATCAATCACTCAGCGCGGATGGGCGGGCGCGGATCCAGCCGACCTGCTGACCGGTCTCGTCCAGGCCGAGGACCACCTGGACGACGAACATCTCCCGCCCGAGTCGGGGATAGGCACGCCAGTCCTCGGACCGGATATGACCGACGGGTGCTGCCGCTGCCTCGTCGTCTCCGGACTCCTCGACGTGGGCCAGGAGTCGGGCCACCGCGTTCACCGTCACCTCGGTGCCTGCGGGTTGGGTGATCCCGTCGCGGTAGCCGCGAGTTCCGGGGATCAGGCCCAGGAACTCGGCCATCGGAGCGAAGTTCCCCTCCTGCGGCGTGAAGGGGATCTCGATCAGCGCTTCGCCCTCGGGGTCGGCGTCGGGCTGCATCCCCCCGTCGACGAGTACTCCGCGGGCATCGGTGGGTCCCGCGTCGTAACCGGCCACCTGGACGGGCCCCAGCGCACGCTTCTTCCGCCTCCACGCGCCGGCGAATAGGGATACGAACGCCCAGGACAGTCCGGTCATCAGGATCAGAATGAACAGCGCTGGGAGGTTGAGCAGACCACCGATCACGCCACCGACGACCACGCCGAGGGTGATCCCGCCACCCCAGGCCGCGCAGCCGGGTCGACCGCGCCCCCTGGCCGCACCGCCGGGGGCACGCGGCCCGAAGCCGGGTAACCACATGGACGGGCGTGTGTAGGTCCACGGCGGGGGAGCGGCATCGCCGCGCGCACTGTTGCAGGACGTATGCGCGGGTGCGAGGTTGCTGATGTCGTCGGAGCCACCCCATGCGACGGGCACGATGTGGTCGATGGCGTCGGCGCCGCCCTCGCCGCAGATGTGGCACATGCCGTTGTTCGCGCGCATCACCGTCTCGCGGTGACGCTGATGGCGACGGGTCCGTCGCACCCGCGGATTCGCCATGGTCCCCCCGTACGTGGCAGTGCTTCGTCTCCACGCTACCCACCGATGTGCGTACACCGATCCACCCCCGCATACTGAAGGAATGCGCCGTCTCACCGCAGCTGCCGTGC
This sequence comes from uncultured Bifidobacteriaceae bacterium, assembly GCA_964495555.1. Lineage (GTDB taxonomy): Bacteria > Actinomycetota > Actinomycetes > S36-B12 > S36-B12 > VGCC01. The sequence goes on along the minus strand of CAZBWA010000036.1, from coordinate 1,869 downwards.
TCGCACTCACGTTCGCTCTCGCTGCTCCGGCCCAGGCGCAGCCCCAGGTCACGGTGGGCACGACGATTGCACGAGGACTCACCTCACCGTGGGGCCTGGACTTCCTGCCCGATGGCTCCGCGTTGGTGACCGAGCGTGACACCGGACGCATCCTGCGCATCGATCCGCGCAAGAAAGCTGGCTCGAATGTCACAGTCCTCGGCACGGTTCCCGGCTCCACCCCCGATGGGGAAGGGGGCCTGCTTGGCATCGCGATCTCACCGAAGGCCGACTACGCCTACGTCTATACGACCACGAGGCGGGACAACCGAGTTCTACGCATCGAACTTCTCGACAATGCCACGCGTCTCGGGAAGGCCACTCCTGTCCTGACGGGAATCCCGAAGGCGAGTTACCACAACGGTGGCCGCATCGTCCTCGATCCGCAGGGTGATCTTGTGATCGCCACCGGTGATGCCGGTGATGTCGACCTCTCGCAGGATCCCGCGTCGCTGGCCGGGAAGGTTCTCCGCATTGGCACGGACGGCACCCCCACCGGTACCTCACCGGTATTCAGCCTGGGCCATCGCAACGTGCAGGGCCTGGCCTTCGACAGCGCCGGTGGACTGTGGGCCAGCGAGTTCGGATCGAAGGATGCCGACGAGTTGAACTATCTGGTGGCCGGTGGCAATTACGGATGGCCCGAGGTGGAGGGCACGGCCCGGAACTCGAAGTTCCGCAATCCCGAAGCGCAGTGGTCGCCCACATCCCTGGCATCCCCGAGCGGGATTGCGATCCTCGATGACCACGCGTACGTGGCCAGCCTGCGCGGTGAAGTGGTGTGGCAGGTACCGCTCACCGGTATTGGGAGCTCCGAACCCGGGGCGGGGACTCCGCGGGCGCTGAAGCTCGGCGACCTGGGCCGACTGCGCACCATCGAGCCGGCACCCGACGGTTCGCTCTGGTTGATCACCTCGAACACCGATGGTCGCGGCGACCCGGGCCCGCGCGACGACCGCATCATCCGTCTCACCGTTCGATAGGTATCCACAGCCTGGGGCACGCCTCCCGGCGGTCCCCGTCGGCTGCCCGAGGCAGGTTCGATGTCCATGAGGCTCCCGGTGAGGGCCTATGTGGACAATTCTGCTACACAATAATACGATCACAGTGCGCTTCACTCAGTCGTCGCGCAGGCATCGCGTCGGACGTCGCCGGATCGTCTCGGTGATGAACGACGAGATGCCCAGGATCACCGTGCGCGACGACGGTGTCGTCGAGTGTGCGTGGCTGGGACCCGATGATCGGGGGGTAGTCATCGAGGTGACTGCCCTTGTGATCGATGGGACCTTGCTGGTGATCCACGCGATGCCCGCTGCACTGAGGAGGCGCCCATGAAGAGGACCTACCGGGTAGGCCCGTACGTCGATCTCGATGCGTGCCCCATCACCTTGCCCGACGGGACGGTGCTGGATGAGAAGCGTGCCGAGCGCTGGGGTGAGGAGATCGCCCGGACGCACTCCCGTGGTCGCCCGTCGTTGCATGGGAACTCCGGAGCCTCACCGGAGGTTCGATTTCGCCTCGAGCCGCAGGTCAAGGAGCAACTCGATTCCCTCGCCCGTGACCGTGGCGTCACACCGTCACAGGTCATGCGCGAGGCCCTGCGCCACTACCTGGACGTGCACGCGTCCTAGAAGACCACCGTCCGTCGGCCATCGAGGAGTACTCGGTCCTCCGCATAGAGGCGCACGGCTCGTGCGAGAACGACGCGCTCGATATCGCGACCGATCTCGGCAAGGTCCTCGGCCGTCTGATTGTGGGAGACGCGTTCGACGTCCTGCTCGATGATCGGGCCCTCGTCGAGGTCCGCGGTCACGAAGTGGGCGGTGGCGC
>CAZBWA010000035.1:0-16970 GCA_964495555.1 uncultured Bifidobacteriaceae bacterium | reverse complement strand
TCCCCAGCACCATGAGTGGAACCGCGATCATCATGATCAGGAGGTGCTGGACCATGTGGGGCCAGAAGAAGACGTGCGCCCAGGCCATGGGCGGTCCGATCGCCGCGAAGAGGAGAACCCCCAGGCCCACGAAGAAGGAGAGGGTGGCGGCGGGGCTCCAGCCCACGGTGCCGCGCACGCGGGCGACACCCCAGACGTAGAGCAGCCCCAGCAGGGCGATGTTCACGGTGAGGAACAGGTTCTCCTGCCAGAAAGGGGAGTCCGGGGGCACCAGGAACACGTCGCCAGGGTAGGTGCTGGCGGAATTCCTGGATATCCGTCCGCGATTTCGGACATTTCCGTCACATATGTGGCTAGGGTCGCGCTGCGGGCGGAGGAGGCTGCGGGTGAAGAAGTTCCTGGTGACGATCGTGACCCTGGTCCTGGGGGTCGGACTCGTCGCCGGCGTCGCCGCGTGGCAGATCAAGCGCGGTGAGGCGCCGCCCCCGATCGAAGTGATCGCGAAGGGGACTCTCGACACTCCGCAGGGACAATTGCCGCACTACGAGTTGAAGCTCGACGTCTACCCGAATAGTTCGCCCGCTGTTGCCCCGCCGAAGGAGCCACTCCTCCTCGCAGATGCCCTCTCGGGCCAGCCGTTCTACAACCCGTCGACGACGATCCGCGTGCCGGCGAACTCCGCCATCACGATCAAGTTCCGCCAGTTCGATAGTGGCGGCCAGATCTACAACCCGTTCTTCGCCAAGGTGCACGGCACGATGGACGGAACAATGAAGGTCAACGGCAAGTCCGTGACCGAGATCGACTCCAATTCGGTCGGTCACACGTTCACGGTCCACCAGTACCCGGAGACGGGGCAGCCGAATCTCTTCTTGTCCGTCCCACTGCCGATGGTGCCGTCGAGTGTGAAGACGGATGCGAACGGCTATCCGGTCACACCCCAGGAGATATCCGTCACGTTCATCACGGGGGATGCGGGCACCTACGTCTGGAACTGCGAGTTCCCCTGCGGTGATCTGTACCAGGAGTTCGGTGGTCCGATGCAGACGCGCGGCTGGATGGCCGGCACCTTCGAGGTCGTCTGATGGCCCACCAAACGCTCTTCGATAGCGACGGGCCCGAGGCCCCGACGAATCGACCCGCCACGGCGAACCGGATCCGGGAGTGGGTGAGCCGACCCTATGCGCGCGCGATCCTGATCCTCACCGTCGTGATCGGCTTCGTGTTGCTCCCCTTGGCCTGGTTGATCGTGGCCGCCATGAACCAGACGGGCGCCCCTGCGTCACCGATCATGGCGGACATCGAGAAGACGGTCTTCTGGTTCACGATCGTCTCCATCCCCATCACGGCGTTCGTCTTCGCCGTGCTCGTCTACAGCCTCCTCGGCTGGAAGCGCATCTCCTCTGAGGAACCGCCGATGCAGGACAGTCCGGCGATTCGCACCAACCGGACCGGCACGATCATGTGGACCGCGGTCTCCAGCGTCCTCGCCCTGTTTCTCGTGGTGTGGGGGATGATCGAGCTCGCGTCGATCACGGCGAACTCCTACGGATCCATCCCCGCGGACCAGCAGCCCTCGGATGAGCAGCCCCTCATCATCAACGTCACGGGACAGCAGTGGGTGTGGACATTCGAGTACCCGGGATATGACGGTGCCACCACCTCCGTCCTCTACCTCGAGAAGGATCGACCCGTCTACTTCAACGTCACGTCCAAGGATGTGATCCACAACTTCTGGGCTGTCGAACTCGGTGTCAAGATCGACGCAAACCCGGGTGCCGTCACGCAAACGGGCGTCACTCCCACCAAGGAAGGCGTCTTCAACGTGCGGTGTGCGGAGTTGTGTGGCCTGCACCATGCCTACATGGAGACCACGATCGAGGTGCTCCCGAAGGAGACCTTCGCTGCTGCGATGCGCGAAATGGGCGGAGGATCGACTTCATGAGCAGTGCCACCATCGTCCAGGAGCAGGACGTCCCGCAGCCGACCCAGCATGGGAAGCCGGGCGGTCTGATCCGCCACTTCAACGTCGTCACCGCCGTGATCAGCGGGATCGTCCTCGCGGCGGTGTTCCGGTTCATCGCTGATCTGATCGTGCCTGCGGGGACCACGAGCTCCACCTTCGCTCCGGTGAGGATCGAAGTCGGATTCCTCGCGATGCTCGTGGGCTGGGTGCTCGGGTTCATGATCGGTATCGGCGCCTTCATCGGCCCCCTCCGGTGGCTCCTCGGGCGGGATCTCACGCACGCCGATGCCGAATTCATGGCCGGTAAGGGCATGGGCGTGAGTCGCTACTTCCGCTACACCACCGACCACAAGGTCGTGGGTATCCAGTACCTCGTCGGGTTCATGGTGATCATCGGCCTCGGTGGCCTGCTCGCGATGCTCATCCGAACCGAACTCGGTGTCACATGGGCCGAGGTGTTCTCCCCTGACTTCTACAACACCCTGATCGGTACGCATGGCATCGCCATGGTGATCGCGATGATCATCGCCATCTCGGGACCGGTGGGCAACTTCATCGTGCCGATCATGATCGGCGCGCGCGACATGGCCTTCCCGCGCCTCAACGCGCTGAGTTTCTGGCTCCTGGCCGCCGCGGTCCCCTGTCTTGTCGCGTCGATGTTCGCCGGCGGCATCCGTGACGGATGGTCGGTGTATCAGCCGCTGGCGAGCCAGTCTCCCCCCGGCATGATCGGCTACCAGATGACGATCATCGTCTTCGCGATCTCCACCGGCATCGCTTCGGTGAACCTGATGACGACGATCCTGCGCATGCGGGCGAAGGGGATGACCTGGGCGCGGACTCCCATCCTCGTCTACGGGATCTTCGGCGCAGCGCTCATGGGCCTGTACGCATTCCCGTTCTATCAGTACTCCCAGATCCTCGCCCTGACCGACCGTGTCTTCGGCACATCGTTCTTCAACCCCGTCGAGGGTGGAAGCGTCTGGCTCTACGAGAACCTCTTCTGGTTGCTCGGCCACCCCGAGGTGTACGTCATCCTCATCCCATCGATGGCCGTCGTGCTCGAGATCATCCCCGTCTTCATGCGCAAACCGCTGTTCGCCTTCGGCTTCGCGGTGGCAGGCGTGGTGGGCGTGGTGATCCTCAGCGGGCTGGTGTGGGCGCACCACATGTACATGACCGGTTGGGCGCCCTTCGCCAATTACCCGTTCATGCTCTCCACGGAAATGATCTCGATCCCGGTCGGATTCCTCGTCCTCGTGGCGATCGGAACCTTGTGGCGTGGTACCTCGTGGACGCGACTGCCACTCATGGCCGTGTACGCCGTCATCTTCAACAAGATGATCGGCGGAGTCACCGGCATCTACCTGTCGGATGTCCCCGCCGACCAGTACTTCCACGGAAGCATGTTCGTCGTCGCGCACTTCCACTACATGCTGATGGGTGCAGGCCTCTTCGGTGCTATGGCCGGAATTGCCTTCTACTTCCCGAAGATGACGGGCCACATGCTCGACGAACGCTTGGGCTCCATCGGACTGTGGACGGCCTTCGCGGGCTTCCAGTTGACCTTTGGCTCCATGTTCGTCGCCGGGCTGCAGGGGCAGCCGCGCCGCGTCCTCCAGTTCGACAACCTGTTCAACATCTCGAACTGGCTGTCGACGATCGGCGCGTACACGATCGGAATCGGCATGCTGATCTTCCTCGCGGCCATTGTGTTCTCGTGGCGCCATGGGAAGATCGCAGGCGGGAACCCCTGGGCATCGAAGTCGCTCGAGTGGCAGACGCCTACGCCGGTTCCCCTGGACAACTTCTCGGTGCTTCCGGTGGTCACCGAGCGCCCCTACAACTACGGCGTCCCAGATCCCTATGACGCGCCCGCAACGGACGCCAACGTGAAGGCGGGTGCGCCATGAGCGATACCGCCCAATCACGTCCCGTGTCGCCCACGACCGGCGAGCCCGTCGCGGTCGTCGCCTCCCGCAACCGGCTGGGTGTGTATCTCCTGATCGTCATCGATCTGATGGGCACCCTCGCCCTGATCATCAGTTACTCGTATCTCTGGGCGCTCAATGTCAACAACGGCTGGGCACCTCCGGGATCGCAATTCAGCGACTTCATGAGCAACGGTCAGGCACCGCCCGCGACGGGTACGTCCTTTGCGCCGGATGGGCCCTTCTGGATCATCGCGGCCGCCGTCGTGCTCACCTCGGCTCTCACGTGGTGGTCCTATCGACTCGTGCGCCGCGGCGACCACACCGTCGCCACCGCCGTCGGTGCCGCCACGATCGTGTTGGCTGTGGCGACTCTTGTAGCCCAGTGGTGGCAGATCTCGACGCTCCCGTTCGGCTCTGCGAATGGCACGTACGCCTCGGCGGTCTTGGTGCTGCTCTCGGGCAACATCGTCCACCTGCTCGTCGTGATCTTCCTGCTGTTGGGCATCACGAATCGCGTGCGCATGGGACTCATCTCGCAGGACAACCCCTGGCAGTCCCAATTCGTGTCGATCTGGGTGACCTGGATCGCGATCGCCTTCCTCCTCGGGGCCGTGGTCACGTCGGTCATGAAGGTCAGTCCGAATGACAACCCCACGCGATTCGGTGGGTTCGAGCCGCGGACATCGCAACCGGCTCCGTCCGCGTCACCTTCCGCGTCACCCTCACCGTCCGCGTCACCCTCGGCATCGCCCTCGCCCAGTCCTTGATGCGCCCGAAAGTGGCCCTGGGCATCTGGGCCGGAATCCCTGTGATGCTCGTCGTCCTGGCCACATTGGACGCACTGAATCCGACCGACATCCCGGGTTTGCCCCAGACTCCGATCACGACACTGTGGGCCCTCCCCCTCGATCTCTTCGCGCGGGATCTCGCGATGGCGCTGACCGTGGGATTCCTGTTGGTGGGAGGGATACTCGTCACGTCCCCCTCACCTCGCATGCTCCAACTGACGAGCCTGTTCGCGGGTGCCTGGTGGTTCCTCCTGGTGATGCAGATCCCGCTCACCGTCTCGGAAGTGCTGGCCCTGCCGCTCCGCGGCTCCCTCGATCCGACCATCGTGTGGTCGCTGCTCTCCCAGACGACCCTGGGTCAGGTGATCCTGATTCAACTCGGCCTCGTCGGCGTGATTGCTCTTCTGGCGTGGGCGACCCGAGGGCGCATCGCCCTGACGATCGTCCTCCTCCTTGCGCTGAGCGCGGCCTTCCTGCCGGGGTTCGCCGGGCATTCGAGCATGGAGGGTGGCCACACCGTGGCGACGGTGAGCCTCGGCCTCCACCTCGTTGCCATGGGGATGTGGGTGGGTGGCGTGGTGGCGCTCGCCGGGTTGGTGAGCGTGGATGTCGGTCAGGCCGATGCCGCAATCCGCCGGTTCAGCGGAGTCGCGTTGATCTGCGTCGTCCTTCTCGCCGAGACGGGCCTGCTCAACGCAGCCACCCGGCTGGAGTCCCTGGCAGAACTCGTGACGAGTCAGTACGGGGCGATCATCCTGGCGAAGACCCTCGTACTGGTCATCCTGATCGGCTACGGCTGGAAGCATCGACTCCTCCTGCGTCAGCTCGCAGCGGGCACTGCGCCGCCCGAGTCCGCGACCTACTTCCTCCGACTCATCGCCTTCGAGGTGATCTGGATGTCGGTGGCCGTCGGGCTGGCGGTCGCCTTGAGCCGCACAGCGCCACCGGGCGGTGTCGTGGGCGACGCGGTAGCACCCGGGGTGCTGGTGCTCATCGGCGTGGCGGTTCCGGCATGGGCCGTGCTCTGGTTCGGCGACCGCGCCACACGAGCCGCGCATCGGTTGTGCGCGTATCCGGATGCCGTCGCCGTGGGAGCCATCGCGGTTACGGCGGCGATCGCCCCGGTCATCCCGGGGCTCGGCCTCCTCACCATCCTCGGATGCCTCGCGGTCCTCGCCGCGGGGTATTGCGCGATCGCTGCGGCAGCGCGGGCGCGCAGCCTCACCGCGATCGCCGTCCTCATGGTGGGCTGGCCCCTCGTCCTCTGGTGGACTCTGCGCGGCACGGTGGGCGTGACGGCAACCGGGACATGGGTGGTCCTCCTGCTCGCGGAGGGATTGCTCGTCCTCCTTGCGGCATCCGTGCGTGACCGGTCAGGCCAGCGCGCATCGGCTGTCCTCGAGGAGGCGTCCGCATGACTGAGGGAAATCGCAGCAAAGTCAGGGATTTCTGGCAATTGCATGTACCGCTGGTCCTCGTCCTCGCCCTGTGCACCTTCGCCACGATCGTCGAAGCGCGTCGCGCAAGCGAGGGAGTGGATCGGGCCCTCGTCTACACCTTCCAATGGCCCCTCATCGGAGTGTTCGCCGTGGTCGTCTGGAACCGCTATCGCAAGCACGGCAACCTCACGAGATGGTTCACCGATCGTTACCGGGACCGCATCCGACAGTTCCAGCGGGAGGACGCAGCCATGACCACGGAGGTGACGGATCCTGATGCCCTCGCCTGGCAGTCGCACCTCGAGGAGTTACGCCGCCAGGATCCTCCCGGAGGCCCACCCGATGCGCATCGTTAGGTGGGGCGTGATGGCAGGGCTCCTGCTCACGCTCGCAGCCTGCTCGGATCCGCTCGCCCAACAGGGATCGATGGGCCCGGATACGTCCAGTCCGCCCCCCATCGTTGTCGCGATGGAGGATGAGGGTGCGACCATCGATGTCGTCTTCGGCCAGACGGTGATCATCGGCGACCTCGGTGTACCCATGGATGCGGTCTACGTCGAATCGGATGACACCGCCATCGCCTACCCGGTGCAGCCGAGCGAGGGGGACGGGCAGGCGGGGGTCGTTGCGCTGGGCGAGGGGGTCACCCGCGTCACCGTCTGGGGGTCGTTCCCCACGGACGCCGCCGACCTTCCAGTGCTGTCCTTCCAGGTGTCCGTCGGGGCGAGCGATGCGCCCGACGGGAGTGGGGCGGGTGGCTGACATGCATCTGCGGCGCTTGTCCCGCTGTCCGTGATCGGGGTCTGAACCGTCAGCCTGTGTGGACGTCCGTTGCCGAGGCCGATTGCGGTCGGGCCAGGAGTTGATACCCGATACCGCGGATAGCTGTGAGGTGAAGGCCGCCCCCATGCTCATTGAGCTTCTTGCGGAGTCGTGACATGTGGGCTTCCAGGCGGTGGTCGTCGTTGCCCCACTCGTCATCCCAGATCGCCTCGGCCAGTTCCCGACGGGAGAAGACCCGGTACGGACTCTCCGACATGACGGCCAGGATCTCGAATTCCGTCTTCGTGAGGTCGATGGACGTACCGTCGACTTCGACGGTTCTTTCGTCGATGCGGAGATGGATATTGCCGAAATTGCGCACCTTCGGCCGCAGGTGTTGTTCGAAGTCTCGGATCCGCCCCAGCAGGCGTGCCTTGAAGACGGCGCTCCGCAGGGGGAGGGTGAAGAACTCCGTAGCCCCTGCGGAGAGCAACCGGAGCTCATCAGCTTCCTCGTCACTCGTGCTGATAGCCACGATCGGGGCCAGGGAGACAGCCCGGAACAATCGGATTGCGTGAATCTGGTGCGTGTGTTCGAGACTGGGCCCCACGACCAGGGCCGAGACCGTCGACTTGAACCTCACGATTCCGGCTATGTCGCTGCCAGCATCCTGGAGGACGTTCAGTCCCGCGGTGGTCAGTTCGGTGTGGATCTCGATACGTGTAGGCCCGTGCGGCTCGACGAGGAGGATGGTTGCAGCATCCATATCTCCCTCTCCGTATCTCCCTCTCCGTCGATCCTGGCTCGGACACAGCCGATCATGTCCGTGCAACTGTGGTCAGAGTAGGTGAGTAGACCGACCACCGCATCAGGGCGCGCTGTCTTGGACGTACTGCCAGCGATTCGTGAGGTTCCTTATCTGCGTTCGGCGTAGTAAGGCGAATTCAGCTACGCTGGCATTTCTGTCTGTTTTCTGCAAGGGATGAGGTCCAGCCCTATGGCGAGCACTCGCCGCGCGGACTTCATCCGCGCGTTGGGCCAGGAGTCGAACCTCTCAGTCGCCGAGCGCTTGTGTCATCTCGCGGTGACCGCCGGTGTGGACGGGTCGGCGATCCTGGTCCAGAGTGATGGTCAGATCTCGGGGTGTGTGGCGTCGGCCGGCTCCCTCGGGGGCATCCTGAGTGAGTTGGAGGTGCAGCGTGGTGAGGGTCCGGCCCACCAGGCCTTGCGCGAGCACCGGGCGGTGCTGGCCGAGCAACTGCTGACTGGCGCAGTCGAGAACTGGCCGGTGGTCGGCCTGGATGCCCAGCAGCATGGCGTCGAGGCGCTTTTCGCCTTCCCCCTGCACGTGGGCAGCATCTCGATCGGTGTTCTGGAGGTGTGCCGGAAGAGCGCGGGGCGCCTGACCGCCGTCGAGTTCTCGGACTTGGTCGTCCTGGCGGACCTGTGCACCTCAGCACTGTTGCTCATGCAATCCGGACTCCAAGGCGGAGCGGTCATCGACCTGCTCTCGGTGGAGAGTCGGGGTCAATTACTCGTGCACCAGGCGGTGGGCATGGTTGCCCAACAGGAGAACCTCTCCATCACGGATGCGCTCGCCCGCATGAGGGCCTTTGCTTTGGCGGAAGACATGACGATGCAGGAGTTGGCGAGGAGAATCATCGCTCGAGAGATTCGGATGGATAGCTGATGCCAGAGAATCAAGAGATTAGAGCGCAGGACCCGGAACTCGCGGGGACCTTGATCAGTGCGATGGAGGCTATGGTCAAGGAGTTCGACTACGTCGATCTCGCCTCATCCCTCGTGTCCTCGACTATCGATGTCGTGAACGCGTCTGCCGCGGGTGTGATGGTGAGTGATGCCGCCCACGTACTCCATGTCGTCGCCGCTTCGGATGAGAGCATGCGGACACTCGAGTTGTTCGAGATCCAAGCTGATGAAGGCCCGTGCCTGGACTGCTGGAATTCCGGTCGACAGGTCGTCTCATTGGATCTGCGCGAGGACGATCGCTGGCCGATCTTCGGGCCTCGCGCCATCGAGAGCGGCTACGTCGCAGCTCTTGCCACACCGCTCCGTGTCCGCGATCAATGCTTCGGTGCGCTCAACATCCTGTGGGCGAATCCCACCGACCTCGATGACAGTGCCGAACAGGCAGCACGAGCTCTCGCCGACCTTGCCGCGATAGGACTCATCAATCGCGCCCTTCCCATGGAAGCGACGTTTCTCGCGGAACAGATCCAGACGACCATCAACGCCCGGGTGACGATCGAACAGGCGAAGGGAATGCTTGCTGAGCAGGCTCAGGTGGACATGAACGCGGCCTATTCGCTCATGCGGGACTTCTCTCGGGTGTCGGGGACTCACCTGCTGGAGACCGCGCGGGGCATCATCGACCGGAGGATCTCCGCAGCGCACATGACGAGCACCCTGTCCCACGGCCATCCGGGGCGGTGACCTCCGGATCTCGTCGACCTGAGTGTCCCGTTGCGCGCTCCGTTGAGTCACCGCTGAAGGGGTCGGGGCCTGGAGCGGGTGACGGGAATCGAACCCGCGCTGTCAGCTTGGGAAGCTGATGTTCTGCCATTGAACTACACCCGCACGCAACCGAGGTTGCGGTGGGGAGTCTATCGACCTGCGTTTTCGGGTATCTGCTGTCCCAGTCGCTCGAACGCGCGCAAGGTACGGGTGTAGTCGGAGTAGGCCTTCAGTTGCTCACCGAGCGAGAGGTGGGGCTGCACGACAGCCGCAGCCCGACCGAAGTTCGCCTCGGCCGACGCGAGGGCAGATTCGTGCACGGTGCGAGCGGCGCGCCAATCCACTGCGTCACCGGATCGCTCGGCTTTACGGATAGCTCCCACGAGTGCGTTCATCTGGCGTCGGGCCTGGGCACCCAGGGCCGAGAGCTCGGCCCGCTCGGTCGCAGAGACCCGGTCACCGAAGTCCCGCTCGTACCCCTGGGTCAACAGCACGACGGACGACCGGAGAGATCGCGCATCCTCGGTGAGCGAGGTGGCGTATGCCACCGTGGTCGGGCCGGCGAGGAACGCCACGGCGAGGAACGCCACGACGAGCGCTCGACGCAGGATCACGAAGGTCCGACGCAGGAGACGGAAGGCGAGTTCCGGTCCTAGGGTGTCCGCGTGGCTGGGCGGAGCAACGGTCTGCGCGACTGGCTGGCCCTTCATGACCCGGGTCAGATCGGGTTGAAGCGCGGTATCCGCGCCGCGATCGCCCTGCCCGTGACACTGTTCGCTGCCTTGTACGTCTTCGACGATGCCTCGGCCGCGAGCTTCGCCGGCTTCGGTGCCGTGGGGCTGCTCATGACAGCCGACTATGCGGGATCGGTTCGGCAGCGCACGATCGACTATCTCGGCACCGGCATCGTTGTGACCGGGCTCATCGCCCTCGGAATGCTCATCTCCGGAAATCCGCTCACCGCCGCGATCGGGACGCTCGTGATCGCGTTCCTGACCTACCTCGCGCAGATGTTCCGCGGAAACGTCGCCGTGGGGGCGCCCGCTGCGCTGCTGATGTTCATTGTGGCTGTTTGCATCGGCACCCGTGGCACCACGATCCCCGACGCACTCACGGCGTGGTGGATAGCCGTGAGCGTGTGCACGATCGTCGCCCTCGTGGTGCTCCCACGCCAACGTCAGGATCGGGCCCGTCAGCTCCTCGCGGACATTTTGGACCGTTCGGCGGACATGGCGCGTGCGTCGTGGCTCGAGCCTTTCGATGCCGCCAGGGTTCGCGGCATCGCGACGTCGCTGGATGACCTCCTCACCGACTTGCGCAGTGTGCATGCGGGGAAGCCCTTTCGTTCATCTGGTGTCACACAGAAGGAGCGGGCGTTGAGTCTGCTCATCGATCATGTCTGGGGCATGCGCCAGGTCGTGCGGGATCCTCGTCTGGAGCAACATCCCACGGAGGGACATGGCCCCAGCGTCGACGCTGCTCGGGAACTCGCACAGCAGATCGAGCTCACCCAGCGCGCCTCCGCAGCGGCTTTGCGTGATCCGCAGCAGGCTCCCAGCATCGAAGGGATCGCAGCAGCACGAGATGCCTTCCGCGAGGCCGTCACGGTCGACGTGCTGGATCGGTCGAGTCAGGGAAGCCAGCCTTCGGACATCGCTGTCGATGTCACCAAGCAGCACATCATCGGCCTCTCGAGCATGATCGTGGAGCAGACCGCCCAACTGGTTCGCGAAGTAAATGGCAAGCCGATCGATGAGGCACGCGGTGCACTGTCGGTCCCGCGCAGATCGCTCGCGACTTTCGTGCGATCGCAACTTACTCTCGACTCGGGATGGCTGCGGAATGCCGTTCGCAGCGCACTGGGCCTAGCCATTGCGATGGTCATCGTGAGCCTGACCGACATCCAGGATGGCTTCTGGGTGCTGCTCGGGGTCATCGCTGTCCTGCGATTCGACTCCTTCACGACGCGACGTAATGCGTGGCAAGCGCTTCTGGGCACCGCTATCGGTGTCGTTGTCGCCTCGCTCGTCATCGCTGCCTTCGACGGCAATGTGCTTGTGATGTGGATCTTGCTTCCCATCTCCGTATTCCTGGCGGGCTGGAGCGCGGTCGCCCTGAAGTATCCGATCGCTCAGGCATCGTTCACGGGATTCGTATTGATCTTGATCGCGATCACGCGGTGGCCGCCCGACGTGGTCACGGGCACGTACCGGATCTTCGATATCGGTCTCGGGGCGCTCATCGCGGTAACCGTCGCCCTCGTCATCTGGCCGGGGGGAGCCCTGGGCGCGCTCGATAAGGCGATGTCCGGGTCCATCGTGACATCGTGGAAGTACGCGGCGGCCGTCGCCCGCTCGTTCGCGACACGCTCCGATCCAACGATCATCCGCGACGACCTCGCACATGCGCGACGTGCTCTCCTCGTGGGATCGGAGACCTACGACGTGGCTCTTATGCAGCGCGGACCCGGCATGCCGCGGTTCTCCGGGTGGTTGGCACTCACCGGTGACTGCTACCTCCTCGTGAACGTGGCGCGCACGATGTCCCCGTTCACCGACGCACAGGCCCCCGCGGCCTGGTCACCGTCCCTGAGCGCACTGGTAGAGGTTCGGATAGCCGAGGGTGATCAGTTCTGGACATCCACGGCGAATCGCGTGGCCCAGGGGAACGTCGCCGAATGGGAGCCGGCGAACACGACGGCGGACTGGGGGACGCTACGCGAGGCCCCCACCACCCACGACGAGGCTCTGGGATTCGTGATCACGGTCTGGCTCCTCGACTGGTTCGACCGGATTGACGGGATCCGGGCGGGCGCCCGCGAACCGGATGCGACCGTTTCGGCGTCGGCCTAGGGTGAGGGAATGGAGCAGCGCAACGTCTATGGGGAGCCGCTGGAGATCTGCAGCATCGATCCCCTGACCGGCTTCTACCGCGATGGGTACACCACCACCGGGCCGGAGGATCTGGGCTCGCACACCGTCTGCGCGGTGGTCACGGCCGAGTTCCTCGAGCACCAGAAGGAGATCGGCAACGATCTGTCCACGCCGCACCCGGAGTTCGGATTCCCCGGCTTGAACCCTGGGGATCGCTGGGGCGTGTGCGCGGGACGGTGGCTGCAGTCCTACGCCGCGGGTATCAAGGCCCCCGTGGTCCTCAAGGCCACCAACCAGGCCGCCCTCCACCACGTGCCCCTCGAGGCCCTCGAGGAGTGCGGGGCGGATGCCCCGGACGACCTTTCCGACTTGCTCCACTGAACCCCCGATAGCCTTCACCGCGTGCTGCTGAGCGACCGGGACATCACGGCGGAGATCGCCGCCGACCGCGTGCGCGTCGAGCCCTACGACGAGGGCATGATCCAGCCGTCCAGCATCGACGTCCGGCTGGACCGCTGGTTCCGGGTCTTCGAGAACCACCGCTACCCGCACATCGATCCGAGTGTCGAGCAGCCCGACCTCACTCGACTCATCGAGCCCGTGGGTGAGGAGCCCTTCATCCTGCATCCCGGCGAGTTCGTCCTCGGATCCACGTATGAGGTCATCACGCTGCCCGACGACATCGCCGGACGGCTCGAGGGGAAGTCCTCCCTGGGACGGCTCGGATTGCTCACGCACTCGACGGCCGGGTTCATCGACCCCGGCTTCTCCGGGCACGTGACACTGGAGCTGTCGAATGTGGCGACCCTGCCGATCACGCTGTATCCCGGGATGAAGATCGGTCAACTGTGCCTGTTCCGGCTCTCCTCCCCTGCCGAGCATCCCTACGGCTCGGAGAAGTACGGGTCGCGGTACCAGGGCCAGCGCGGTCCCACGCCGAGCCGATCCTTCGCGAACTTCCACCGCACAAAGCTCTAGCCATGCCGATGCCACCCGAGGCGGAACTCGAGATCTTCGACTACGCGGACTTCGGTGTGGGCATCCGCTACCTCGCGCAGACCCTGGTCGACGACGGGTGGATCCCCGACGCCATCCTGGGTGTGGTCCGCGGGGGACTCTTCGTCGCAGCCGGGATCGCCTACGCGTTGGACATCAAGGACGTGCGCCACGTCAACGTGGAGTTCTACACCGACGCGGGCGAGACCCTGCCCGCGCCGATCCTGATCGGCCAGGAGCCCTACCTCGCCGATCTCTCCGGCAAGCGCGTGCTCGTCGCGGACGATGTTGCCGACACCGGTGCGACGCTGCATTTCGTGCGGCACCTGCTGCCGGCGGATGCGGATGTCCGAGTCGCGGTCCTGTATTCGAAGCCCGCCACCACCTACAAGCCCGAGCTCGCATGGCGGAGCACGGACAGATGGATCAGGTTCCCATGGATCCAGGTTCCACCGATTCGCGTGCACGCTGCTGGACGCTCATCTGTGTGATCGAGATGGGTGAGCCCACGAACATGGGATGCATTTCGTATCCCGGCTGAACCTAGGAGAACTCCGCGAGGATCTCCCGGCAGAGTGCGTGGTCCTCGCGCTGGGTGAGACCCGAGACCACGAGTACCCCGCGGAAGGTCAACGTCGCGTCGCGCAGGCAGACCGCTCCGCCGGCCGGGGCCCAGTGATCGGGCGTGCCGCCGTGCGTCGCGTGGAAGTCCTTACCCTCGGCCTCGTGCTCCGCGCGCACGAGCAGCGTGGCCTGGTGGAACTTCTCGGTGACCCGGATCTTCTTCATCATCCAGTCATCGTTGATCGGTGCGCTCCCATCGAGGCCCACCTGGAAGATCGTGCGGCCTTCGAGCCGTACGCAGATCGCGATCGGAAGCCGACGCGCCTCCCCCAGCTCCTGGGCGCGCCGTCCGATCGCACGCGCGAGCTCGAGGGTCACGTCACCGCGCAGGGGGACGGACTCCTCGCGTCGCAGGCCTTCGAGATCCATCACGTGCGGCGTACGGAGTCGAGGAGCAGTGTCGCGACGTCGTGGACGACCACCCCCGAAGCCTGACCCTCCTGCTGGCGTGCGGTGACGGCGTCGTTCAGCATCACCGAGCAGAACGGACAGGCCACGGCAATCGTCTCGGCTCCGGTGGCGATGGCCTCGTCGGCACGGTTCACGTTGACCTTTGTGCCGATCTTCTCTTCCATCCACATGCGTGCCCCGCCGGCACCGCAGCAGAAGGACTTCGCGCCGTGACGCGGCATCTCCACGCGCGTGGAGGTGCTGACGTCGATGAGCTCGCGCGGCGGTGCATAGACGTTGTTGTGACGGCCGAGGTAACAGGGATCGTGATACGTCACCGATCCGGGAACCTCCTTGACCGGGGTCAGGCGCCCCTCGCTCACCAGTTGGTTGAGCAGTTGGGTGTGATGCACGACCTCGTAGTGACCGCCGTTCTGCGGGTATTCCCGGCCGAGGGTGTTGAGGCAGTGGGGGCAGGTGACCACGATCTTGGTCGCCTTGATCTCGTTGAGCATCTCCACGTTCTGCATGGCTTGCATCTGGAACAAGAACTCGTTGCCGGCGCGACGAGCGGGATCACCCGTGCACGTCTCGTTCTCCCCCAGCACCATGAAATTCACCCCGGCCGTATGCAGAAGTTCGGCCACGGCCTTGGTCGTGCGCTTGGCGCGATCCTCGAGCGCACCCGCGCAGCCCACCCAGAACAAGTAGTCGACGTCGGCGGGAATCTGCTCCTCCCCCTCCATGCCGAAGACGCGAACCGGGAAGTCGACCTCCTCGATCCACGCGTTACGGGCCGAGGCGTTCATACCCCAGGGATTGCCCTTGCTCTCCACGTTCTTGAACATCCCGTTGAGCTCGCTGGGGAACTCGGTGGCGACCATCACCTGGTGGCGGCGCATGTCGACGATGTGATCGATGTGCTCGATGTCGACAGGGCATTGGTTCACGCACGCGCCGCACGTGGTGCAGGACCACAGGACGTCGTCGGCGATGATCGGGAGCTCGGGTCCCATGGCGCGGTGGCCATCGAAGGTGTAGCCGTCCTCGCCTGCGCGCTCGGTCCCCTCGCGTGAGCCAATGAAGGGTGTCGTGAGCAGTTCTTGAGCCGAGGCGGGTGACTGCGCGAGCGCCTTCTCGTCGAGGTCGCCCTGCGGCAGATCCTCGCCCGCAGTCTTCATGAGGTAGGGCGCGGTCCCGTACATCTGGTCACGCAGGTCGAGGATCAGCAACTTCGGACTCAACGGCTTGTCGGTGTTCCAGGCCGGACACTGCGATTGGCAGCGCCCGCACTCGGTGCAGGCCATGAAGTCCAGGTAGTTCTTCCACGTGAAGTCCTGGATCTGACCTTTGCCGAAGCGTGCGTCGTCGGGGGGGTCCTCGAAGTTGACCGGCTCCCCCTTGTAGTAGATCGGCAGGAGCGGACCGAGGGCATTCGGTCGGCGCGAGGTGAAGACGTTGATGGGGGAGGAGAAGATGTGCAGGTGCTTGCTGTGCAGCACGATGAGCAGGAACACCAGGATCACGGTGACGTGCGCCCAGACGAAGACCGTTTCGATCCAGAGGTTCGCGTCCTTGCCGAACGGCTCGAGGATCACCCCGAACCACTGTGAGGCGAAGGCGCCGTCCATCTTCCACTCGTGCTCGGGAAGGCCTGCGATCGTGTTGACCTTCGCGCCTCGGTAGGTGAGGAGCGTGAAGACCACCAGGAAGATCATGAGCAGCACCAGCCACGCGCCCGTGGTGTGCGAACCGAAGAAGCGCGAGGCCCGACCCTGCTTGGCAGGGTTGTTTGCAAGGCGGATGAGGGCGAACATCACGATGCCGACGAAGACGAGGACCGCGAACAGGTCCTCCATGAAGCGGATGACCGCCCAGTTCCCGATGACGGGGAAGGCGAAGTACTCGATGACGAGCTCACCGAACGCCTCGACCACCGTGATCCCGAGGATCACGAAACCCCAGAAGGCCAGGAAGTGCGCGAGGCCTGGGATGGTCCAGGCGAGCAGCTTCTTCTGGCCGAACACCTCGGTGGCCTCGGCCTCGATCCGCTTGGGCACATCGGTGGTGCGGCCCACCGCGGGCTGCCCGGACCTCGCCAGGGAGAAGAGGAACCAGCCCCGCTTGGCGGCGAAGGCCAGGAGGACCACGGTGATCGCGATCCCCACCAGGGCCCGGATCGTCATGTGCTCCACGGTCCGACGCTAACGCCCCGTGGTGTGCGGGCCCGAGAGGCCTGCCCGGGGTGCCTCGTAGGGCAGACCGAGGGTATGTCCGAATTATCCGTTTCTCAGCAGAGACCTGGTCGACGCCGCTCTATATGAGCGAAACTAACTCAAGGTATATGAGTCACAACTTGCAATTTGTCTGACAGTCGTACATACTTGATGCCCAGACTTCCGGGGGAGGCCCCCGGCGTAGATAGAAGGAGTACGACACATGGCCCGTGCAGTGGGTATCGACCTGGGAACCACCAACTCCGTGGTCTCGGTCCTCGAGGGCGGCGAACCCGTCGTCATAGCGAATGCGGAAGGCTCCCGGACCACCCCGTCCGTCGTGGCCTTCGCCAAGAACGGTGAGGTGCTCGTCGGCGAGGTCGCCAAGCGCCAGGCCGTCACCAACGTCGACCGCACGATCCGCTCGGTCAAGCGCCATATGGGCACGAACTGGACCACCGAGATCGACGGCAAGAAGTACACCGCGCAGGAGATCAGCGCGCGCAC
>CAZBWA010000034.1:12586-17096 GCA_964495555.1 uncultured Bifidobacteriaceae bacterium | reverse complement strand
ATCGGGTGTCGATGCCGTGGTCGACGAGATCACCCATCGCCTGCTCACTTATCGACGAGGTCCCGACCGTCGCCACGTACGCCGCCGGGTATCCCAGGGCGGCGACGGTGGCGAGCGCATTACGCGCATTGCCTCCGATGCGCGTCTCACGTCGGAGGATGCGTCCCTTACCCGTGTCCCAGGGGGTGTCCGTGAACAGCACCTGGTCGTAGGCCAGGCACCCCAGGCCGAGGATCATGCCCGGGCGATCGCCTGATCGGCGTCGAGGCCGTCGTGGATCACTGCTGCGTAGGCGCGCGCCGCGCGCTCCATGTCCGCCTCACCCCAGATGTTGCGGCCGACCACGGCACCGCGCGCTCCCGCACGCATCCCCGCATGGATCTGCGCCAGGGCATCCCGCAGCGTGGGCTCCTTAGGGCCACCGGCCATGACGACGGGTACCGGGCACGCGGAGATGATCTCGGCGAATGCCGCTTCGTCCCCGGGGTAGCCGACCTTGATGACATCGACTCCCGTCTCGATCCCGACGCGCACTGCGTAGGCGATCTCCTCAGGGGTGAACACGATCTTCACTCCGTCGGAGTAATCACGCGGGTAGATGTGTGCGACGACAGGCAGGTCGAACGGGGCTGCCGCGCGGACCGCGTCGGTAAGCCAGCGAATGAAGTCACCCTCCGTAGCACCGCGGACACCGATGGCGACGGCGAGTGCATCGGCACCCAAGCGGATCGCATCTTCAGCCGTTGCGAGCTGCTCTCGGATGCGGTCGTCCGGGGTCCAGCAGGAGGCCTGGACGATGAGGGATGCCCGACCCACATGCGCCGGCCAACAGTGCTTGGCGGTGCCGGGGGTCATGGTCATCGTGTCCGGCCGGGCCGTCATGCACCGGTCCACCGCCGAGGGGAGATCCTTCAGGCCTCCTTCCCGCACACTGCCGTATCCGACGAAGTGGTCCACGGCGATGCCGAAGAGGTTCCCGGAGGGGTGCGAGAACAACCTCGCTAGACGGATGTCGGTTCCCAGACCCACGTGCGGACTCCCTTTCGTCGAGGTTCGTCAGACTAGTGCGCCGCTCAGGGTGCAGGAACCCGCGTCGGCAGCGCCGACCCGTTGTGGGATCCCGTGATGCGTGCGGTGGGCGCCTCCTCATTCCACCGCGCCGCAACGCGTCCCCCGGGGATCGAGACATCCGTGGTCACCGCCCCGTCCTCGATCCGCCAGGTGGCGGTGCCGCTGACGGGCAGGTCAGCGAAGAGTCGGAGGTTGTGCATGGTGATCGTGAGTGAATCCGAGTCGTACCCGGTCACCTCCCACGAGCCACCGCGCAGACCCAGGCCACGATCTTCCTCGGACGCGAGCATCCGGACGACCGCATCCGCAACGGTGAGCACCACTGCCCGCGCGGTACCCAGCGACGTGGAATTCCGCGCGAATGTGGGAACCATGCGCGGACGTTGTGCCGAGCAGGGCGGCGTCGCCTGGGCGAGGAACCCTGCCGGGTCCTCGAAGAAGGCGCGCGTCATCGACGCAGCACAGGGAACGGTGTTGCCCATCGCCTGGACGTGGAGCCCGAAGGGCACGTCCACGGCTCGTGATCGGGGGAACTGGGCCGCAACCATGCGTCCTTCCGCGGCTGTGGTGATGGTGTCGAGAGTTCCGGAGAGCACGAGAACCGGGACATCCGGGTAGGACCCGGACGGAGGTGCCGGTGGCCCCGATCTGTCCGCCGGGAGCTGCGCCCAGGACAGGCAGTCGTAGATCGTCTCCCATGACGAATTCACGTAGTCGTCCACCGTGAACGGTGCGAAAAGATCCGGTGTGGATACGCGCGCCTTTTCGATCGCGTCATCGAGTTGCATGCGCCTGGTCGAACGGGGCTGCGTGATGTCGAAGAGTTGCGGGTAGT
Source organism: uncultured Bifidobacteriaceae bacterium (assembly GCA_964495555.1). Lineage (GTDB taxonomy): Bacteria > Actinomycetota > Actinomycetes > S36-B12 > S36-B12 > VGCC01. The sequence continues at coordinate 15,190 of CAZBWA010000034.1, read as the reverse complement.
CCTGACACGTCACCGCGAGGAACTGCCCCGAACTGTTCTCCCGCGGCGTTTCGCGGGGACCACCCGGGTACTGGAACTCGGCGACGAGCCGGCCCAGCGGGAGGGGATTCCCGGCAAGCGCGGCGCGGACGGCCGGATCGAGCTCTTGATACGTGGTGTCGATATATGTTCCATGAAAGGCGATGTCGAGGACATCGGAGGGGTGGATGCGGATCCGATGGCGCTCCCCGTCACCGCCGGGAGCGACCACGGTGATCGGCTCCTCGCGCAGCCGCTCGAGCAGCGTGGCGATGCGCGTGACCGTGTCCCCGGGGCGTGATCGGCACGAGGGGTCCGCGTAACACACTTGCTTCCACGCGGCTGTCAGCGCAGGCGCTTGCGTGGGATACCAGGCGTCCTCCCCCGTGACCGGGTAGGCGCCGTCGAGGACCATGCTGCGGATCACCGCCGGGTGCCGTCCTGCGAGCACCTGGGCCATGAATGTTCCGTACGAGTCCCCGTAGATGTCCGCCTGGGCGAAACCGAGGGCCTCGATGATGGCCGCGGCGTCATCGGCAGCCATCGCCGTTCCGTAGTCGTCCACGGTGGGCCCGAGCCTCGTGGCACACGCATCCGCTGCCTTCAGGTACGCGAGGGTCCCCTTCTGCAGGGCGGGACAGTCGATCGCCGAGGAGCGGCCCGTCCCACGCGCGTCCATGACGAGCAGTGCGCGCTCGGACATCAGCGGCCCGAGCATGTCGGCGTAGGCGTACCCCGAGTCGATCCCCCCGTATCCGGGACCGCCTTCGAATGCCGCGATGACAGGGCGATTCAGGACCTCGGTCAGTTTCGTGCTGCCGGGTCCTGCATCACGGGGAAGTGCGAGGGCGAATCGGATCGGGATCGTCTCACCGGAACCGTCGAGCGGACGAGCGAGCGCACCGCACCACGATCGGAACTCGGTGCCATCGAGCACCGCGCATCGCGTGAGGGGTAGATCACCGATGGTGAGCTGCGCGGGCGGTGCCGCTGCTGCCGGGGGTGGAGTGACGAGTGCCAGCGTGGCGGTCGTGATCGCCACGGCGAGCGCCGTTGCCTTCACGACGCGAAGGGATGCTCGCGCGCGGCGAGACAGGCTCACCCGGGAGCCGTCAGGGGCTCCGTGTCTCATCCACCACTTCGATCGTCTGAGCGGTGGGGTCGCTGCAGTAGGCCATGCGCGTGGTGCGCCCGGCAACTTCGATCGCCTCGACGACCTCTTCGGTCACGCGCTCACCGGGGGCGAGGAGTGGGACGCCAGGCGGGTAGGGGCAGAACTGCTCGGTGCTCACTTTCCCGATCGCCTCGCGCAGGGGCATCCGGACACGGTGGGCGAAGTAGGCGTCCCGCGGCGTAAGGACGACGTCGGGGTGGATCTGCCAGGTGGCGGCGGGGGTCGGCACCCGGGGGTCGGTGCGCTGCGCCTCGATCACGGAGGTGAGGGTCGCGACGAGGTCCACGAGGGAGCCCGGGTCATCGGCGATCGTCACGGTCATGATGACGGTGTCGGCATCCGCTGCCTCGACACCGATACCGACCTCCCACAGCGATGCCGCGATCGCAGCACCCGTGGTTCCGGTGCGCGGGACCCAGATCGTGAGCTTCAGCGGATCCATCGCGCACCCGAGGTTCGCGTCGTCGAGGACCACGAGTCCCGGGATGCGCGCGAGTGCCGTGCGGGCCTGCGCCGTCGCCTCGATGAGTGATGCGAACTTCGCTCCACCGTCACGGAGGAGCGCGATCCGTGTCGCGTCGATGGAGGCGAGGAGCGTCGCAGACGGGGACGTCGTGGCTGTGAGATCCACTCCGTGGGAGAGGGTGGACGGCAGCACACGGTGACCTTTGAGTGACGTCACGGCCGTCTGCGAGTAACCGGTGAGGGCCTTATGGACACTGGTGGTGACGACGTCGGCGCCGCGCGCCAGCGCTCCCCCACCGGGCATGAAATCCAGGTGCGCCCCCCAGGCCTGGTCGACGATGAGGACCGAGTTCTGCCTGTGGCACAGGTCCGCGAGCGGAGCCACGTCGGTGATCGTGCCCACGTAGGCCGGTGACGTGACGAACAGCGCGTACGCACCGGTCATGTCGATGTCTTCAGCGGCGACCCCGACGGGAACACCGAAGTCGGGGTGGATCCTCGGGAGGATCCAGCGCGGCGTGGCTCCCGAGGTCACGAGTCCCGCGTGGGCGCTGCGGTGAGAGGTGCGATCGACGCAGATCGTGACATCCGGGGCCACGACGGAGGTGAGTGCCGCGATGTTGCCCTGTGTCGAACCGCCCACGAGGAAACGCGAGTGGTCCGCGCCGATCGCCTCGGCCCACAGCGCCTCCGCCTTCTCGAGGAAACGCCCGGAGTAGAGGTTGTCGTCCACCCCGCCCTGGAGGGGGATGTCGTCGCGCAGCAGGGGCGCGAGCAGATCCTCGGCGAACGACGTCACCCCGTCCCGGCCGTAGCGCATCTTGTGGCCGGGGATCTGCATCGAGTTGCTGCGTCGGGCTCGTGCCGCGTACCAGGCATCGACCAGGGGTGCTTCGGACATGCCTCGACGGTACCGCCGCCTTCGCCGTCTGCGCTTCCGCCCCGGC
>CAZBWA010000034.1:0-12486 GCA_964495555.1 uncultured Bifidobacteriaceae bacterium | reverse complement strand
ATGGTTCAGAGACCCAGGGCCTTCTTCATGCGGGCGGCGACGAACGTGATCGCCCTCGTCGGCATGATGCGAGAGAGTCGATCCAACATGCGGGCATCCCCGCCGATGAGGACGCGGAACGTCCCCGATTCGATGGCGTCCACGATCTGACGGGCCGCGTCGGGGGCCGGGGTGATCTTCGCCTGGGATGCATCGACGGTGCCGGGGATCTGTACGCCGGAGTTCTCCGTGATGTGTGTTCCCACCGCACCGGGGATGACCTCCGTGACCACGACGGACGTGCCCTGCAATTCCGCGAACAGGCATTCCGTGAGCAGTTTCACCGCCGCCTTGCTTGAGCCGTAGGCACCCTGACCAGGGACGGGCACCAGTGCACCCATGCTGGACACGTTGACGACGCTCGCCGCGGGGCGCTGCAGGAGTCCGGGGAGGAACGCCTTCACCATGAACACCGTGCCCCAGAAGTTGACGTTCATGACTCGTTCCATGTCTTCGATCGGGAGCTCATCGATCGACACGAAGCGCTGGATGATGCCGGCGACGTTGATGACGCCATCCACCTGCCCCAGCCGAGCTGCAACCTGACCGGGGAGATCTTCGACGGCGGCCCGATCGGTGATGTCGAGTGCCAATGCGGCGATGGTGGCCGGTGCCGCGAGCCGAGCCGTCTCCTCGAGGGCCTCAGGGCGGCGATCGACAGCGGCCACGCTCCCGCCGCGGCGCACAAGTTCCAGGACGACCTCGCGGCCTATCCCGTCACCGCCTCCGGTGACGACGAAGACCTTGCCTGCAATCTGCATACCCGCCTCCGGTCCGATTCTGCGCCCCCGGAGGGTGGTGTTGCACGGCTAGCGGGAGAACTCCGCCTCGATGCGCGCGAAGACCTCGTCGGGCATGGTGACCGCGGCGGCCTCGCAGTTCTCCTTCAGGTGCTCCCTGCCGCCCGTTCCCGGAATGGGGAGCATGACCGGGGAACGCTTGAGCAACCACGCGAGGGCGACCTGGCTCGGGGTGCACCCGAGTTCAGCCGCGTAGCCACCCAGCGGTCCATCGGCGCTGACGAGCTCACGGTTGCCGAGGGGGAACCACGGGATGAAGCCGATTCCGTGGTTTGCGCAGTGATCGAGGAGTGCCTCGCTCGCACGGAAGGACACGTTGTAGAGGTTCTGCACGCTGACGATGTCCACGACGCGTTGCGCCTCCTGCAGATCGGCGACGGACACCTCGGAGAGGCCGACGTGACGAATCAACCCGTCGTCCTGCATCTCCTTGATCACGCCGAACTGCTCATCGCGCGGAACCTTCTCATCAATGCGATGCAGTTGCCACAGGTCGATGCACTCCACGTCGAGGCGGCGCAGTGACATCTGCACGCACTGGCGCAGGTACTCCGGGCGACCGACCGAGGCCCACTGATCGGGACCCTGACGCGTGAGGCCTCCCTTGGTGGCGATCACGACTCCCACATAGGGATGGAGGGCCTCGCGGATCAGGTCCTCGCTGACGAAGGGTCCGTAGGAGTCAGCGGTGTCGATGAAGTCGACGCCGAGGTCGACGGCTGAGCGCAGGACGCGGATCGCCTCGGCCCGGTCCGGCGGGTCACCCCAGATGCCGGCTCCGGTGATCCGCATGGCGCCGAATCCCAGGCGGCGGACGGTCAGGGGGTCGGAGCCCCCCGCACCCAGGGTGAACGTGCCGGACTGCTCGACGGGACGTGACATGGGACTCCTCCGGGTCGACTTCGGATCGTAGGGGTACGTGGTCGACGCCTGAAAGGTACGCGTTCGCCGCGCGGGGGTACGTGGCCGCGACACCTGGCACTCGGGGGTTCTTGTGTGCTAACCGGATTTGACGCACAGTAGGCGCAGGACAACCAGGAGGTGACGTGCCCGATATCGGCGTATCGGCCTTCCACCGCGCCGATCACACCCTCGCCGGTTTCATCCTGTCCGGGCGCTGGCCCCAGTCGACTCGGGAGTGGGCGCAGTTCCTCGCGGTCGCCGTCCGCATCGCCGCGCGCCCCGGCTACCTCCCGACCACGTCGGTGTTCCACGCTGCAGATCTGCTCCCCGAGGATCCCGATCCCGATGTCGTCGGCCTCGTCACCTGTAGCGGGCCGATCCTGGGCGACGGCGCTCCGGCCCCCGGTGCACTGAGCGATCCGCAGCCCACAGCGCTGGTGATGCTCCATCCGCCGTCCGAGACGGTGCCCTCGACACCGGAGTACATCGGTGTCGCATCGGGTGCCGTACTGCTGCCCGGCGTGCCGCACCTCGGACTCGACCACCGCGCCGCCTGGGTGGAGGCAGAGGCCGACGGAACCGTCACGAAACTCATCAGCCGCGTCGGAGTCGATCCGCGCGAGGATCCCGACATCGCGGTCCTCGCCACCCTCTGCGCGGCGTAGGGCTACCGGCCCTCGAGGGCCTGTTCGCGCATGTCGAGTTCCTGCATCTTGGGCCGGATGACCGAATCGGGCACGCCCTCCTCGTCGCGGATGCGGATCAACTCGGTCTGCTCGGCATGCAGCAGGGAAAGCGATACCGCCTTCCACTGATACTCGGACTCGCCTTCGCTCACGTCTGATCGCACCACGCGTTCCGAGGCCTCGATGCGTGCGAGGGCTTGATCACGCAATCCCTGAATGATCGAGGGGTCGAGGGGTGACTCCTTGACATCGGCCTCGGCGATGATCGAGTCCAGACGGTCGATCGCCGCGCGCGCGAGTTGGGCGTCGATCCGCATGAGCTCCTCGGGGTCCTGAGTCTCGGAAACACCGAGCGCGCGCGCCAAGGGTGCGATGGTGAGGGACAGGATCAGCGTGATCACGATGATGCAGAACGTCGTCGCCAGGATCGTGTCCCGGAAGGGGAAGTCGGCGCCCGCGGCGATGGTCAACGGGATGGAGAAGGCCGCGAGTCCCGAGACGGGACCGCGAGCCCCCGCCCAGGAGACCAGGGCCGCGCTTTGCGCCCACTTCGGGATCTGCCGATATCTCTTGGTCAGACCCACGATCCCGAACACGAAGACGAACCGGGTGACGATGAGTGCGACGAGCACGGCGAGCACGAGGCCGGGGATGAGTGAGATCTGACCCGAGGGAAGGCGCTCGAAGATATCGGGGAACTCCAATCCGATGGAGAAGAACGCCACGGCCTGGAAGATGAAGGTCATGTGCTTCCAGACGTAGTTCGCCTGCAGCCGCCCCGAGGACCCCGGCTCGGAGTGCTGGGCGTGGGCGATCCAGAGCGCCGCTACGACCACGGCCAGGATTCCCGAGCCCTCGAGGTGCTCGGTGCCGAGGTAGATGGCGAAGGGTGCGACGAGGATCAACGCGTTCCCCGCGACGGAGTCGCGCGTGCGGCGGAGTACCTGCGAGAGGAGCACGCCACTCAGGGCACCGATACCGACTCCGACGGAGACGGCGAGGGCGAAGATTCCTCCGACCTGGACGAGGGTGACGCTCCCGACGACGGCCGCGGCGACCGCAACGCGCAGGGCGGTCAGCCCCGTCCCGTCGTTGACCAGACTCTCGCCTTCGAGGATCGAGATGAGTCGGTGGGGAAGCGACGCCTTCTTCGCGACCGTGCTGACGGCCACGGCGTCCGTCGGTGCAAGGACCGCGCCGAGGGCGAGGGCCGCCGCCAGGGGCATCGCAGCGACCCATGCCGCGACCCCTCCCACGACCAGCGTCGTGGCGATGACGAGTCCGATCGCGAGGAGGAGCACCTGTTTGCTGACCTTGCGCAAGTCCAGGAAGGAGGAGGACAGGGCCTCGCCGAACACGAGTGGCGCGAGGATCGCTACCAACACGATCTCCGGGTCCGGGAGCGCATCGGGCCCCCACGGGGAGACCGCGACGATCGCGCCTGCCGCGATCAGCGGCAGGGCGATCGAGATCCCGAAGTGGCGCAGGATCACGGCGAGCGCGAGCGCGACGATCGCACTGAAGGCCAGCGACTCGAATGCCTCGTTCACGCGCAGACCTTCGTCGACACACCGGTCGACATCGACGTCGAGACCACCTCGCCGGGCGTCGGGGCAGGCGGGGCGAAGATCACCCAGACATCGGCAGCGAGGTCGAGAAGATCCGGTTGCGGGATCGCGTCGAGGATCGGCTGCTCGGCGTCCTCGAAGGTCGAGTTCACAAGCGGCTGATCGCGCAGCAGCTCGGCGGGGTCCTCGGTGATCCGGGCGGTGTACTCCTGCCAGGCCACGTTGTGGAGGAGATAGGCCTCACGCGCGGCGAGGATCGATCGATGCCAGGGGAGGATCGGCAGTCCTGCGATCTCGTCACCGGCGGCCTCGAGCTCGGTCAGTGCCGCCGCGGCCAGCCCGCGGAGTTCACCGTCGAGTTTCGCCTGGTCGGCGCCCGAGGATGCCCGGTGGTCCTCCACGGCCTCGATGGACTCCTCCTGGAAGTCCTCCATGACCGACTCCGAGGCGTAGATGGCGATGATCAGCGACCGCATCTCGGCCGTGCGCACGGCGATATCCGCCGCGAACCCCGCACCGGCGAGGAGTGTCATGACGAACGCGATCGCCCCCGCGACGATCGGGACCCAACCACGGTGCACCCACGATGGCGATGCCGTCCTGACTTCCTCTCCCATAACGGCATTGTGCCCACCGACTACCGTTCTCCCGTGGCCGGCCAGGACGTCCCCGCGTGGCGGGGTAGGTACGACGCGCTCGTCGACGCATTGGTCGCCAACTTCCGATCCCTCCCCCAGGACACCCCCGTCCGGCTGGCGAAGCGGACGTCCAACCTGTTCCGGAGTCGCACCACCCTCGCGTCGCCGGGGCTCGACGTCTCCGGATTCGATGGCGTGCTGGAAGTCGACCCGGTCACCGGTACGGCCGAGGTCCTCGGCATGACCACCTACGAGCACCTCGTCGAGGCGACCCTGCCCTACGGATTCATGCCCACATGCGTGCCGCAGTTGCGCACCATCACCCTGGGTGGCGCGGTGACGGGCCTCGGCATCGAGAGCGCGAGCTTCCGGAATGGCACCCCGCATGAAGCAGTACTCGAGATGGACATCCTCACGGGGACCGGCGAGGTGATCACGGTCACGGGGTCCCCCGACGATCCGAACAGTGCGCTGTTCTACGGCTTCCCGAACTCCTACGGCTCACTCGGCTACGCACTCCGTCTGAAGATCCAACTGGAGCGCACCCGGCCCTTCGTCCACCTCCGCCATGTCCGCTACCCCACGGCGACTGCGATGGCCACAGCCATCGAGGAGATCACGCGTGCAGGGGAGTTCGAAGGCCATCGCGTGGACTTCCTCGACGGAACCGTCTTCTCACCGAGCGAGCAGTACCTGACCCTCGGGGAGATGGTGAGTGAGGTTCCCCGCGGACTCCGCGTCAGCGACTACACCGGCATGGACATCTACTACCGGTCCATCCAGTCCATGGCAGAGGACGTGCTGACGATCCACGACTACCTGTGGCGGTGGGACACCGACTGGTTCTGGTGCTCCCGCGCGATGGGAGCACAGAAGCCGCTCATCCGACGCTTCTGGCCCAAATCGAAGTTGCGCAGCGACGTCTACTGGAAGATCGTGGCCTGGGATCGCAAGTTCGGATTCAGCGCGAAGGCCGCTGCCGTGCGCGGTCGGCCGGCGCGTGAGGCCGTGGTGCAGGACATCGAGGTGCCCGTCGAGCACCTTGCGGAGTTCCTCGACTTCTTCCATGCCGAGGTGGGTATCGAGCCGGTATGGGTGTGCCCCTTGCGTCAACGTGACCCCGATGTGCGCTGGCCGCTCTACGAGTTCGATCCCAGCGTGACCTACGTGAACGTCGGATTCTGGTCCACAGTGGCGCTCCCGCCGGGCGTGGATCCCGCCGAGGGCCGGGTCAACCGGCGCATTGAAGAGATGGTGACCGCGCTCGATGGACGCAAGTCCCTGTACTCGACGGCCTTCTACGACAAGGAGACCTTCTGGTCTATCTACGGGGGAAGCGAGTACGCGCGGCTGAAGAAGTCCTACGATCCCGACGATCGTCTGCTGGATCTGTATCAGAAAGTGGTGGGTGGAAAGTGAAGCTCGCAGAGGCCTTCTCCCTCGTCGTCACCCCGGATCGAAACGTCAGTTTCCGGGCCTACGACGGCTCGACCTCCGGACCGCAGGACAACGACGTCATCCTCGAGGTGCGCACACCGCGCGCAGTCGAGTACCTGGCCTCCTCGCCGAACCAACTGGGCCTGGCCCGCGCCTACGTGAGCGGGGATCTGGAGATCATCGGTGACGCCTACACCGCCCTGAGCCGGCTCTACCCGATGGACCTGTCGCACCTGACGTGGTCGGACAAGTTCGCCCTGGCGCGCACCTTCGCGCCGTTCGCGATCAAGCGCCCCGCACCTCCGCCTCAGGAGCGGACGTTGAGCGGGCGCCGACACTCCAAGAATCGCGATGCCGAGGCGATCCATCACCACTATGACGTGAGCAACCGCTTCTACCGGTGGGTGCTCGGCCCCTCCATGGCCTACACGTGCGCCGTCTTCCCGTACGCGGGAGCGTCACTCGAGGTGGCGCAGGAGGAGAAGTTCGACCTGGTCTGTCGCAAGCTCGGTCTGCAGCCCGGGATGCGTCTACTCGACGTCGGCTGCGGCTGGGGCGGCATGGTGCTGCACGCCGTGAAGAACTACGGGGTGACCGCGATCGGTGTGACGTTGAGTGCGCAGCAGGCGCAGTGGGGTCAGCAGGCGATCGAGGACGCGGGCCTCTCCGACCGCGCACAGATCCGCTTCAGCGATTACCGCGACGTTCCCGAGACCCAGTTCGATGCGGTCTCCTCTATCGGTCTGACCGAGCACATCGGACGTGCGAACTACCCGAGTTACTTCTCCTTCCTCTTCGGGAAGTTGAAGTACGAGGGGCGCATGCTCAACCACACCATCACCCGCCCGAGCAATGCAGACCCCACGCACTACCGCCGGTCATTCATCAACAGGTACGTGTTCCCGGATGGCGAGCTCTCCGGCCCCGGTCACATCATGAGCGTCATGAACGATGCCGGATTCGAGATCCGTCACGAGGAGAACCTGCGCGAGCACTACGCGCTCACCCTCACCCACTGGTGCGAGAACCTCGAAGCCCACTGGGACGAGGCAGTCGAGGAAGCCGGACTCGGGACCGCACGCGTGTGGCGGCTCTACATGGCGGCATCGCGCCTCGGATTCGATCTCGACACCATCCAGTTGCACCAGACCCTGGGCGTGAAACTCGGCCCCGGTGGGAAGTCGGGGATGCCGCTGCGCCCGGATTTCTCCACGCGCTCGCCCGCTCTCGCCTAGGTCGACTCCACGAAGATGTGGACGGCCTCGTCCTCGGGGATCTCGGCGTACTCCCCTGCACTGCCGACCATGACGCCTTCGGCAGCCCGGTAGACCTTCACGTCCGCCCCGGGGAGCGCACCCACTCGACGCAAGCGGGCCATCACGTCCAAGTCCGTCTGGATGGTCTCGGCTAAGCGCCGCACGGTGACACGCTGCACGTCCTCGCTCACAACCTGGGTGATGGGCACCAGCCCCGCACGACCCAGGGTCGCATCGGACGCAGACGGATCGAGTTCGGCAAGGCCCGGAATGGGGTTCCCGTACGGACTGGCCGTGGGGTGGCCGAGGACGTCTAGGAGCCTGCGCTCCACCGCGTCGCTCATCACGTGCTCCCAGCGACAGGCTTCCTCGTGGACCTCCTCCCACGGCATCTTGAGGATGTCGACGAGCATGCACTCGGCGAGACGGTGCTTGCGCATCACACGGGTGGCGGCGCGGTACCCACGCTCGGTCAGGGTCAGATGACGATCCGGTTCGACAACGACGAGTCCATCGCGCTCCATACGGGACACGGTCTGTGACACGGTGGGCCCGCTCTGTCCCAGGCGCTCCGCGATCCGCGCGCGCATCGGGACGATGCCCTCTTCTTCGAGTTCGTAGATGGTCCTCAGGTACATCTCGGTGGTATCGATGAGGTCGCTCACGTCATCTCCCCACGGATCCCACGGACCTAGCCTCCGACGCTACCAATGTCATCGGTGGCGTACCTCTCGGGACGGGCGACCTCGACATCGGACAGCCACGCGGTGACTGCGTAATTGGGGAAGTAGTCGCGCTCGAGCATCGCCCAGATGCGCTCGCACACAGAGTCGTCGACGATCACCTCGATCTTGCTGTTCCCTCCCTCGAGTTCACTGACGCGCCGATTCCTCGGGCCGACGCCGCGTGCGGGGGTGATCGTCCAGCCGCGGGCTCCACATGCGCGCAGATCATCTGCCAAGCGCTGCTCGATCAGGGATTCGATGACGATGGTCAGACACTTCATGCGCGTGCGGGGGGATGTCATGGCCTACCTCCTAGAAGGACACCGATTGGGCGATCCACCAGTAGAGCGGGATGCCGATGACGAGGTTGAACGGGAAGGTGATGCCCAGACTCGTGGTCAGCGTGATGCCGGGGTTCGCGGTGGGCAGCGCGAGGCGCACGGCCGCGGGGGCGGCGATATAGGACGCGCTCGCGCAGAGCACCCCGAGCACCATGGCGCCTCCCTCCGAGAGACCCACGGCCGCTCCGGTGACGATGCCCAGCGCGCCGACGACGACGGGGAAGACGATCGCGAAGGCGAGCAGTCCCCAACCGGCCTCACGGATGCTGCCGAGCCTGCGCCCCGCGAGCACACCCATTTCGAGCAGGAAGAGCGCGAGGATGCCGGTGAACAGCGTGCCGAAGAACGGCTCCACCCGCTCGTAGCCCATGGGTCCGGTGATCACGCCGATCACGAGTCCACCGGCGAGCAGGAGGATGGAGCGCCCCGTGAGGACCTCGCGCAGCGATCTACCCCACGTGGATGTGCGCGAGGCGCGTCCAGCGAGCATCAATCCGACCAGGATGCCGGGGATCTCCATGATTGCCAGGAGGGTCGCGACGTATCCCTCGTAGGGGATCGAACTCGCGTCGAGGAAGACGAGAGCCGCGGTGAATGTGACCAGGGAGGTGGAGCCGTAGTGCGCAGCCATCGCCCCGCGGTCGACCGGGTCGAGTCGCGTGATCCCCCGTAGCACGGCGAACGCGAGGATCGGGATGACGATGCCTAACGCGATGGCCGCAGCGACGGGACCGGCCACGTCGGTGACCGACTGCTCGCGCAGCGCGACGCCACCCTTGAGCCCGATGGCGAGCAGCAGGTACATCGAGATCGCCTGGTACACCGCGTCGGGAAGACGCAGGTCCGCACGGAGAAGTGCGGCGACGATTCCGAGCGCGAACGCCAGGACCGGAACGGAGAAGATGCTCGCGGTGAGGAGTTCGGCGCTCACGTCCGACCTCCTCTCCGACGACGACTACTTCCGGTTCGCTGGCTCCCGAGCGACGTCGAGGATGGTGCACTGCCAGGTGCCCACCGGTGCATCGACCTCGACGGTCTCGCCCTTGCGTGCGCCAAGGATGGCAGACCCGAGGGGCGAGGCCGCGGAGATGCGCTCGTCATCCAGGAAGCCCTCGGCCGGATGCACCGGGATGACCCAGATCTCATCTCCGTTCTGGGTGCGGACACGTGCCCGCACGCCGAGGTCGACCCGTCCGGCCTTGACCGCGGCCTTGGGATCGAGGACCTTCGCTTCGCTGAGGAACGCCTCCCAGCGGGCCGCCTCCTCGAGGAGGTTCTCGAACTCGGTGACGTAGCGCTCATCGCGCTCATGCTCGACGAGGAGCGGCCGCAGCTCGGCTAGCCGACGCTCGCGGATGTCGGCGATGCGCTCCTCGATCAACTCGCGTCCCCGGATGGTGACGCAGGCGGGACCTCGATAGGACTCACGGGTGGGACCTTGCTCGACAGCGATCATGGCAACCTCACATCGGTCATGGAAGGGATAGGAAAGGAAGAGAAGAAGGGAAGGGTGGAGCGAGATACATGGATGATGAGGCGCCTCCTTGTGTCAGGCGGCCGAAGCCGCTTCTGCCACAAGGTCTCTCGCCACCGACCACTGTCGGCCCGATGACCGGGTGCTACGCACCGTATTGACGACCATCGGCGCGGGGATACTCCCCTTGCTGGGAGCAGGCTGCCAGAGCCCCGGGCGGGGCGCAACCGGGACCCCTACGGTGGGCCCATGGCCTCGGTCCTGTGGTTCCGCCGGGACCTCCGGCTGCGCGATAACCCGGCCCTCCTGGCCGCAGCGGAATCCGGGCCCGTGGTGCCCCTCTTCGTGGTGGACCCGGTCCTCTGGGACCGGGCTGGAGCCGTCCGGCAGAACTACCTGGTGGCCTCCCTGCGCTCCCTGGGGGCCAGCCTCGGACGCAACCTGCTGCTCATCCACGGCCGCCCTGAGGAGGTCGTGCCGCGGATCGCGAAGGCGGCCGAGGCCGACGCGGTGCACATCGCCGCCGACTACTCCCCCTACGGCCAGGCCCGGGATGCCCGGGTCGAATCCGCCCTCGGGGCGACCCCCCTCGTCCGTACGGGATCGCCGTACGCGGTGGCCCCGGGACGGGTGACGAAATCAGACGGCACCGCCTACCGCGTCTACACCCCCTTCTACAAGGCGTGGATGCAGCATGGCTGGCGCGCCCCGGCTGACGACCCCGGGGATGTCGAGTGGTGGATGCCGGTCGAGTGCGAGGGCTACCCCAGCCCGGCGGAACTTGCCATTGAGTTGCCTCCTGCGGGAGAGGACGCCGCGTGGGAGCGCTGGGAGACCTTCCGCGCCACGGGACTGGCCGACTACGCGGACCTGCGCAACCGACCCGACCTGGCAGGAACCTCGAGCCTGAGCCAGTACCTGCGCTTCGGGGAGATCCACCCGCGCTCACTGCTGGCCGACCTGGGTGACGCCGACGAGGTGTTCCGCAAGGAGATCTGTTGGCGCGAGTTCTATGCGGACGTCTTGTTCCACAACCCCGCCAGCACCACGCACTCCCTGGATGCCCGCTACGACACGATCATGCGCTGGACCACGGGGACGCAGGCCGAGGAGTTCCTCGAGGCTTGGACGAACGGCATGACCGGCTTCCCGTTCGTGGATGCGGGCATGCGTCAGCTGCGCGATGAGGGATGGATGCACAACCGCGTGCGCATGGTGGTGGCGAGCTTCCTGGTCAAGGATCTGCATCTGCCCTGGCAGCGCGGTGCCGAGCACTTCATGCGCATGCTGCGCGACGGTGATGTGGCGAGCAACAGCCACGGGTGGCAATGGACCGCCGGGTGCGGAACGGACGCCTCTCCGTTCTACCGCGTGTTCAACCCGATCGGCCAGGGTGAGAAGTTCGACCCCGACGGCGATTACGTGCGCCGGTATATCCCCGAGCTCGCCCATATCCCGGGTGCAGCCGTGCACCAGCCGTGGAACTGCATCGACGGGTACGCCCACGGCTATCCGGAGCCGATCGTGGATCACGCGCACGAACGGCAGGTCGCCCTCGCGGACTTCGCCGCGATCAAGGGTCGCTGAGGCCGTTCACCTCGACGTTCTATTGTTCCCGAGTGCCCACCATCGCCGTCCTGTCCATGAAGGGTGGCGTGGGCAAGACCACCGTCACCCTGGGGCTGGCGAGTGCCGCGTGGAAGCGCAACTGGCGCACACTCGTCATCGATCTCGACCCGCAGGCGAACGCCACCATCGGACTCGGCGTGGACGAGCCGGGGTTTACCGTCAGCGACGTCCTCGCCGACTCGCGCCCGGGCATCGCGGCCGAGGCGATCACGGCTACTACGTGGGGTGACCACGTGATCGTGCTGGCATCGGAGGCGTCGCTGGAGAACCGCACGCAGTCCACTGGTCCCAACTCCGCGCAGCGCCTGCGCGTCGCCCTGGCGAGCATTCCGCGCCAGCAGGACATCGTGCTCATCGACTGCCCGCCCTCCCTCGGGGAGATGACGCGCAACGCCCTGCACGTGGCGAACACCGCGCTGGTCGTGACCGAACCCGGCTTCTTCGCTCTCCGCGGGGCGCAGCAGGCACTCGAGGCGATCGACACCATCCGCCGCACCTCCAATCCCGCCCTCACCCGCTCCCTCGTCGTGGTGAATCGCGCTCGCATGACCGTCGCGGAGCATCGTCAGCGGGTGCAGGAACTCGAGGAGTTCTATGGATCCCTGGTCTCCCCCACACGCATCCCGGAGCGCAACGCGATCCCGCAGAGTGAGGCCGCCGGCATGCCGATCCACGCGTGGGAATCACCTGCAGGAACCGAACTCTCCGGTCTCTTCGACGTCCTGCTCGACGACCTGGTCCCGGGAGGATCACGTGCCTGAGTTCGATCCCACTCCGCGTCGCGCCCTGCGCAAGGCCGATACGCCACCGACTGAACCCGCGCCGAATCCGCTCGCGGCACGCAAGGGTTCCTCCAGTGCCGATGCCGTGAAGAAGCAGAAGTCCGTGTCCGTGAAGGTCAAGGTCCCCAAGGAACTACGAAAGCGCCTGAAGAACGAGGCCAAGGACCTGGGCATCAGCGTGGACGAGTTGATCGCGCGCCGCCTTACC
>CAZBWA010000033.1:0-17672 GCA_964495555.1 uncultured Bifidobacteriaceae bacterium | reverse complement strand
TTCTTCTCGATGCCGGTGTGCAGGTAGCCGATACCGCACGTGGCCTCGGTGACCGTCTCGCCCTCGAGCTCGAGGATCAGGCGCAGCACACCGTGCGTCGAGGGATGTTGCGGCCCCATGTTGACCACGATGCGTTCTGACTGGCCCTCGGGCGGAGCTTCGATGGTGTCCCAGTCGCCACCGGACACCGTGTAGATAGTGCCCTCCGTGGTCTCGTACGACCCCGCGTAGGGATCGTCGATGTCCTGTGAGGTGAAGGTGACGTCGGCCATCAGGTGTACGCCCTCCGCTGGTCGGGCGGCGGAGTCGTGGCGCCCTTGTACTCGACGGGGATGCCGCCGAGGGGGTAGTCCTTGCGCTGGGGATGACCGACCCAGTCGTCGGGCATCTCGATGCGGGTCAATGCGGGGTGACCGTCGAAGACGATGCCGAAGAAGTCCCACGTCTCGCGCTCATGCCAGTCGTTCGACGGGTAGAGACCCACGATCGACGGGATGTGCGGATCGGAGTCGGGTGCGGACACTTCGACGCGGATTCGGCGGTTGTGCGTCACGGAGAGGAAGGGATAGACCGCGTGCAGCTCGCGCCCCTCCTCGAGCGGGTAGTGCACGCCGCTGACGCCCATGCACATCTCGAAACGCAGACCCGGCTCATCGCGAAGTGTGCGCACGAACTCCACCAGGTGCTGGCGGTGGACGTGGAACGTGATCTCGTCGCGATCGACCACGACCTTCTCGATGGCGCTTGATGCGGGGAGCCCTCGATCGGCGAGAGCGAGTTCCAATTCATCTGCGAGCTCGTCGAACCCGGCCCCATAGGGACGCGACGACGCACCCGGCATGACGACGGGAGCGACCAGACCGCCGAAACCGCTCGTGTCACCGGAGCCGGAGACACCGAACGCGCCTTGGCGCACGGCGACGAGGTCGATCGAGC
The DNA here is from genome assembly GCA_964495555.1 of uncultured Bifidobacteriaceae bacterium. Lineage (GTDB taxonomy): Bacteria > Actinomycetota > Actinomycetes > S36-B12 > S36-B12 > VGCC01. The sequence continues at coordinate 16,736 of CAZBWA010000033.1, read as the reverse complement.
GCACACCCTCGGGGACGATGTCCGTCATCGCAGCAAGCCCTTCATCTCCAGGGTCGCCGGGGCTGCGAGGGCCAGCTGCTCTTCCTGGATGATCTCCGTGCGGCGGTTCGCACCGAGCTTCATGTCCTGGATCTGATCGTGGATCTTCAAGATGGCGTCGATCAGCATCTCCGGACGCGGTGGGCAGCCCGGCAGATAGACGTCGACGGGGACGACGTGGTCGACGCCCTGCACGACGGCGTAGTTATTGAACATGCCGCCGCTGGATGCGCATGCGCCCATGGCGAGCACCCACTTGGGATTGGGCATCTGGTCGTAGATCTGTCGCAGGATCGGCGCCATCTTCTGGCTCACGCGCCCGGCGACGATCATCAGATCCGCTTGACGCGGCGAGGCGCGGAACACCTCCATGCCGAAGCGCGCGATGTCGTAGCGCGGACCACCCGTCGCCATCATCTCGATCGCGCAGCAGGCAAGGCCGAAGGTTGCCGGCCACAGTGATCCCTTACGCGCGTAGCCCGCGACCTTCTCGACCGTGGTCAGCAGGACGCCGGAGGGGAGCTTCTCTTCCAGACCCATGTCAGTCCCATTCCAATCCGCCGCGACGCCACTCGTAGACATAGGGCACGGCGAGGTTGACCAAGAAGAGAACGATCGCGACGAGACCGAAGACTTCGAGTTGGTCGGCGGCGACGGCCCACGGATAGAGGAAGACGAGTTCGATGTCGAAGATGATGAACATCATCGCGGTGAGGTAGTACTTCACCGGGAAACGCCCACCGCCCATCGGTTGCGGGGTGGGTTCAATACCGCACTCGTAGGCGTCGAGCTTCGCGCGGTTGTAGCGCTTGGGACCGGTGAAGGTCGCGAGGATCACGGAGAAGGCCGCGAAGCCGAAGGCGAGGAGTCCGAGGACGAGGATCGGCGTATAGACGTTCACCGCCCGTGACTCCTCTCGACCCGGATCGTCGCTTGAGAACTTGTGAATTTCTTCACGACCACGGGAAGCATATCTATTCGCACCCTCGTGATGCGGGGGGCGTGCGCGACGTCACGCAGCTGCGGCGCGGTGCAGGGCGACGATGCCCCCGCTGAGGTTGCGGTACTCCACGCCCGTCCAGCCGGCCGCGGCGATATCCAGAGCCAGCGCCTCCTGATCGGGCCACGCCCGGATCGACTCGGCCAGGTAGACGTAGGCGTCGGGGTTGGAGGAGGTCGCCGAGGCGATGGCCGGGAGCGCCTTCATCAGGTACTCGTCGTACACGGTGCGGAACGGGGCCCAGGTCGGGTGGGAGAACTCGCAAACCACCAACCGACCGCCCGGTCGCGTCACCCGGCGCATCTCGCGCAGCCCCGCGATGCGGTCGTGGATGTTGCGCAGGCCGAAGGAGATCGTCACTGCGTCGAAGACCCCGTCGCCGAAGGGCAGGTGCATGCCGTCCCCGGCCACGAAGGACAACCGCGGCTGATGGGCACGACCCACCATGAGCATGCCGAGGGAGAAATCGCACGGCACGGTGAAGGCGCCCGCCTCCGCGAGCGGCACCGACGACGTTCCCGTACCCGCGGCCAGGTCGAGGATGCGCATGCCCGGCAGCGGTTCCACCGCGCGCACGACGGCCCGTCGCCACGCGCGGGTCTGCCCCAGGGACAGGATGTCGTTCGTGATGTCGTAGCGGCGAGCGACGCCGTCGAACATCGCGGCGACCTCCGCCGGCGACTTGTCCAGCCCTGCCCTGCTCACCTGCTCACTCTGGCAGACGCGCGCCGATGCGCACCTGCACCTACCCTGGACCAGTGACGCAGCCCCAGGTGCATGCGGTCCCGCGCCCACCGTTGCGTGTGACCACGACTCCCCTGGCGCGCGTGGACAACCTGCTCACCCTGCTGCCTCCCGAGGAGTCCGCCGTGTGGGTCCGCCGCGGCGAGGGACTCATCGGCTGGGGCGTCGCGGCGCGTCTGCAGGTCCGCGGTGACGAGCGCTTCTCGCGTACGCAGCGCTGGTGGAGCGACCTGCTCACCCACTTGACCGTCGAGGACTCGGTGAGTCTGCCCGGCACGGGGCCGGTCGCCTTCGCATCGTTCGCCTTCGATGCACGTCAGCCGTCGGAGATCGTCGTGCCGCGAATCACGATCGGCATGCGCGCAGGGCAGGCATGGGTGACCGCGGTCGACACACCCGCCCCCACCGAACCACCGTTGACCTCGGTGCCCGACGCACCGACCTCCGTGAGTTGGTCGGAGGGATCGCGATCCCCACTCGCCTGGCAGCAGTCCGTTGCGCAGGCGATCGCACGCATCGATGCCGGTGAAATCGACAAGGTGGTGCTCGCCCGCGATGTCATCGCGCACGTGGGCGGACCACTCGACGAGCGCTACCTGCTGCAGCGCCTCGCAGCGAACTACCCGAGTTGCTGGACCTTCCATGTCGCCGGCCTCCTGGGCGCCACGCCGGAGTTGCTCGTTCGCCGCACCGGCGATCTCGTCACCTCGCGCGTCCTGGCCGGGACCGTCCGCACGGTCGGAGACGCGGATGCCGACGAGGGCATGGCACGTGCCCTCCTCGGCAGCGACAAGGACCTCGCGGAGCACGAGTACGCGGTGCGCTCGGTCGCACGGGCGCTCGCGACGCACTGCACCGACCTGGAGGTCCCCGAGCACCCGAGCGTCCTGGAGTTGGCGAATGTGCAGCACTTGGCCACCGATGTGACCGGACGGCTCGCCGACTCCGCGTCGGTGCTCTCCCTCGTCGCGGCCTTGCACCCGACCGCGGCGGTCTGCGGGACTCCGACGGAGCGCGCCTTCGCCGTCATCGGCGAACTCGAGGGCATGGATCGCGGGCGCTACGCCGGGCCGGTGGGCTGGTTCGACTCACACGGAGACGGCGAATTCGGCATCGCTCTTCGGTGCGCCCAGATCGACAGGATCGAAGGGACGGTGCGCGCCTTCGCGGGATGCGGCATCGTCGCCGACTCCGAGCCGGAGAAGGAACTCGCCGAGTCGAACGCGAAACTCGTCCCGATCCGGGACGCCCTCGAAGCTACCCGGTAGCGAGGGCGGCGCCTACGGCGTCGTCGATGTCACGCAGGATCCGCGCCTCCGCGGCGCGATCGACGGTGCGGGCGATGATGACGTGCGTTCCCGTGCCGATGCGTGATGCGATCGCATCCTGGAGCTCTCCCACCTCGCGCACCTCGATGCTGGGGACACCCATGGCACTGGCCACGTTGCGCAGCGAGATCCCCAATGGGACGCCGAACACTCGCTCGAACTCCGACTGGAATGCCTCCTGCTCCAGGGTGGAGAAGATGCCGCCCCCGTCGTTGTCGATGACCACGATCACCAGATCCGGGCGTTCCTCGTCATCGGGGACGAGGAGGCCGTTGCTGTCGTAGAGGAAAGCCTGATCGCCCATCAACGCGATCGCCGCGCCCGCGAGGCCGGCCTGCAGCGCGGAGGCCGCACCCCACGCGGTGCTCACACTGCCGTCGATGCCCGAGGTTCCACGGTTGCCGATCACCATCGACTCCTGCGCCGCGGTCCCGGCGAAGGAGCTGACATGCCGCACCGACAGGGACGCGCCGAGGAAGAGCAGGCCGTTCTCCGGGGCCAAGGACGCGACCACGCGCGCCACGTGCATGCCGGTCAACTCATCCTTGGCTGAGACCAGCACAGTCTCGACGGCTGCGGCGGCGAGCACGTCCGCGGTCTGCCAGGCCGGGAACCACGCGTCATCGACCGTGAAGTCTTCCGGCGGCAACGGAACGGCGGCGACGACCAGGTCGGCGGTGCGGGTGGGGTCGGACCAGTCCGGGGTGGGGTCGACGGCGATGTGCATGCCCGCGCTCTCGATCACGCGCGTGAGGGATCGGTGCAGACCCACGCGTCCGACGGTGATCACCAGATCCGGTGTGTTGCGTTCCAGGAAGTTCGCGTGCGCGCAGATGAGCGGCCCGTGGGACAGCGCGGTGGTGCATCCGCCGGCATTCCCACTCGGTTCGCTGATGATCGGCCACCCGAGGGCATCGCCGAGTTCATCGACGAGTTCCACGATGTCGTCGACATGATCGCCGACGATGATCAGTCCGCGCGCGGGCACCTCGGCCTCTTCGTCGAGCATCTGCACGACGTCGTCGAGCGGGGTGCTCATGCCGGCCATGAGACGGGCATCGGCCGTCCAGGGCCGTCCCTCCGGTCGACCCGCGAGGTCCTCACCCCAGGGCGCGTCGTCATCGGGAACGAGTGGGGCGTCGAAGGGAACATTGACGTGCACCGGGCCGGGCACCACGACGTCGGTTGCGACCGCGACGCACCGGGAGATAGTCGAGCGCCAGTAGGCGACCTGACCGGAGCCGGTGTGCGCGACCGCCATGTCGAGGGAGGCGCGCGGGTAGTCCCCGAAGATGCCGGGCTGGCGGATGGTCTGGTTGGCGCCGACGTCACGCAGACGCGGTGGGCGGTCCGCCGTCAGCACGAGCATCGGCACGCGCGAATAGTGCGCCTCGATCACCGCCGGGAGGAGATTGGCGACGGCGGTACCGCTCGTGGTGACGACCGCCGCAGGGACACCGGTGACCTTCCCGATGCCGAGGGCCACGAATCCGGCCACGCGCTCGTCGATGCGCACATGCAGACGCAGATCACCGCGTTCCTCCGCAGCTGCGCAGGCGAGTGCCAACGGCGCGGACCGCGATCCTGGCGCGAGGACGACATCGGTGATCCCGCAGCGCAATAGCTCGTCGACGATCACCAGCGCCTGCGCGGTGGACGGATTCACGGGCACCAGCCTGTCATGCGTTCCACCACTCGCGCACCGCGCGATCGGCCCCGGCATCCCACGCGCGCTCCAGCCGGCTCCACCAGTACTCGGCGCGCTCCGGTGCGAGCGCATCGCGCGCTTCGAGAAGCCGATCGAGGTCGGGTGCCTCGTGCACGATGGGGAGCGTCCCGCGCCGTGGCACGAGTGACTTCTCCACGAGATCGGCGCCGAGGAGCCGGCCGGTGCCCAGGCCGCAGGCCAGGGGCAGATCCGGCCACGCACCCGCGAAGGCCAGGGGCGTCGCCAGGCCCACCGAGGAGTCGAGGGATCCGCTCACCACGATCGGCACGCCCAGGGATTCGGCGACGCGCATGCTCGCCGCGACGCCACCGAGGGTCGGCGGCTTGATCACCGCGAAGTCCGCGACGCCGCGCAGGTCCACCGATGCCGGATCATCCGAGAGCCGCACGCACTCATCCACTGCCATCGGCACGTCCACCGCGCGCCTGACCTCCGCGATCTCCGCCAACGTCGCGCACGGCTGCTCGACGAGCTCGATCCCGTAGGCCGTAAGTCGACGCAGTGCGCGCACAGCCTGGTCGGAAGTCCAGCCACCGTTCGCATCGAGTCGGATCGATCCGCCGCCGGCGACGTCGAGTGCGTCACGCACAGCCACGACGCGTGCTTCGTCATCGGCGAGCTCCGGCGACCCGACTTTGACCTTGATCACGGTGCACCCGGACTCCGCGATCGCCTCTCGTGCAAGCAGACCGGCCGTCGATGCATCGACCCCCGGGATGATCGCGTTGACCGCGACCGCGCTGCGCACCAGCGCGGGCCACGGTCCGTGGGCGGCCTCCACCGCACTGATGAGCCACCGCGCGGCACGTGAGTCGGAGTAGTCGTCGAAGGGCGCGAACTCGCCCCAGCCGCGCGGACCCTGCACCAGCATCCCCTCGCGGTGAGTCAGCCCGCGGAACGGTGTGCGCAGCGGCAGGGCGAACGGGATCGCCGAGGCGCGCAATGCCTCCAGCGTCACGGACGACGCGGGAACTGACCGAAGTCGGGCTGACGCTTCTCCTTGTAGGCGTCGCGACCCTCCTGCGCCTCTTCGGTCATGTAGAAGAGAAGCGTCGCGTCTCCGGCCAGTTGCTGCACACCGGCGAGACCGTCGTCCGCAGCATTGTGCGAGGCCTTCAACATGCGCAGCGCCAGCGGCGAGAGCTCCAGCATCTGTCGTGCCCACCGCACCGTCTCGATCTCCAGGTCCTCGATCGGCACCACCGCGTTCACCAGGCCCCAGTCGTAGGCCTGCTCGGCTCCGTACTGGTTGCACGTGTACCAGACCTCGCGCGACCGCTTCTGGCCGATCGTGCGCGCCAGCAGTCCCGAGCCGTATCCACCGTCGAAGGAGCCGACGCGCGGACCGGTTTGACCGAAGCGGGCGTTGTCTGCCGCGATGGACAGGTCGCAGACCACGTGCAAGACGTGGCCGCCGCCGATGGCGTATCCCGCGATCATCGCGATCACCGGCTTGGGCGTGCGACGGATCTGGATCTGCAGGTCGAGGACGTTCAAGCGACCGATGCCCTTGCGTGCGATCTCGTCGTCGCCGATGTAGCCGTCGTCGCCGCGGATGACCTGGTCGCCACCCGAGCAGAAGGCCCAGTCACCTTGGCCGGTGAGGATGATCACTCCGACACTGTCATCGTCACGCGCACGATTGAAGGCATCCGCGAGCTCGAACAGGGTCTGCGGACGGAAGGCGTTGCGCTTCTGCGGACGGTTGATGGTGATCTTCGCGATTCCCTCGGCGACCTCGTAACGGATGTCGCCATAGTCACCCTCGGACGTCCATGCGCACGCCGGCGTGATCGACGAGTACGCCGGATCACTCAGCGCCGGGGACCCCTCGGGGACCACGGGGGGAAGCGCGTACCGGGTGCGTGTGTCCATATCCGCACGCTACCGCCACCACCTACGCTCGCACGGTGAGCCTGTTTCCCGGTCCGCGCGCGATACGCGTCGAGGAGGCACCCGTCGACGCGGCATCCGCCGCGCACATGCTCCAGGCACTCGCCGAGGCGCTCGCGGGTGAGGGTCCGGCACTGTGCATCGGCTCTCCCCCGCCGACTTCCAGCGTCGCCGCGGAGATCGACGTGATCCTGCACACATCGGGATCGACCGGGCGTCCGCGACCGGTGGGTCTGAGCGGCGCGCAGCTCACCGCGCTGACCGCGTACGTGCACGACGGACTCGACCCCCAGTGGGTCGCATGCCTTCCGTGGTCGGCCATGGGGGGACTGAACGTGGCGGTGCGCAGCCTGGCGACCACCCATGGCCTGATCCTGGTCCCGCCGACGCACCCGTTCGATCCGCGCACGGTCCTCGACGCCCTCGCCACCGCCGCAGGACCGGTGTTCCTATCGCTGGTACCGCTGCAGCTCGCGCGCATCCTGGACGTCGACGCCGATGCTCTCGTCGGCTGCCATCGCATCCTGATCGGGGGTGCGCCGCTCTCCTCCACACTGCGCGCACGCAGTGCGCACCTGCCGATCGTGTGCACCTACGGCATGACCGAGACCGCGGGCGGGTGCGTCTTCGACGGGGTGCCCGCACCAGGCGTGGGAATCGACATCGAGGGTGGTCGCGTCGTGGTGACCGGGGCCACGGTCGCCTCCGGCTACTTGGACACCGGTGAGGAGTTCGGTGGCAGGTTCGTCACGCAGGACCTCGGTCACGTCGGCGAAGGTCGACTCACCGTGACGGGCCGCATCGACGACGTCGTGCTCGTCCGGGGCACGAACGTCTCCCTGTCCGCGGTGAGCGACATCCTCGGCACGGACGCGTGCGTGGTCGCGATCCCCGACGACGTGGACGGCGTCATCCTCGGCGCCGCATTCGCCCATGCAACGGAGGCCGAGATCACCGATCGACTTGACACCGTGGTCGCACGCCTCGGCCACGCCGCACGGCCGCGCCGCACGCGCCGTGTGAACGCCCTCCCCCTCCTCCACACCGGCAAGGTAGATCGGCAGGCGGTTCTCGCAATGTTCCTGGAGCAACGATGACCACCCTCGCGCACTGGATCGCCGGCGCGCGTCCGCGCACACTGCCCGCGGCGTTGAGTCCGGTGGTGGTCGGCACGGGACTGGCCATCGCCGTCGGATCCCTCGCTCCCGAACGGGCAGTGCTCGCACTCGTCGTGGCCATCAGCCTGCAGGTCGGCGTGAACTACGCCAACGACTACAGCGACGGGGTGCGCGGCACGGACGAGCGACGCGTCGGGCCGGTGCGCCTGGTCGGACAGGGCCTGGCCAGGCCGTCCGCCGTGCGCGCGGCAGCGCTCCTGTCCTTCCTCGTCGCGGCCGCCGCAGGCCTCGCACTCGTATTGCTGACGCAGCAGTGGTGGTTGCTCGCCGTCGGCGCTGCGTCGATCGCCGCGGCGTGGCTCTATACCGGCGGTCCCCGTCCCTACGGCTATCTCGGACTCGGGGAGGTATTCGTGCTCGTCTTCTTCGGAGTGGTGCCGGTCATGGGCACCGCATACGTGCAGACGCTCACCCTGACCGTGCCCGCGCTTCTCGCGGGGATCTGCGTGGGCCTCTTCGCCTGCGCGGTCCTCATCACCAACAACCTGCGCGACATCCCGGGGGACATCGTGAGCGGTAAGCGCACCCTGGCCGTGCGCCTCGGGGACCGTGGAACGCGCACCCTCTACGTCGTGGTGGTCGTCACCGGCTTCGCACTCCTCGTACCGATCTCGGTGCTCACCTCGGCGTGGTCCCTGCTCGGGTTCGTCGCTCTCCCGTGGGCGATCCGGCCCGTTCGGGTGGTGGCCTCAGGTGCGGGCGGCGCCGGACTGATCCCCGCCCTCGCCGCGACCGGGTCCCTGGTCCTGGTCCTCGGCCTGGCGCTCGGGGTGGGACTGGCCCTCGGCTAGGTCGTCGCCGTCCTCCTTGCGGGTGTTCGCGTCGATGCGGGCGTTGATCCGGCCGAAGAACCCGGCGACCACTCCGCTCATGGCATCTCGCTGGCGGTTGAGCAGGAAGAAGCTGATCGCCCCGGACACCAGGAGCGCGAGGACGAGGGCCCAGAGACCCCGCAGCGGGCTGAGCAGTTGCAGGAGTAGCCAGACGGCGATGAAGAGGAGGACCCGCATGAGCGTGTAGGTCAGGACGGGGGGCGGCTGCCTCATGACTCCACGGTACGCGAGCCTGGTTTACCCTGGACACGACGAGGGGAGGTGCGCATGCTCAGGGTCGTCGGCATCCTGCTGGCTCTCGCCGTCTATATCTACTTCATCATCGACGTCATCCGCACGCCGCGGACGCAGGTGCGCAACCTGCCCAAGGCGCTCTGGCTCCTCGTCGTGGTCATCATCCCGATCATCGGCGGCCTGCTGTGGTTCTTCCTCGGCCGGGTCAAACCCGAGAACGGCGGCTTCTTCCGCAAGCGCGGGCCCGTGGCCCCGGATGACGATCCCCGGTTCCTCCGCAAACTCGACGATGATGTGTGGTCGGCCAAGATGCGTAAGCGGCGCGGGGAGAACCCGACCTAGGTCACACGCCTGCGTAGGAGTGCAGGCTGTTGACGAAGATGTTCACGCCGAAGTAGTTGATCAGGAACGACACCCATCCCAGGATCGCGATCCACGACGCCACGTTCCCACGCCATCCGGCCGTGGAGCGTGCATGGAGATAGGCGGCGTAGAGCACCCACGTGATGAACGCCCACGTCTCCTTGGGATCCCATCCCCAGTAACGACCCCACGCGTTCTCCGCCCAGATCGCTCCGGCGATGACCGCGAAGGTCCACAGCGGGAAGGCGAACGCTAGGACACGGTTGGTCAGTGTGCGCAGACGCTCCGTGCTCGGCACGTTGGTCAACCATCCGTGGACCGATCCATTGCCCTTATCTTCGGCACGCGCCCGGACGAGTGACAGCGCCGCCGTGGCCGCGCCCACCGTGAACGCGCCCGCGCACACGATCGCCGCCGAGACGTGGATGATCAACCAGTAGGACTTGAGCGCCGGGACCAACTGCGCGGCCTCGGTGTAGAGCACGGTCACGGCCATGCCGAGTGTGAGCAGCGCCGCGATGACGACGAAGAGTCCGAGCCAGCGCAGGTCGCGACGTGTCGACCAGACGAGGAACACCACGAGGATGCCCAGCGCGCTCGTGATGGAGAACTCGTACATGTTCCCCCACGGCACGCGATCGGCCCACAGTCCGCGCAGGACCACGCCGATGAGCAACAATGCAGTGGCGAGCCAGGTGACCGACATGCCGATGTTCGCCGCGCGACGCCCGGCCTGCGGCTGCGGGCGCTCAAGGAGAGCGACGTCGCCGGCGGGAACGGTCACGGGTGCCGCGGTGCGCTTCCCGGAGAACGCCACGGCGAACGCGACCATGGCGACGGTCAGTGCAGCCATGCTGGCGTAGATGAAGGCGTTGCTCGCATCCGCCAGACCGATCATGCGTCCTCCTCCGGGACCAACTCTGCGGGCGCGCCCAGTGCACGTGCCACGTGGGCGATCTCCCGATTCGCGTCGCCACCGTCCTCGCGTGCGATGCCGGCGACCTGCACCAGCGTACGTCCGTCCGGAAGCGTGTCCACCTTCACCCAGATTCGTCGGCGCCGCACGCTGAGTGTGAGGATCAGGCCGATCATCGCGATGACGGCCGTGATCAACGTCACCTCCTTGCCCGGGTCGTGGGCGATCTGGAAGGAGGCCCATCGGTCGAAGCCGGTGAACTCGATCGAGCCCTGATCGAACTGCCACGTCTGACCCGGCAGCAGGGCCTCGAGGCCGATCTGCTCCATGCCCTCGGTCTTCAGCGTGTAGACGCTCTGCGGAACACCGCCGTCGAGTCCGAGGTCCCCGGTCCACGCGGACAGGAACACCGAGGGATCGTCGGCCTCGGGGAACGTCGAATGCGGTCCCCGGATGTCATCGACGGCTGTGGTGGGAAGGAAGAGCGCGGTGAATCCCAACTGCGGGTTCGCGTCGGGAACCTTGACCACGCCCGTGGACGTGAAGTTCCCGTCCTGGGGGAGGAAGGGCACGGCATCGTCGAAGAGCACGGCGCCGCTGGCATCGCGCACGATGAAGTGCGGTGCATATCCGTGTCCGACCAGGAACACCTTCGCCCCGTCGGCTTCGAGCGGATAGTTGACCTCGATCACCTCGCGCACGGGCTCGTCCTGCGGCGCGGCCCGGTAGGCGACCTCGGCCTGGAACAGCGTGGGCGAACCGCGCTGCGCCTCCTCCCGGGAGAACTCCACGCGGAAGTCAGTAAGGGAGAAGGAGAACGGCGCTAGGCCGCTATCGCCGGTGAGCCGACCGCCGCCCCAGGCGTCGTACTGGGTCAGCGTGTTGGAGAAGCCGTTGCCCTCCCGCACGATGACGTTGCCGCGCCAGCCGAAGAGTCCCCCGAGCGCGACACCCACGAGCACGCCGATCAGCGCCAGGTGGAAGACCAGGTTGCCTGTCTCCTTGAGGTATCCCCGCTCAGCGGAGAGGGCGCCGTCCTCCGCGCGCATACGCCATCCCCGCAATGAGGCCTTCGCCGCACGCAGCACCTCCGCTTCGCTGCGCGGATCGGCCCACTCCACCGTGCCGGGGAACCGCGTGAGGTAGCGCGGTGCCGGAGGAGGGGGCACGCGCAGGGCGGCCCAGTGCACACCCACACGTGGGATCACGCACCCGATCAGGGAGATGAAGAGCAACAGGTAGACCGCGGCGAACCAGGGTGCGGCGTACACGTCGAAGAAGCCGAGGGAGTCCAGGATCGGCCCCCACGTGGGCGCGTCCTCAATCCATTCGTCGACCAGGATCGGGTTGGTACCCCGCTGGGGCAGGATCGAGCCGGGGATCGAGACCACCGCGAGGGCGAATAGCAGGATCAGCGAGGTCCGCATGCTGGTCAGCTGCCGCCAGGACCAACGCAGGAATCCGCCGGTGCTCAGCGGAGGAGGCGCGGTGGTGACCACCTCTCCAGTGTGCCCTACAACGCGGTTTCGAACCCGGGGACGAGGGTCCGCAGCCAGATCGTGAACTGCAGCCACAGTCCCGACACCATCAGCACGCCGACGAGGACGAGCATCCCGCCGCCGATGCGCATGATCCAGGCGTAGTTCCGCCGGATGAACGCGGTCGCGCGTGCCGCCCGGCTGAACAGCAGCGCGAAGAGCACGAACGGCAGACCCAGGCCGAGGCAGTAGACCAGCGAGAGGAGTGCGCCCCGCGCGGCACTCGCCTCGCTGAACGCCATGGACTGCACCGCGGTGAGGGTCGGGCCGATGCACGGGGTCCAGCCGAGCCCGAACAGGATGCCGAGGACAGGCGCCCCGGCCACACCCCACGTGGGTAGGCGATGGATGCGGTACTCGCGCTGGAATCCCGGGATCAGCCCCATGAATGCCAGACCCATCACGATCACCAGGACTCCGAGGACCCGCGTGATGACCGCCTCGTACTGCAGCAGCGCCGCACCGAGTCCGCCGAACAGGGCGCCGTAGGAGACGAACACGATGCTGAACCCGAGGACGAAACCGAGGCTGCCCAGCAGCACGCGGCCCCGGCGGGAGTTCTCCGCCAACTCCGCACCCGTCAGCCCCGTGACGTAGGAGACATAGCCGGGTGCCAGGGGCAGCACGCACGGGGAGACGAACGCGATGATCCCCGCGAGGAAGGCGATCGGGATCGCGAGCAGCAGCGACCCACCGGTCACCACCGTCCCGATATCGCTCACGGGGATCCCTCGTCGATCAGCGGCTCGATCAGTCCACGCAGATCGGATTCACTCACCTTACCCAACGCACGCGCCGCCACCCGGCCCTGTCGGTCGATGATCAGCGTGGAGGGAATGGCCTGCGGTGGAAGAGAGTCGGCGAACTGCACCTGGATGCGTCCATCGGCGTCCACGAGGCTCGGGTACGTCACGCCCTTGTTGGCAACGAAGGCTTCCGCAGCCGCCTGGGAGTCACGCGTGTTCAACCCCACGAACCGCACACCCTGGTCGGCGAACTCCGCCGCAAGGGCGTTGAGCGCGGGCGCTTCTGCGCGGCAGGGTGCGCACCATGATGCCCACACGTTGAGGACCACGACATCGCCGCGGAGATCCGACAGGCGCAACTGATCCCCGGTGAGCGTGGTGCCGGAAACGTCGGGAGCCGCCACGCGCTCGTCGGCCGCGACCACCGCGAGGGAACCGTCGCCGGAGACGAACCCGGACCCGGGTTCGCCGCTGGCACTGCTGCAGGCACTCACGACGAGGGCGAGCACCACCGCCAGGAGCACGCGCATCTCAGGCCCCGGCGATGCGGCTGGCCTTCTCGAGCAGATCGCGCGAGGGCTCGGTGTAGGAGATCGCGACGAGGTCCGTGTCATCGAAGGTGAGGGAGGTGAGCGATGCGAGGGTGCACTGACGCGAACGGGGGTCATGCCAGAGGCGACGGTTCTCCGCGTCCAGACGTGCGACCCAGATCGGCAGCTGATGGCTGACCAGCACCGCTTCGCGTCCGCGGGCAGCGTCGCGCGCGGTGGCGATCGCGGCGCGCATACGGCGGGCGACCACGTCGTAGGGCTCTCCCCACGACGGCCGGAACGGGTTCCACAGGTGCTTCCACGTGCGCGGTTGACGCAGGACGCCGTCGCCGACGCTCACCCGCTGACCCTCGAAGACGTTGTCCGCCTCGATCAGATCCTCGTTCGTGACGATCTCCAGTCCGTGGTGCAGGGCAACCGGCGCGGCCGTCTGCTGGGCACGCTCCATCGGGGAGGACACCACGAGAGCGATGTCGTTGTCGGCCAGGGCGGCGGCGGCTCTGTCCGCCATCTGCTCACCGAGGGTGGACAGTCGGTATCCCGGCAGGCGTCCGTAGAGCACCTTCTCCGGGTTGTACACCTCGCCGTGGCGCAGCAGGTGCACCACGGTGCGGTCATCGGCCATGTTCTGATCGTCGCAGATCAGGTCGCTTTGCGCCGCGCCACGACCCGGCGCTTGCTCGGGCGCCAATTCCCATCGGCATCCGTGGCCGAATCACGCAGCGCATTGCCGTGCGCGGCCAACGCCTGCACCAGACCCTCGGGTGTGCTGACCTCGGCCAGGACGTCGACGCGCAGCCCGTGCTCCTGCGCGGTCTTCGCCGTCTGCGGTCCGATGCAGGCGACCACGGTGGAGAGGTGTGGCTTGCCCGCGATGCCGACGAGGTTGCGCACCGTCGCACTCGAGGTGAACAGCACCGCGTCGAACCCACCGGACTTGATGGCCTCGCGGGTGGCCGCGGGGGGTGGGGCCGCTCGCACAGTGCGGTAGGCCGTGATGTCCTCGACCTCCCAGCCGAGTTCGCCCAGGCCTGCGACGAGGGTGTCCGTGGCGATGTCGGCACGCGGGAGGAAGACGCGGTTGATCGGGTCGACGAGGGAGTCGTACACCGGCCAGATGTCCAGGAGTGCCTGGGTGTTCTGGTCCTCACGGGGCACGAGGTCGGGGCGTACACCGAACTCGATGAGCGCGTCGACGGTGGACTCCCCCACCGCTGCGACCTTGAGACCGGCGAACGAGCGTGCATCGAGTCCGTACTCGTCGAGCTTCTCGCGGATCGCACGCACCGCGTTGACCGAGGTGAACCCGATCCACTCGTAGCGACCGGAGACCAGGCCGTGCACGGCCCGGTCGATCTGCTGCGGTGTGCGCGGGGGCTCCACGGAGATGGTGGGCACCTCCACCGGCACCGCGCCGTTGGCGCGCAGCATCTCGATCAGCGGGCCGGCGTTGTCCTGGGTGCGCGGGATGAGTACGCGCCAGCCGATGAGCGCCTTGCGCTCGAACCAGTCGAGCTTGTCGCGCTGCTCGATGATCTCGCCGATGACCACGAGCCCGGGGCCGTGCGCCTTCTGCGCCTTGGTGACGGCTCCGACCTCGGCGAGGGTGGACACGATCGTGCGCTGATCGACGGTCGAGCCGTCACGGGTCACCGCGATCGGGGTCTGCGGGTCGCGACCGGCCTTCATCAGGGCCTCGGCGATCTGCGGCGCCTTGTCCGCGCCGTGCACGAACACCAAGGTGGCACGCGGGGACATGAGGTCGGCCCAGGGGGTGTCCGACGCCTGCGCATCGAGCACGCGCACCTCGCGCACCTTCCCGCCGGTGAGGCTGAATCCGGCGTAGGCCGGGATGCCCGAGACGTCGGAGACGGCCGGCACCACCTCGAAGGCGATCCCCAGCTTGGTCAGTGCGGATGCCTCGTTGACCAGGGTGCCGTCGACGATCGGGTCCCCGGCGATGAGACGCACGACGTGCTGTCCGGCCTTCGCCGCATCCGCGGCGACCTTCGCGCGTTCGGCCGGCGCCAGGGCGATGCCGTCCTTGCCGATCGGCGTGCTGATGACCTCGGGCCGGGCGTATGCCTGCGCGATACCGAGTGCCTCGATGTCGGCGAGGACGATGTCGGCGCGGTCGAGCAGGGCAGCGGCGCGCACGGAGAGCAACTGCGGGTCTCCCGGTCCGCTGGCCAGGATGGACACGGTCGTGACGCGCGGGGCGCGCTTCACGGGCGCCGGGGCTTCCTCGGGTCCGGAGTCGTCGATGATCGGCGCGGGAGCCTTCTTGGCCGGGGCAGCCTTCTTCGCCGGCTCGCTCTTCGCGGCCGCCTTCTTCACCGGCTCGGACTTCGCCGCCACCTTCTTCGCGGGTGCGGCCTTCTTCGCCGTCACCTTCTTCACGGGTGCGGCCTTCTTGACCGGCGCTTTCTTGGGAGCGCTCACGCGTTCATCACCTCCGGCAGCATGTCGCTGCGACGTTGCTCGTGGAAGGCCAGGATCTGCAGTTCGACTGCGAGATCGACCTTGCGGACCTCGACGCCTGCCGGGACGGTCAGGACCACCGGGGCGAAGTTCAGGATGCTCGTGATGCCCGCATCGACGAGACGATCACACACCTCTTGCGCGGCGTCCGCCGGAGTGGCGATGACACCGATGCTGGCGTTGCCCATGCGGACCACGTCGCGCAGATCCTCGAGGGCGCGCACGCGGTGCATGTCGTCGCCGATCGCGATCGCGGTTCCGACGACGTCGGGGTGTGTGTCGATGAGCCCGACGATGCGGAAGCCACGGCTGGCGAACCCGCGGTAGGACACGAGCGCGCGGCCGAGGTTGCCGACTCCGATGAGCACCACGCCCCACGGCTGGGTGATGCCCAGCTCACGGGCGATCTGGTAGCTGAGGAACTCCACGTCGTAGCCCACCCCGCGGGTGCCGTAGGAGCCCAGGTGGGAGAGGTCCTTGCGCAACTTGGCCGAGGTGACGCCGCAGGCCTGGGCGAGTTCCTCGCTGCTGACCGTGGCCACCCCGTCCTCCTGCAAGGCCGCGAGGACCCGGTGGTAGACGGGCAGCCGGGCGACGGTGGCATCGGGGATGCCTCGGGTACCGAGACGGTCGGTGGGAAGTGGCACGGTGCTCCTGGACTCATGCGAGCGACGGGGAGGAATGTAAGCGTCACGGTAACGAATGCACAAAGTTGACCGGACGCAAACGTCCGCTATTAGGACGTTAGGGCGATCCTCAGGCGGTCAGGGTCCACCCGCCAGAAATCGTGCTGGCGACCGTCCACGAGGACCACCGGGATCTGCTCCCAATAGCGGTCGGCCAACACCGGGTCGTCCAGGATCGAGTGCACCACGTAGTCGGCGCCGACCTCCGCGCAGACCGCTGCGACGACCGCCTCGGCCTCCGCGCACAGGTGGCAGTCGGGCTTCCCGACGATCTCGACCCGGGCCATGGGGCCATCCTGGCTCACTACCCTCCTCGTATGCCCGAGGAGCGGACCGAGGCCGACGACGTCCTGTCGTCGTATCGACGCTCGGGACGCGCTTCCGCGCGCGCGGCCGTCGTCCCGGTCGAGCAGTCCACCGCAGCGGCCTTCTTCGACGTCGACAACACGATCATGAAGGGCTCGAGCCTCTACCACG
>CAZBWA010000032.1:0-18538 GCA_964495555.1 uncultured Bifidobacteriaceae bacterium | reverse complement strand
GTCGGGCTGGCGGGATTTGAACCCACGACCCCTTGACCCCCAGTCAAGTGCGCTACCAAACTGCGCTACAGCCCGTTGCCCCACTTTCGTGGGGCAGGAGGACATTACACGCGGCCCCTCCGCCTATCGCCGCCGCTTCTCGCGCACACGCATGAGGATGCGGATCGGGCTTCCCACGAAACCGAAATCCTCGCGCAGTCGGCGCTCGATAAAGCGGCGGTATCCCGCCTCCAGAAATCCGGTCGTGAAGAGGGCGAACGTGGGCGGGGCCACCCCCACCTGCGCTCCGAAGAGGATGCGCGGTTGCCTCCCGCCACGTATCGGGTGCGGGTGGGCCGCGACGAGTTCGGACAGGAACTGGTTGAGGCGACCCGTGGAGACGCGTGTCTCCCATCCGGCGATCGCCTCATCGAGGGCGGTGGCGAGCTTGTCCAGGTGTCTTCCGGTGCGGGCCGACACGTTGACTCGAGGTGCCCACGGCACCTGGACGAGCTCCCGATCGATCTCGCGCTCGAGGTAGTGACGGCGATCCTCGTCCGTCAGATCCCACTTATTGAACGCCAAGACCAGGGCACGCCCGGACTCGATGACCATGGAGATGATGCGGACGTCCTGCTCGGACAGCGGCTCGCTCGCATCGATGAGCACGATCGCGACCTCGGCCCGCTCGAGCGCTGCCTGGGTGCGCAGAGTCGCGTAGTACTCATGGCCGCTGGCCTCCTTGGCACGGCGTCGGATGCCGGCCGTGTCGACGAACCACCATGGCTCACCGCGGATCTCTACCAACTCGTCGACAGGGTCGACCGTGGTGCCCGCGACGTTGTCCACCACAACTCGATCGCTCCTGGCCAGCGCGTTGAGCAGGGAGGACTTGCCGACATTCGGTTTGCCCAGGAGCGCCACGCGCCGAGGTCCGTGACCACGATCCCGACCCGCACCCTGCTCCGGCAGCATCTCGACGATGCGGTCGAGAAGGTCACCGGAGTGCCGACCGTGCAGGGCGGACACCACGAACGGTTCCCCCAACCCCAGGGACCACAAAGACGCCGCTTCCAGCTCTGCCATCTGATCGTCGGCCTTGTTCGCGACGAGAAGGACCGGCTTGCCGGATCTCCGGAGGACCTCCACCACCGCCTCGTCCGCACTCGTCGGGCCTACGGTCGAGTCAACGACGAACGCGACGGCGTCAGCGTCCGCGACCGCGCGCTCGGCCTGGGAGGCGATGCTGCCCGCGAGGCCCGTGGCCTTGCGATCCCATCCACCGGTGTCCATCACCTGGAAACGGCGACCATTCCACTCGGCGTCGTAGGTCACACGGTCGCGCGTGACACCCGGAACATCCTCAACAACGGCCTCGCGTCGGCCGATGAGCCGGTTCACCAGCGTCGACTTGCCCACATTCGGTCGCCCGACGATTGCGAGCACGGGGAGCCCCGGTCCTACTCCCCCGGATGCCTGGAGTTCGGACACCTCGGTCTCGACGTCACCGAATTCGGCGCGTGCCGCGGCGAGTGCGGCCTGGTAGACGGAGTCGTCATCGTCGCCGTCCGCATCGAACGTCGTGACGTCCTCGTCCTCGTTCATGGTCGCGATGTCCTCGTCCTCGTTCATGCCGGAACCCGTCTGCGCACATCGGTGGCGAAATCCGCGACGAGTTGACGCACCCACTCGGACGAGGCACGCGTACTCGCCAGGGACGCCGGATCCGCGCCCGCGAGGGCCGCAGGAAGGTCGTGGGGATCACCGAGGAACAGGGTTCGCTGCCCCGACACCGGATCGGTCGCGATGTCGGCCGGGAGCACCGGCGCGCCGCTGGCGAGAGCAGTGAATCCCGGTGCTGGATGCGCCCCCGCGAATGCCACCGCCTGGCCCTGCGCGAGGCGGCTCACGGCGTCGAACTGCACGTCGATCGCCGGTCCATCATCACCGGGCACCACGTGCACGGGCCGCGGCAGCAGCGACCGGAGGATCCATCGCGTGCCCTCGTCGCCGTCCTGGCACGCCACGACCAGTGGTCCCCGTCGTGGGACGCGATGGGCGCCGCGCACCTCGACGCGCAAGGCACGCGCCACCACGGGACCTGCGAGGTTGCGCAGGGTCGCGCCGACGTCCACTCTCATGCGCGCTCATCGATCAAACGGAGAATCGAGGCCACGACCTCGGCGAACTCCATGTCCGACGTGTCGAGGACGACAGCATCGGCCGCAGCAGCGAGCGGGGAGACCGCACGCGTGGAGTCCACCGCATCCCGGGCGGCCAGAGCCGTCTCCGTCTGCTGCACGTCACGCACCTGGTCCCTCTCACGTTCATCCTGGGCGGCGCGACGTCGGGCGCGCACGGTGGGAGACGCGGTCAGGAAGACCTTGACCGGTGCATCGGGCAGAACCACGCTGCCGATGTCGCGACCTTCGACGACGATCCCCGCGGGAGAGTTCGCCACATGCTCCCGCTGCAGGGAGACGAGGTGGGCGCGCACTTCGGGAACCGAGCTCACGGCACTGACGGCCGCGGTCACCTCGTCACTCCGGATGGGAGCGGCGACGTCCACGCCGTCGACGGTGATCGTGGGGTGGTCGGGATCTGTCCCACTGTCGAGGACCACGTCTGCCACCACCTGGCAAACCTGCCCGGGATCTGTCGGATCGGCGCCCCGCTGGAGAACGGCCCAGGTCAGCGCCCGGTACATCGCTCCGGTGTCCAGGTAGCGCGCACCGATACGCCGTGCGACTTCGCGGCTGACGCTGGATTTCCCCGAACCTGCCGGCCCATCGATGGCGATGATCCGGGAGGAGGGCACGCCGTGAGGGTACGCGTCCCTCACGCGCGGACGTCGACGCCCTGCCCGCGGAGCGCCTCCGTGAGTCGACCTGCATCCGCGGGCTGCACGAACAGGTCCACCAGGCCACTGGGTCGACCGAGCACGTGCTCGATACGGACGTCCTCCAGGTTGACCCCGGCATCCCCTGCCACGACGAAGAGCCGGCCGAGTTGTCCGGGCTTGTCCTCGATCATGACCGACACCACGGCGTACTGCGCGGCCTGCGCACCGTGCTTGCCCGGGATCGACTCCCGGCCACGACCCCCACGCGCCAGCAGACCCTCGATGCCGTCGATGGCCTGAGGGTCCGACGGTGCCCTCTCCAGGTCCGCGAGGAGTGACTGCGTGATCTGCAGTTCTGCGACCACAGCCGCCAACGTCTCAGCGATCGGACCTGCGTTACCCGCGATGATGTCCGACCACATGGGCACGTTCGACCCGGCAATCCGAGTCATGTCTCGCAGACCCTGGCCAGCGATCCGCACATCCTCCGACCGGGCCTCCACCAATTGGGCCGCGAGTGAGGACGCGAGGACCTGCGGCAGGTGGGAGACAAGGGCGACGGCCCGGTCATGCTCCTGCGGGGTCATCTCCACGGGGTAGGCACCGCACGCCGTGATGAGTCGGTGCACCATGCGCACGGCCTCCGTGTCGACCTCCGTCGTCGGCGTGATGACCCACAGCCGGTCATCCAGGAGATCCGCCCGTGCACCACTGGGTCCCGAGGTCTCGCGTCCGGCCATCGGATGACCTCCGACGACGTGGGACATATCCGCACCGGCCTCGCGCGCGTCCTGAAGCACGACGGACTTGATGGACGCCACATCCGTGACGGCGACGCCGGGGAACCGACGCGTCGCATCGGCGATGACCTCCCCCGTCGGGCGTGGCGGGGCAGCCACGACGACGAGGACCGGTGACACGGAGCCGTCCCACGCGAGCCCCGCGCCGGCGGCGACCGCCCCCTGAAGATGATCCGCACGCGGATCCTCGAGCGTGACGTCCACGCCGGCGCGACGCAGCGCCAGTCCGATGGATGTGCCGATGAGGCCCGTGCCGATGATGTGGACCGACCCGGGCATTGCCGCGGCGGTCATTGCGCGATGTCCTGCCGGAGGACCTCGGCCCCGCGAAGGTAGACGTGTCGGATGTCCGCCCGGGGCGTATCGATGTCGGCGTGGATCATCACCCGAACGACCCGGGCCAACGCACCGTCGACGTCCATCTCCTGCGCACAGATCAGGGGAACGTCCACGAGTCCCAGGGCACGTGCACCGGCCGCGGGGAACGCACTGGTCAGATCGGGGGTGCCGGTGAGGATGATGCTCACGAGGGACTCGGAGCCGATCCCGTTGCGCTCCATCATCTCCTGCAGCAACTCCGCCACGGCCTCGTTCATCAGTGCTGCGTCATCACGCTCAAGGCACGTCGCTCCGCGGATGGCACGCATGCGCGAAGCCTAGCGACGGCTACAGGCCCACAGCCGTGTACAGGGCGCGCACTTCCTCGGGGCGCAGGGGACGCAGAGCACCCGGCTTCATGCCGCCAAGGTGGAGCGGTCCGAAAGCCGTGCGGACGAGGTCGATCACCGGGAAGCCGACCGCGTCGAACATCCGGCGCACGATCCGGTTGCGTCCCTCATGGAGCACCACCTCAACCTGCGATCTCCCCTCGGCGTGCGCACGTACGCGGACCGCGTCGCACACCGCCGGACCGTCCTCCAGCTCTACTCCCGTGCGGAGCGCGCGCTCGGCCTCCCTGGTGATGGACCCCCGCACCGTTGCCACGTACGTCTTCTCCACACCGTGCCTTGGGTGGGCCAGGCGATTGGCCAACTCGCCGTCATTCGTCAAGACGAGCAGCCCCGAGGTGTCCACGTCGAGTCGCCCGACGTGGAAGACACGTTCAGGTCGCTCGGCCACGAGATCTCCGACGCAGGGGCGCCCGCGTTCATCGGACATGGTGCTCACCACTCCGCGTGGCTTGTTCAAGACCAGCACGACGGTGTCGGGGACCGTGACGACGCGCTCTCCGTCGACGCGCACGACAGCGGTGAGGGGATCGATGCGGGTGCCCAACTCGGTGACGCGGGCGCCGTCGACCTCGACCCGACCTGCCGCGATCAACTCCTCGCAGGCACGACGCGATCCCAGACCAGCCGCCGCGAGGACCTTCTGCAGCCGCACCCCCTCGTCATTCACCGAGGGCAACCGCGTCCAGCACCTCGTCGAGTTCGGACAGATCTGGCAGGTGCTCCGCAATCGGCGGCAACTCGTCGAGGGAGGAGATCCCCAGGCGCTCGAGGAAGTAACTGGTCGTCCGGTAGAGGATCGCGTGCGACTCGTCCTCGTGTCCGGCTTCCTCGATGAGCCCTCGCGTGAGGAGGGTCTTGATGACCCCGTCCACATTCACTCCGCGGATCGCCGCCACGCGGCCGCGCGACACGGGCTGCCGGTAGGCGATCACGGCGAGCGTCTCCAGGCTCGCCTGCGTCAGCCGGGCGTTCTGGCCGTCCACCACCCACCGCTCCACGACGGGTGAACACTCGGCGCGCGTGTAGTAGCGCCATCCCCCGGCCACCTCGCGCAGGTCGAAGCCGCGGCCCTCCTGCGTGTACTCGTTCGCGAGGTGCCCGAGCACCGCCGTCACCTCGTCGATGGGCGCACGGGTCGCCTGGGCCAGGTCCACCGTGGACATCGGCTCGTCGGCCAGGAGGAGCAACGCCTCCAAGGCCGCGGCCAGGCTCGGTGCGCCCAGGTCCTCGTAGTCGTCCTCCACGGACACCTCCACGTCAGCCATTCGACGCCTCCTTACTCTCCTCGACGCGGTCCACGTCCCGCTCGATATCGAACTCGTCCGTCACGGCCACGTCCCCCTCGTCGGATCCGACCCACCGGATGGTGAGGTCACCCAGCGGAGTGATCTGCTCGAAGAGCACCACCTGCTCCCGGTAGAGCTCCAGGAGTGCGAGGAATCGACCGACCACCACCAATGTCGAATCGCAATCGTGCACCAGCGCGCGGAAGGTGCTGGTGCGTTGGCGACGCAGACGCTCGACGATGATCGCCGCCTGCTCGCGCACACTGACCTTCGGCGCATGAAGATGGCTGATCGACACCTCTTCCGGTGCGCGCGGAGCCAGGGCCCTGGCAGCGAGTGCCGCGAACTGATCGGGGCCGAGGCCGAGGAGCACCTCGGGCAGGAGCGCGGCGAAGTGCGGTTCCATCGCGACGGTGCGTGGGATGCGCTTGGCGGCTTGCGACATCCCCTGCGCGATCAGCGCCGCGACCTCCTTGAAGGCGCGGTACTGGAGCAACCGCGCGAAGAGCAGGTCTCGCGCCTCGAGCAGGGCGAGGTCCTCTTCATCCTCCACCTCGCCGCTGGGGAGCAGACGTGCTGCCTTCAGGTCGAGCAGGGTGGCCGCTACGACGAGGAAGCTGCTGGCCTCATCGAGCTCCCAGTCGCTGCCCTGATCGCGAATGTAGGTGATGAACTCGTCCGTGACCCGGTGCAGCGCGAGTTCGGTGACCTCGAGCTTGTGCTTGGAGATCAAGGAGAGCAGGAGATCGAAGGGACCCTCGAAGTCCCCCACTCGAACTGAGAACCCGCTGGTCTCCTCCGGCGCCGCGGACACCGTCGTCACCGAGCGAGAACCTCCCGCGCGAGCCGGCGGTAGGCCTCGGCTCCGGAACTATTCGACGCGAACGTGGTGATCGGCTCACCCGCCACCGCCGCGTCGGGGAACTTCACGGTGCGCTGGATCGATGTCGTGAACACCAAGTCGCCGAATGCGCTCGTCACCGTCTCCATGACCTCGCGACTATGGAGGGTGCGGGGGTCGTACATCGTGGGCAGGACACCCAAGATGCGCAGGTTCGGGTTGAGTCGCGAGATCACCTTGTCCAAGGTGTCCTTGAGCAGTGCCACACCGCGCAGTGCGAAGTACTCGGTCTCCATCGGGATGATCACGTCGGTGCTCGAGGTGAGAGCGTTCACCGTCAGCAGACCCAGGGAGGGCTGACAGTCGATCAGGATGATGTCGTACTCCGGAACGACCGGCGCCAGGGCACGCTGCAGGGCGTACTCCCGCCCCACCTCTGTGACCAATTGGATCTCCGCCGCCGACAGGTCGATGTTGGCGGGAAGGAGATCCAGCCCGGGGACATCCGTGGACACGATCACGTCGCCCACATGGCACTCGGACGACGTCAGGAGGTTGTAGACGGTGAGGTCCATCTCATTGGGGTTGAGTCCGAGCGCGATGGACAGCGCACCCTGCGGATCGAAGTCCACGAGGAGCACCTTGCGTCCGTAGTCGGCCAGCGCAGCACCCAGGCTCACCGTCGAGGTGGTCTTGCCGACGCCACCCTTCTGGTTGACCATCGAGATGATGCGGGCAGGCCCGTGCTTCTCGAGGGGTTTCGGCTCTGGGATGTCGGCCACCCCGCGAGCCTACTGTTCTGCGGGGCCCCGTCCCGGCAGGCGAGGCGCCCCTACGCCTGGATCACCTGCGCGGCCGGCACGTAGGGCATACCGAAGGCCTCGGCCACCGCGGCGTAGGTCACATGACCCCCCTGGACGTTGAGCCCGAGCATCAGGGCGTGATCCGCGCGGAGCGCCTCGCGCCACCCTTTGTCCGCCAGGGCCACCGCGTATGGCAGCGTGACATTGGTCAAGGCGAACGTCGAGGTGTGCGGGACCGCACCGGGCATATTGGCCACGCAATAGAACAGCGAGCCGTGCACCTGGTACGTGGGGTCGGCATGGGTCGTCGGTCGCGAATCCTCGAAGCATCCGCCCTGGTCGATCGCGATGTCGACCAGGACCGATCCGCGTTTCATGCGCGAGACGAGGTCATTGGACACCAGCGTCGGCGCCTTCGCTCCGGGGACCAAGACGGCGCCGATCACCAGGTCAGCGTCGAGGACCGCGCGCTCGATCTCGAAGGAGTTCGAGGCGATCGTCTGCATGTGGCCCTGGTAGATGGCATCGACCTGGCGAAGTCGGGCGACGTTGCGGTCGAGGAGCAGGACCTCCGCTTGCATGCCTAGGGCGATCGCCGCCGCGTTGAAGCCCGAGACTCCCGCGCCGATCACGACCACCTTGGCCGCATGGACCCCCGAAACCCCGCCGAGGAGCACACCGCGCCCACCGTTCGCGCGCATGAGTGCATCCGCGCCAACCTGCGGGGCCAGACGTCCGGCCACCTCGGACATCGGGGCGAGCAGGGGCAGTGATCCATCCGCGAGCTCCACCGTCTCGTAGGCGATCGCCGTGACGTTGCGCGCCACCAACTCCTCGGTCAGGGCCTTATCCGCCGCGAGATGCAGGTAGGTGAACAGCACCTGGCCGTCACGCATGCGGTGGTACTCCGCCTCGATCGGCTCCTTGACCTTGAGGATCAGGTCCGCCGTCTCCCACACCGGATCCGGGCCCGGGAGGATCGTCGCGCCGGCAGCGACATAGTCGGCATCGGGGATCGAGGAGCCCTCCCCCGCGTGGGTCTCGATGAACACGTCATGTCCATGACGCGTGAGTTCCACGACACCGGCGGGCGTGATGGCCACGCGGTACTCGTGGTTCTTGATCTCCTTGGGGATGCCGACCTTCACGACTCGCCTCGCTTCGACAGGACCGGACCCCCGCGCCGGGGGTTCCCTCCCAGACTAGTCAGACGGGTGCACCCGACCCGTGGTCAATAGATGGTCGCGCATGGGCCACGGGGCGTCGGCGGCACGCAACTCGTCGATTCCGTCGGGGAACACCGCGGCGAGGGCGAGGATTCCTGCAACGGCCGAGGGACTCCCGATGGAGGAATCCAGCACGAGGGACACGGCCTCGTGCACGGGAATCCAGACGCGCGGCAGATGATGCTCTTCCATCTCGCCGGTCCGTGGACGTCCCGATTCCAGCGGATGCAGGTCGCGTGCGAGGTAAATGCGGATTGCCTCGGACGATCCTCCCGGCGAGTTGAGCAGGTCCACGAGGGTGTTCCAGGTGCCTGCGCGATACCCGGCCTCCTCGGCCAGTTCCCGTTGCGCGGTGCGCCACGGATGCTCCCCGCCGACGTCGAGCAGGCCGGCGGGGGGTTCGAACAGCCACGCGCCGACGGGGTGCCGATACTGGCGGATGAGCAGCACGCGATCGTCGTCGTCGAGCGCGATGACCGCAACGGCACCGAGATGGCGCTGTACGTCCCTGCGCGCGGTGCCCGTCTCGAATTCGACGTCCTCGCTCACCACCGACCAGATGCGTCCAGTGAACTGATGGGCCGGATTGTGTGCCGGCAGCGGGGCGAATGTGTCCCGGACAGGACCTGTCCAGTCCTCGTCACCGGCCACGGGGGCTTAGCCCTGGGCCAGGGCGCCGGACCGCGCACGCGCACCCGCGAGGGCTGCGGCAACGAGTCCGGAGAACAGCGGATGCGCGCGCGTCGGACGCGAGCGAAATTCCGGGTGTGCCTGCGTCCCCACGTAGAACGGGTGCGTCGCGGCAGGCAGTTCGACGAATTCCACGAGACGGCCATCGGGTGACGTCCCGCTGAACACGAGCCCGGCCTCCTCGAGCTGCCCGCGATAGGCGTTGGCCACCTCGTAGCGATGACGGTGACGCTCGTCGACGTAGGGCTGACCGTAGGCGGTCGCGACGACGGATCCCTCCGTCAACTTCGCGGGATAGAGGCCCAGGCGCATCGTGCCGCCCATGTCCCGCTCTCCGCTGACGACGTCGCGCTGATCGGCCATGGTGGACACCACGGGATGCGGCGTGGACTCGTCGAACTCCAGCGAGTTCGCGCCCTCCAAGCCGGCGACAGAGCGCGCGTACTCGATGACCATGCACTGCAGCCCGAGGCAGAGGCCCAGGGTGGGGATCCCGTTCTCGCGCGCATAGGTCAGCGCGCCGAGTTTGCCCTCGATGCCCCGCACCCCGAACCCGCCCGGGACGCAGATGCCGTCGAGGTCGCTCAGGTTGCGTGCCGCACCCTCGGGGGTCGCGCAGTCGTCGCTGGAGATCCACCGGATGGTCACGCGGCAGTCGTTGTGGAATCCACCAGCACGAATGGCCTCCGTCACCGACAGGTAGGCATCGGGCAGGTCGATGTACTTGCCGACCAGTCCGATCGTGACCTCGTGGGCGGGACGGTGCACACGACGCAACAGCTCGTCCCAGTCCGCCCAGTTGACGTCACGGAACGGAAGATCGAGGCGGCGCACCACGTAGGCATCCAGTCCCTCACGGTGCAGGACCTTGGGGATGTCGTAGATGCTGGGTGCATCCGCCGCGGCCACGACGGCCTCCACGTCCACGTCGCACATCAGCGAGATCTTGCGCTTGATGCTGGCGGGAACAGGACGGTCTGCTCTCAGCACGATCGCGTCGGGCTGGATACCGATGTTGCGCAGGGATGCCACGGAGTGCTGCGTGGGCTTGGTCTTCAACTCCCCCGATGGACCGATGTAGGGCAGGAGGGAGACGTGAACGAAGAAGACGTTGTCTCGTCCGACCTCGTGGCGCACCTGCCGCACGGCCTCGAGGAACGGAAGGGACTCGATATCGCCCACCGTTCCACCGACCTCGGTGATGACGACATCCACCTCCGGTCCCGCCATGCGGCGGATGCGGGACTTGATCTCGTTGGTGATGTGCGGGATGACCTGCACCGTGTCACCGAGATATTCCCCGCGCCGCTCCTTGGCGATCACCGTCGAATAGACCTGCCCCGTGGTCACGTTCGCCGAACCATGCAGGTCCGTGTCGAGGAAACGCTCGTAGTGACCGATGTCGAGGTCCGTCTCGGCTCCATCGTCGGTGACGAACACCTCGCCGTGCTGGAACGGGTTCATCGTGCCGGGATCGACGTTCAGGTAGGGGTCGAGCTTCTGCATTGTCACCCGTAGACCACGGGCTTTCAGCAGGTTTCCCAGCGAGGAGGCGGTGAGGCCTTTGCCAAGTGAGGAGGCGACTCCCCCGGTCACGAATATGTGCTTGGTCCGGGGTTCATCCACGGGGCACCAGGCTATCAGCAGATCCGTCGTCCGCGTCGGGACGCGCGCATCACAGGGTGAGTCGGGCCGCCTCCGCGAGCAATTCGCGCGCGTGCTCGGCCCCCGATGCCGACCCCTCCATGCCGGAGAGCATGCGGACCAGTTCGGCCACGCGCTCGTCACCGCTCACTGGGCGGACGCGCGTGAGCGTCGTGTCACCCCGCACTTCCTTCTCCACGACCAGGTGCGTGGTCGCGAAGGCGGCCACCTGCGCGAGATGCGTCACGACGATCACCTGGCTGCGCTCGGCCAATCGCGCGAGACGCCTGCCCACCTCCACGGCGACCGAACCACCGATCCCGGCGTCGACCTCATCGAAGATCAAGGTTGGCGCCTGCTCCGTCAGCACCACCTCGATGGCCAGGGCGACTCGCGACAGCTCACCGCCCGAGGCTGCCTTGGCCAGTGGCCGATCCGGCGCCCCGGGATGGGCTCGGAGAGTGAGGGTGACCGAGTCGGCCCCCGCAGGGCCGAAGTCCTCGGGACGGTCGGCGGACTCCACCACCACCCCGAGAACGGCCTGGGGCATCGCCACGGCCGCCAACTCCGCTTCGACGGCGCGGGCGAAGGACGCCGCCGAGGCCCTCCGCAGGGCCGTGAGGGTCGTGGCCGCGGAGACGAGTTCCACCCGGGTGGCGTCGACGCGGGCATCCATCTCGGCACGCGCGGCATCGAGGTCGGCGATCTGTGCGAGTGTCCGCCGTGCCTGGTCGGCCCAGGCGAGTGCATCGGCGAGCTCGGGGCCGTGAATCTTGAGCAGCCGCGCGATGTCCCGGCGTCGGGTCTCGACGGTGTCGAGCCGATCGGGGTCGGCGTCTGTCGAGCGTGCATACGCCTGCATCTCCGATCCCAGATCGACGACTTCGTCCACCAGGCTCGCGATGCGCGCGGCGACCGAGGCGAGAGCCGGATCCAGGGTTGCCGCCGTCGCGATCTCTTTGGCAGCTGCTCCCAGGGATCCCGCGGCACCGACGGTGTCGTCGTCCCCGAGCAGCGCCACGAGTGTGCGTGTGGCGTGCTCGTGGAGGGCGGTCGCGTGGACGAGTATCCGCGACTCTCGGTCCAGGTCCTCCCACTCCCCTTCGCGCGGGGCGATGGCATCGAAGTCGGCGAGGTCCCTCTCGAGTCGCGCGTGGTCGGCGTCACGGACTCCCGCTTCGAACTCCTCGCGGGCCGCGATGGCCTCCCGCCAAGCCGCCCGACGGGCGCGGTAGTCGCCTAGTGCGCGAACCACGTCGTCACCGGCGTACCGGTCCACGAGAGACCGCTGCCAGGCCTCGTCACGGAGGCGCTGCTGCTCGGCCTGACCGTGGACGTGGATGAGGTACGAGCACACCTCCCCCAGGGTCGCGACCGGGACGGATCGTCCTCCGACGACGGCGCGACCGCGTCCTTGCGCCGAAACGGACCGACTCGCGTGCACGACATGGGCGCCGTCATCCTCGACGTCGGTACGCGCGTCGACCTGCTCGAGCGCGCGGAGGACGGGTGACTCCGGCGGCACCACGAAGGACGCCTCGACATCCAGTGCATCGGAACCGGGCCGCACGAGCCCGGTATCGGCGCGCGCGCCGAGGAGCAGACCCACGCCACTGAGGACCATGGTCTTGCCGGCACCGGTCTCGCCGGTGATGACGGTCAATCCGGGTCCGAATCGTGCCGAGGCCTCCTCGATGACGCCCAGGGACGTGATCCGGATCTCCTCGAGCATGGCTACTGGGCGTCCGACCTGCGACCGCGCCAACCCTCCACGGGCAGGGCGAACTTGGCGACCAGGCGGTCGGTGAAGGGCGAGGGCACCAGGCGTGCGAAGCGCACGGGCTCCTCGGCTGCACGGACCTCCACCCGCGCACCCGGGTCGAGGGACATGCTGCGACGACCGTCGGCCCACAACACGGCCTCAGCATCGGTCCCCAACTCGAAGGCCACGACACTCGATGGTGAGACGACGAGTGGGCGCGCGAAGAGCGCGTGAGCACTCAGCGGGACGACCAGGAGCGCAGCGACCTCGGGCCAGACGACGGGACCTCCCGCAGAGAACGCGTAGGCCGTCGAACCGGTGGGGGTGGCGCATACGACTCCGTCGCATCCCCAACGGGACAGCGGACGGCCGTCGACCTCGACCAACACGTTGATCATGCGTTGGCGCGTGACCTTCTCGAGGCTGACCTCGTTTAACGCCCATGTGGACTCGACGGTCCGCCCCGACTTGAGCACGCGGACGTCCAGCGCGGTGCGCTCCTCGGTGGTCCACGCATGGTCGGCGATCGCGGACACCACGGCGTCGGCGGCCTCGGGTTCGAGTTCGGCGAGGAACCCCACGTGCCCGAGGTTCAGTCCCAGGAGCGGGGCACCGCTGGTGCGTGCGATCTCTGCGGCGCGCAGCATGGTCCCGTCACCACCGAGGACGAGGACGAGATCAGCCGACCCCACGTCCCCTTCGCTCGCGACGGGGAGTGAGGGCAGCGCCGGACTGTCATCCGAAACAACCATGAGCGAGGCCCCAGCCGCGGTCAGGCGTGATGCGAGGTCCGCGGCGACGTCGACCGCTGCGGCCTTGGCCGTGTTCACGACGATGAGCACGCGTGCCCCGCTCATGACGGACCCTCCGCGATGGCGCGAGCGATGGCCTCATCCGGATCCACCGATGGGGCCGGGACGCCGCGCGACACCCACACGAAGTACTCCACGTTGCCCTTCGGACCCGGGAGTGGACTCGCGGCCACGCCTCGAAGGTCCAGCCCCACATCGCGGCAGGCAGTGACGACTCCGCGCACGGCCGACCGGCGAAGGTCGGGGTCGGTGACGACGCCGTGGCCCACCTCATCGCGACCCACCTCGAACTGCGGCTTGACCATGACCAGGAGATCGCAGACGGGGGCGGCCACGGAGGCCAGTGCCGGCATCACCGTGCGCAGGGAAATGAAGGAGAGGTCGGCCACGATGAGGTCGGGGGCGTAGGGAACGGCCTCGGGTGTCAGATGCCGAACATTGACGCGCTCGAGGACATGCACCCGCGGATCCGTGCGCACACTCCACGCGAGTTGCCCGTAGCCGACGTCGACGGCCGTGACCTCGCGGGCACCCTCGGCGAGAAGAACCTGCGTGAATCCCCCGGTGGACGCACCCGCGTCCAGGGCGCGTCGATCGCCCACGCGTAGGCCCGGGAATGCGGAGAGAGCGCCCAGCAATTTGTGGGCACCGCGCGAAACCCAGCCAGACTCCTCGGGGTCGCGCAACGTGATGGATGCGGAGTCCTCGACCTGGCGACCCACCTTCGTGGCCTCGGTTCCCTGCACACGGACTGCGCCGGACTCGATGAGGTCGCGGGCGTGATCGCGCGAGCGAGCCAACCCTCGGCGGACGAGTTCGGCATCGAGTCGGCGTCGCACCACGGTCGTCGTCACGTCTTGTCGGTATCCAGGTCACCCAAGACTTGGCGGAGATCGGCATGGATGGATCCGAATACCTCGGGGTGGTCGGCGAGACCACTATCGGTGACGCCCCGCAGCCGTTCGAGTGCGCTGTCCACCGCGGGGACTCCGGTCGGCTCCCAGACGGGAAGCACGAGGTCGGGGTCGGGTGCGTCCTCGAGCACGAGGATGTCTGTCTCGTCGACGACCTCGGCATCCATCGGGCTGGCGTCCTCGCTCACGAGCCCTCCTCCACGACGACCTTGCGCTTCTTCGGCGCTGGTGCCGGTGCAGATTCCGCGTTGGACGCAGCCGGTCCGCACTCGCAGGAGGTGGCGCACTGTTCGAGGGCGACGACCCGAGCCCGCAGTGCGGCCAACTCGTCCTCGCGGACGAAGCCCATGCGGGCGGCGGCGCGATCGATCTCCGACCGGATCAACTCCACCAACTTGGCGCGGTTGGCCTCCGAGGCGCTCAGCACGTCATCGGCGAGTGCCTGGACCGAGTCGGCCCCGGTCACTCGGGCGAAGCCCATCCCCTGGTCGAGCAGGGCGGTGGCCACCTCACGAGCTTTGCTCGCGGTGGCTTCGGTCACCCCGGTCACCAGGGTCACGTACGTGCGCAGGGTGTCGATCACGTCCTACCTCCTTGGTCGCCTCAACCGTACTGCCCGGACTAGGGGTTCGCCGGATGCGCCGAGGCCGCCGGGAACTGGGCCGCCCACCGACGCACCGCGTCCGGGACATCGACGGAATCCCCTCGATCTCGGGCCTCCCAGGCACCCTCGGCGATCCCGGTCGCGACATCCCAGGCCCGTGCCGAGGGGAGCGCGTCGCTCCAGCGCAGCGACTGCCCCTCCCTGCGCACCCCGGCCTCCCGTGGGTCCGGTGCCGGCAGCACGAGTGCAGTGACGTCCGCGCCGAGGAATGTGGGGCGCTGGTCGGGCGGGGCATCGCAGACGTCGAGTAGCGAGTGAACCCCACTGGCGACGAAGAGACAGGGGATGCCGACGCGGTGCGCGCCAAGCGCATCGGTGTCGAGACGGTCGCCCACCATCAGGGCCCGTCGCGCACCCGTGCGCTGCAGAGCCGTGCGCAGAAGCGCGGGTTCGGGCTTGCCCGCCACGTGATCGGGTCCATGTCCTACGGCGTTGGCCACGGCGGCGACGAGGGAGCCGTTACCGGGGGCGATGCCATGCTCGGTGGGCACGGTGAGGTCGAGGTTCGTGGCGACCCACGGGCATCCGCTCTCGATCAGGTACGCCGCATCGGCGAGTGCCGGCCAGGCGACGTCGGGTCCGAACCCCTGGACCACCGCCGCGGGGGCGTCGCCACGGTCACGTGTCGTCTCGTACCCGGCAGCGCGGAGCGCATCGTCGATGCCCGTGCCTCCCACGACGAAGACACGTGAGCCCGGAGCGAGGAAACCGACCAGGATGTCCGCGGCGGCCTCCGGTGAGGTCACGACCTGGGCGTCCTCGCAGGGGATGCCAAGATCGCGCAGGTGATCGGCGACGGTCGCAGCGGACCGCGCGGCGTTGTTCGTGACGTACGTGCACATCACCCCACGCCGCGCCAGCTCGTGCACGGTCTCCGCGACGCCCGGAAGTGCATGACGTCCTCGATAGATGACGCCGTCGAGATCGAACAGGACCGTGTCGAATTCCTCGACGAGCGGAGTCACGACGCCTGACCCGTCTCGACCGGTCCCTCCAGCGGAAGGCCGCCCTCGATGCGTGCACGCAGCGTTGCCTTCACCTGCGCCAGAGCCTTGCCGTAGTCGGCGCGTTCGGGACGCATCACGAAAGCCATGGCCAGGTGATCGCGTGCTCCGAGGAACTTCTGCAGGCGCCAGAGCGAGAGTCCCAGCGCGTAGTGGCCGTAGTCGGTGTCCGGGTAGCGCTCGACGAGGCGGGTCAACGCGTCGACGGCCTCCGGGTAGCGCCGGGCGTCGAAGAGTGCGCGACCGTAGGCCTCCAGGACAGCGCTCGACTCGTCCTCGGCCATGACCCACTCGAGGAGCACGAGAGCGGCCTCGGGATTCCCCTGATCCAGGAGCGCCGTCGCACGGGTGTACCAGTCGTAGGGCGTCCCACCCGGCTCGCCCAGCACACCCATGGCGCCATCGTGTCACGCGTCGGCGCTCAACTCGACGACGTGAACCTCGGTGCTGCTCTGCAGGCCCTGGGCACCCCGCCAGAAGCGTCGGCGCAAGACGCCCTGCACGGATACGGGAGTCCCGCGCTCCAGCCGGTGCACCCGCCCGGCCAGGCGGCGACCGTGGACAACGCAGGCGATCACGTCGACTGTGGCGGTGCTCCCCCGATCGACGCGCAGCATGCTCTCTCGATCCACCGTGATCGTGAAGGTGGTGAGGACGTCACCACTGGGCAACTCCCGATCAACGACGCGGCTACCCATCCGACCATGCAATTCGACGTGATTCATCGCATGAGGATCCACGCGACCCGCGGGCGAATCAATTCCCGCGGAAATACCCGGGAAGCCGGTACGACCCCGCGCACACCTGTGGACAATGACCCCATGACCGTGGCACCCGAGTCTCTGGGCACCGACGTGTGGTCGATCGACACGATGATGGGTGGCTACACGGGCATCACGTCGAGTTACCTCATCGCGTCATCGCGACCGTGCCTGGTCGAGACCGGCACCGCCACATCCGCACCCGCGGTGATCGAGGCCCTCACGCGCTTGGGCGTAGGGCCGGACGATCTCGCCACCATCGTGGTGACACATATCCATCTGGACCATGCGGGTGGCGTCGGAGACCTGGCGCGCGCCTTCCCCAGTGCGCGGATCGCGGTGCATGAGTCCGGAGCGCGTCATCTCGTCGATCCCTCACGCCTCGTGGCCAGTGCCCGGCGTGTGTTCGGCCCGAAGATGGATGAGCTCTTCGGTGAACTCCTCCCCACGGAGGCCACGCGCCTGGACATCATCGGAGAGACCGGCAGCGTGGACCTCGGGGACGGGCGATTCCTGGATGCCTTCCACAACCCCGGGCATGCCAAGCACCACATCGGCCTCGTCGACTCGGCAACCGGCGACCTCTACACCGGAGATGCCGCGGGCGTATACGTGCCGGAGACCGCGGATGTGCGTCCGGCGACGCCGCCCCCGGATTTCGACCTCGCCCTGGCTCTTGCGTCCCTGGCCGCGATGCGCGCGACGCAACCGACGCGCCTGCTCTTCAGCCACTTCGGACCGGTCACGAATGTCGCGGACACCCTCGACGAGTCCGAAGCCGAACTCCACTACTGGGTGGAGCAGGTCACCGAGGCGTTCCGCGGGGGGCTGGACCTCGAGCACGCGGTCGAACGGGTCCGGGAGAAAGATCGTGCACGTCACGCGGCGTTCTACGCCGATCCCTCACGCGTCGAGAGTTTCGAGGAACTGTCGAGCACCATGGCTCAAGTGGCCGGAATCTGGCACTGGTTGGAGAGGACTACAGCGCAGCCAGGCGATCCGCCGCCCCGATGACGTCCTCGGGATCGGACTCGAGAGCAGACGTGAACCACTGACGTGCCTTGTCGCGATCACCGGAGCGGTCCCACAGGTCCGCGTACGCGAACTGCATCCGAGCACGCGCGGCGGCGTCGGGGCTCGTTGTGAGATCCGGCGCCTCGAGCGTCACGAGTGCCGCATCCACCTGACCCATGTCCGCACGGGCGCCCGCCATGACGATCAAGATCTCCGCACGCGTCTCCGGATCCAGACCACCGAGGGTGATTCCACGTAGTAATTCCAACGCTTTTTCGGGTTTCCCCAGCGCACGCTCGCAGTCCGCCATCATCGGCACGAACTCGTCGCCTCCGCGCATTCGACGAACAGCACGCAGCTCCGAGAGAGCCTCGGCATAGTCCCCCGCGCGATAACTCGCAATCGCGAAGGCCTCACGCACGCAGGCGACGCGTCCAGCGAGACGCTTGGCTTCAGCCGCGAACTCGCGAGACGCGACATCGTCACCCTCCACACCGGCGAGATCAGCAGCCACCAGTAAACGCCCCACACGCTCGCGCAGATCCTCGGGCAAAGTGCGCAACTCGTTCGCAATGCTCGG
The DNA here is from genome assembly GCA_964495555.1 of uncultured Bifidobacteriaceae bacterium. Taxonomy (GTDB): domain Bacteria; phylum Actinomycetota; class Actinomycetes; order S36-B12; family S36-B12; genus VGCC01. Next base: position 185 of record CAZBWA010000032.1, on the reverse strand, counting down.
GTCGAGGTCGTCAAAGTGCGCTTCCTCCGGAATGCGCGGACCACGCGGGACGCGCGGAGCGTCCGATGTTCGTGGTCCCGCCGTTCGCGGGCTCCGTGAAGATGCTGGTGCACCGGGACCTGACTTTGCCGGACCACGCGAACCGGCAGGCTTACCCGCACCAGGCTTCGCTGGACCACGCGAAC
>CAZBWA010000031.1:0-18539 GCA_964495555.1 uncultured Bifidobacteriaceae bacterium | reverse complement strand
TGCCATTTCGACATTCCCATGCGCGAGTGCAGCGTCTTCCTGGATGATCACCAGGTCGTGGACCGCGGGCGCCTGGTGGGTGTCGCAGCAGGCGAGGAGGCCTAGCAGTGTCGTCCCAGATCGACATCCTCTTCCCAGACCTGCTCGGACTCGCCCACGGCAAGACCGTCCCGGCCGCACGCCGCGACCACCCCACCCACTACGCCATCACCGTCATGGTGCAGGGGCTGGACCTGGAGTTCCTCGAGACGCCGCACTACTCGACGAGCTCCGGCTTCCCGGACATGGAGGCCCGCTACGAGGACGGCACGCTGCGGCCCTGGGGTGACCGCCAGGTGGGTATGGCCCTGCTGCACTTCGCCGATGGGCGCCCGTTGCCCCTCGACTCCCGTCGCGCCCTGCGCTCGGTCATGGACCGGTGGCGTGAGCGCGGACTGACCCCGGTGAGCGGCTACGAGATGGAGTTCTTCCTCCTGTCCGGTCGCACGCCGCTGGCCAAACTCCCCGTTCCCGACCACCGCGTCTACGGCATCGGGCCCGGCGCGGATCCCACCGGGACGCTCGAGATGATCGCCGAGGCCGCGGAGGCCGCGGATCTCAAGGTCGAGGGAGTGAACAGCGAGTTCACGCCGAGCCAGGTCGAGGTGTCACTGCACTACCAGGATGCGATGAGCGCCGCCGATGCCGCGTTCCTCTTCCGGATCCTGGCCCGCGAGGTCGCACGACGTAATGGCATCGACATCACATTTATGGGCCGTCCCTTCAGCGACGCGGTCGGCAGCGGGATGCACGTGAACATGAGCCTCAACGACGAATCCGGGCACAACGCCCTGATCGACGAATCCGATCCCCATGGTCTCTCCGACGTCGCGAAGTCCTTCGTCGCCGGACTCCTGGACCATCACGAGGCATTGGCGGCTTTCGCCGGTCCCACGGTGAACTCCTACAAGCGCCTGGTCCCCGGCATGTTGAGCGGCTACTGGGCGAACTGGGGTCTGGACAATCGGATCTCCACCGTGCGCATCCCCGGACAACGTGGAACGGGCACGCGCATCGAGCACCGCATGGCCGACGGCTCGGCATCCCCGCACCTGCTCACCGCGGCCCTCTTCGCGGCGGGGCTCTCTGGCGTGGAACGCGGTCTGCCTCTGCCCGAGCCCCAGGTCGGTGACGCCGACGCTGCCCCGAACACCGATCGCCACACCCCGCACTCGCTCAGCGCCGCGCTCGATGCGCTCGCGGCGGACACGACGTTGCAGTCCTACTTTCATCCGGATCTGATCGAGGTCTACGTGGACCTCAAGCGTCGAGAGTGCAGTCGGTGGGATGCGGCCGTGACCGACTGGGAGCAGAACGAGTACTCGCGGGTCTACTGACCGTCGGTGAGCCCGCTGATCAGGGCATCGAGACCGGCATCGAACACCGCGTCGCTCGAGGGATACAACTTCGAGGACATGCGCACGGATGCCGGGTACTTCTCAGGCGGCAACGCCGCATAGTCCGCTCGCCACGTGCGGTAGGTGCCACGCCGATCGGCCCCGGGTGCGGCTAGTGGACCGTCAAGGGCGGCCGAACCGATCGTGTACTCGATGAGGGCGTGGTATGCGATAACCGCATTCTCCTCGCTCAGACCACAGCGGGCGAGCGCATCGAGCATGACCTCGGTGATGCGCAACTCGTTTTCCCGACGTGTCGGTCCATACGCCGTCAAGGTCAGCGCCACCTGATTGCGCAACAGCGTCTTACGTAGGCGCGTGCACATTCGCCGGATGTCATCGCGCGCATCCTTCGAGGTGACGAATCCACGCGTCACGGGCGCCAGCGCTCGATCCCCGACCTCGCGCAACAAGTCGTCCTTGTCCTGGAAGTGGCGGTAGATCGCGGTCGCGTCCACTCCCAGGCGGTCACCCAGGGCACGGAGGCTGAAGGTGGTGGCGTCGGTCTCGGCGAGAAGGTCGAGGGCGGCCTGGCAGATCGCGTCCCGGCTGAGTCGGGCGGGACGTCCCCGTGCTGCGCGCGCCACACGCGAAGGCTAGCGAGTGGGCCGGTGCGCAAAAACCGTTCGGGACCGAACAGTCATCGGTAGGCTTCCCTCATGGCCGGATTCCTCCCACCGTTCACACCCGACGGTCGCACCGCACTCGTACCGCCGATGCCCTGGTACTACTCCGGCACCCTGCTGACCGTCGAGTACCGCACCGATCCAGCCCATGTTCGCGCGATCCTTCCGGCGGAACTCGACCTGGCCCCCGAGGATCCCGGCGCGGTCGCCTTCATCTGGGCGGACTGGCAATCGTGCAGTGCCGAGCGCGAGGAACTGCTCGATCCGTCTCGGTCGCAGTACCTCGAAGCATTCGTCGTCGTACGCGCCGCCTACCAGGGCGTCACCTACAGCCGGTGCGTGCTCATCTGGGTGACCACGGATTTCGCGATCGGCCGCGGGTGGTTCCAGGGATATCCCAAGAAGCTCGGCAGCATCTACGTCACACGTGCGTTTCAGCACGGCAAGGCCGCACCCCGCGTCGCGCCCGGCGGCACCTTCGGTGCATCACTCGCCGCCTACGACCACCGCCTCGCGTCCGCGAAGGTCACACTCCGCGAGAAGTGCGAGAAGAACGGGTTCGTCAACGGCCATCCGATGGTGCATCACCGCTATATGCCCTCCATCACCGGCCAGGGCATGTCGCTATCCCAGATCGTCACGATGGGCGGTGTGGACGCCGACCTCGGGGATCCGTGGCGCGGGGATGCCGAGCTCGATCTGCACGACTCCCCCTGGGATCAGCCGGCGAGCCTGCTCCCGGTCGAGGAGATCATCGGTGGCTACTACCGCGAGGTCGGTGTCACGTTCGCCGGAGGGACGCTCCTCACCGACACGTCCGACTCTGTCTGACACCGCCACCGTCCATGACCCCGCCACGCATGGTGAGCGTCCTCACGGAGAACCACACCATGCTCGATCCGCGTGATCTGCGAGGGATCGTGCGCATGGCGCAGGAAGCCGAGGACGCCGGCTTCGACATGGTCATGGTCAGCGACCACGTCCTCCTGGGACCGAGTGCCGGGAGCGAGGGTCGCATGGCGAATCCGCGGGACTACGCCATGCCCGGCAATCAGGATCCCGCCACTCCGTGGCCCTCCAACCTCGTGCTGCTGAGTGCCATCGCGGCCGCGACGACGCGCATCCGACTCGGTGCCATCGCGCTCATCGCCCCGCTGCGCCATCCTCTCGTCCTCGCGCACGATCTCGCAGCGCTCGACCTGATGTCCGAGGGGCGGCTCGTCATCCAGCCGACGGTGAGCTGGCATCGCGACGAGTACGCGGCGCTGGGCGTCGACTTCGGGGCACGCGGTCGGATCCTCGACGAGGAACTCGACATCTGGTCCCGGGTGTGGGCAGCCTCACCCGTCTCGTATCGCGGTGAGTTCTTCTCCTTCGACGATGTCTATCTCGAGCCGAAACCGACCAGGCCGCAGGGACCGGCGATGTGGTTCGGCGGCGAGCGGGTGCATCCGAAGATCATCGAGCGGCTGGCCCGCTACGGATCGGGGTTCCATCCCGTGGGACGGGTGCACGAGGAGGACGTCACGCTGCTCAAATCGAGCCTCGCCGAACTCGGACGCAGTTGGGAGGAGTTCGAGCTCGTCGGCGGCACGCGCGTCACATTCCCGGATGACGATTCCGTGGCGCCACTCCCGGAGGCACTGGAGGAGATCCCGCGTCAGATGGCGATGGGCTTCACGACGTTCTGCATCAAGCCGAGCATCTTCATCGATGACCCGCGGCAGCACGCCGCGTTCTGTCGCGAGGTGGTCGAACGTGTCGATCGGCTCACGAGCTGAACTACCCGGGTGCACGGCCCCGGACATCTGCGTGAAGACGGGGAAATGGGAAGCGGGATCAGTAGTCCTCGATGTACTCGTCGATCTCCCACTGCGTGACGTCGCGCGTCGCGGCATCCTCGACCTCGGCCGTGTAGCGCTCGAGTTCGTCCTTCTTCAGCGTGACGAAGGTGCTGACGAAGGTTGCACCGAGCATGTCCGCAAGTTGCGTGTCCGCAGCCAGGGCGTCGAGGGCGTCCTGCAAGGTCATCGGCAATACCGGCGCGGACTCGTCCTCGTAGGTCCAGCCTGCTTGCGCGGGTGGCGGGGTGAGGCTGCGCTCGATGCCATCGAGGGCGGCAGCCAGGACCGCCGCTGCGATGACGTAGGGATTCGCCGCACCGTCGCCGATGCGCAGTTCAAGGCGCGTCCCCTGACCGCGCTCCGGTGGGATGCGGATCATCGCGCTGCGGTTGTCGTAGCCCCAGTTGGCGCGATAGGGCGCCAATGTGTCCGGTCCCAAGCGCTTGAACGCGTTGATCGTCGGATTCGTGAGCGCCGATAGGGCCGCCGAGTGCTCGATGATGCCGGCGATCATCGCGAGCGCGATCTCGCTGAGTTCACCCTCCTCGGTATGCATCCGATTGAGGTCATCGTCATCGGTCACCGAGAAGTGCAGATGGAAACCACTGCCACCCTCGTCGTTCCACGGCTTACCCATGAACGTCGCCAGCAGGCCCTGCGCCGCCGCGATGTCCTTCACACTCGTCTTGAACAGGAAGGTGCGGTCGGCCGCATCCAGCGCATCGGAATGCCAGAGGTTGATCTCGTACTGGGACGGCGAGAACTCGTGGTTCCCGGCGAAGGCGCCGATCTCGAGCCGGTCCACCATGCGCAGCATCTCCAGGAAGACGCCGTCGGGATCGACCATGGCACCCGTCGTGTAGACGCGTCCGGTCTTGTTCAGGACGCGCGTCCACGAGCCGTCCGGTCGGTGGGCGATGTAGAACTCCAGCTCCGGCCCGGTGACGGGGACGAGTCCGAGGGTCTCGTAGCGATCGAGCACGCGGGCCAGGACCGATCGCGGGGCGATGGGACTCGGATCGCCGTTCGGTTCGAAGGCGTCGGCGATCACGTAGGCCAGGCCCGGCTCCCACGGGACGGTGCGGATGGTCGACGCGTCGAGCCGCGAGACGAGATCGGGGAGACCGTCGGAGATGCTGCCATGACCGTCGAGAACGCCACCGCGGGTGTTCGTGACCCAGACGCCCTGACAGAAGGCGGGGCCGTGCGCGGCGGACCGCTCCAGTTGGGACACGAGGAGGTCCTTCGATCGGGTGATCCCCAGCACGTCCGGGTAGATCAGCCGCAGGACGTCGATCCCGCGGTCCTGGAGTTCCTGCCGCAGTTCGGCCAGGTCCACCGTCATGACGTCTCCTCCAATATCGTTCGGGTACCAACGATCCATGGATCCTAGATCCCGGATCCCCTAGCGTGGACCCCTTCGGGGCATTTGGACAAGGGAGGTGCGTGATGCGGGCTCTGTTCGTCCAGCACGATCACGTCAGCCCCCCGGGGATGATCGGCGACGCCTTCGCCGCCCGGGGCTACGACATCGTCGAGTCCCTCGTGGTCCCCGGTGAGCGCTACACGACGCCCAACGTGGACTTCACGTTCCCGGATCCCGCCGACTACGACGTCCTCGTCCCCATGGGTTCCCCCTGGGGAGCCTGGGACGACGCCACCATCGGGAATTGGCTGCTCCCGGAGTTGGAGTGGCTGCGATCCGCGGATCGCATCGGCGTCCCCGTGTTCGGCATCTGCTTCGGCGGCCAGATCCTGGCGCGGGCCCATGGCGGGACCGTGGCACCTGCGCCGCAGGGGGCCAACGAGATCGGGTGGACCGTGATCATGTCCGACGAGCCGGAGATCGTGGGCCCCGGTCCGTGGTTCCAGTTCCACTACGACCGGTGGACCGTGCCGACGGGTGCGCGGGAGATCGCCCGCAACACGCGCGCATCGCAGGCCTTCGTCCTGCGCCGCAATCTGGCGCTGCAGTTCCACCCCGAGGTCACCGGGGACACGCTGCGCGCCTGGGGCACGTCGCCCGACGATGCGCTCAAACACATCGCCGCGGACGGTCAGGACCCCGACGTGATGCTCGCCATGACCTACGCGGAGGAGCCGGCTGCGCGCGCCCGGGCCCAAGCCTTGGTCGATGGATTCCTGACGAAGGTGGCGACTACCTGACCCTGACGGGGAAACGCTTGATCCCATGCACGAAGTTCGAGCGCAGGTAGTCGATCTCCCCGTTCGGCACGAGCTCCACGTCACGGGACAGCAGGTCCTCGTACATGATCTGGATCTCGAGACGCGCGAGTGAGTTACCCAGGCACATGTGCGGACCGCCACGCCCGAAGGACATGTGCTCGTTGGGGCGGCGCTGAACGTCGAAGCGGTACGGGTCGTCGAACACCTCCGGATCCCGGTTCCCGGAGGCGAACCACACCACGACCTTGTCCCCCGCCTTGATGTCGCGCCCACCGAGGGTGACGTCGCGCGTGGCCGTGCGGCGGAAGTGGTACACCGGGCTGGCCATGCGCAGGAACTCCTCGACCGCCCACACGATCTTCGAGGGGTCCTCGCGCAGGATCGCCATCTGGTCGGGATTGCGCATCAGGTGGTTCATGGTGTGGGAGATCGTGTGACGGGTGGTCTCGTTGCCCGCGACCACGAGCAGCAGGAAGTAGTTGCGGAAGTCGCGATCATCCAGGGGCTTGCCATCCATCGGAGTCTGATTCACCAACTGTGAGATGAGATCGACTCCGTCGCCGCCCCGGCGCTTGTTCGCGAGGTCGAAGCCGTACTCGAACACCTCGAGGGCTGCCGGCGAGCGGAAGGGAAGATCGCGGTACTTCTCGCTTTCCGGATCACTGGCGAGCACATCCGCGCTCTCCGGATCGGTGTTGCCGACCATTCGATTACCCCAGGCGATCAACTTGTCCGCGTCATCCTCGGGGACGTCGAAGAGTCGAGCGAGGACTCGAATCGGGAAGTCCGCCGCGACGTCGTCGACGTAGTCGAAGGATCCCTTGGCCAAAGCGGTATCGAGGGTGTTCGCCGTGATGGCCCGCAGGAACGACTCGTAGACCGCGAGGGAGCGCGGTGTGAACTGGTGCTGCAGCAACTTGCGCAGAGCGCGGTGCCGTGCGCCATCGGTCTCCAGCATGGACTTGCGGATCTCGATCTGACTCTCATCGAGTTCCTCGAGGTTGACCGCCCCCACCTCGCTCGAGAAGGTCTCGGTGTCGCGCAGGACTTCGACGATGTCCTGGTAGCGGGTCACCGCCCAGAAACCGCGATTCGGTGCATCCTCCTCATTCCACGAGACCGGATCGTTGGCACGCAACTCGTCGAAGACGCCCCACGGAGCACCGTGGGCGAATAGATCGAGATCGGCCAAGGAGATCGCAGTCGTCGTGGCCATGGGTCCACCTCCCGGAAGTCGTTCGGGTCCAAATCATTATGCATCCGAACGTTCCAGGCAAGCACTTCGCCGATCTGGGCTACGGTGAGGGCGCCCAGGGTCGAGAGCGAGGTGGACATGGCCGGCCAGCACACGTTGAGCGAGACAGAGTCGGCCGTCGCCGCCCGCCTCGGGAGCATGGATCTCGACTTCGACGCGATGGCGGTGGCCTCCAACCTGTTCCGGGCGGCGAACGCGGTCCGCAACCACCTCGAGCGCACCGTCCTGTCTAAGGCCGACCTCACCTGGACCGCCTTCGTCGTGCTCTGGGTCACCTGGATCTGGGAGCCCATCGAAACCCGGGAGATCGCCGCCGAGGCCGGCTTCTCGAAGGCCACCCTGAGCGGGGTCCTCACCACCCTCGAGGGCCGCGGGCTGGTGACCCGCAGCCGGGACAAGGCCGACGGCCGACTGGTCCTGGTCCACCTGACCCCTGCCGGCCGTCGTCTCATGAAGCGGCTCTTCCCCGAGTTCAACGCCGAGGAGCGCCACGTCTCCCGGCACCTGGACCGAGCCCGCAAGAAGCAGGCCGCCCAGGTCCTGCGCGATCTGATCCGCGCCGTCGAGCAGGAGGAGGAGGTCCGCCCCGGGCGGCGCCGGGCCTAGTTGCCAAGGGGATGACGGGGGCTCGATAATCCGTTAGGGTCCGAACGGTTTCCCACCACGTATGAGGGCAGGCATGAACACCATCACGGTCGCCGGGGTCGAGGTCGATACCCGCCACTGGATCGGTGGGCGCCGCGTGGCCTCCGCAGAGACCTTCACCGACGTGTCCCCGGTGGACGGCGCTGTGCTCGGGGAGATCAGCCGGGGAGGACAGGCGGAGGCCGACGCCGCCGTGGCGGCTGCGACAGCGGCGTTCCCCGCGTGGGCGCGCCTGAGTGCACGGGAGCGCGGCGCGATCCTGCACGCGGTCGCCGACAACGTCGAGGCGCATATCGAGCAACTGGCGAACATCGAGACCTTGGACAACGGCTCCCTGCTGCGCTCCCATCTGCGCGGTGTGATGCCACGCGTGGTGATGAACATCCGCTTCTTCGCCGATTACGCCATGAACGATCTGCGCCACCCGGTGTGGGAGACGCGGGGACACGAGAACCACGTGTCCTGGGATCCCTCCGGACCCACCGTGATCATCACCCCGTGGAACGCGCCCCTCATGCTCGCCACGTGGCGCATCGGGCCCGCGCTCGCCTCGGGCGACACCGTCGTGCTCAAGCCACCGGAGTGGGCACCTCTGACCGCGTCGTACTTCGCCGACCTCGCGCACGAGGCCGGGCTTCCCGCCGGCGTCTTCAACGTCGTGCAGGGCTTCGGCCCCGAGGCTGGCGCTCCGCTCACGCTCAATCCCGACGTCGCACGCATCTGCTTCACCGGATCAGTCCCGACGGCCAAGGTCATCGCCCGCAACGCAGCGGAGAACCTGATCCCCTGCTCCTTCGAGCTCGGGGGCAAGAGCCCGACGGTGATCCTCGACGACGCGGATCTCGACCTCGCCGTGGATCTCGCGATCGAGCAGTACGACAACGCCGGCCAGGTGTGTCTCGCCGGGACGCGCCTGCTCGTTCAGGAAGGCATCGCCGATGCCTTCGCCGCGCGCTTCGCCGAACGCGCCGCACAGATCCGGCAGGGTGATCCGCGCGACGAGGCGACGCAGATCGGCCCGAACATCCACCTACAGCACATCGCGCGCATCCAGGGATTCGTCGATCGCGCGAAGGCAGCCGGTGCCACGGTTGCCTACGGCGGCGAAGTCAACACGGCAATCGGCTCTCACTACTTCACTCCGACGTTGATCATCGATGCTCCCGCAGGCAGCGAGATCCTCACGCAGGAAGTGTTCGGACCGGTGCTCACCATGCAGACGTTCGGCACCGACGACGAGGGGCTCGCACTCGCGAATGGCACCGAGTTCGGCCTCGCCGCGTGCGTCGTCACCGGAAGCCGGGAACGGGCCGAGCGCTTCTGTCAGCACCTCGTCGCCGGGACGATCTGGGTCAACTGCTTCTTCGTACGCGACCTCGCCGCACCCTTCGGCGGATCCAAGAAGTCCGGCATCGGTCGCGAGGGTGGCCTGTGGTCTTTCGACTTCTACGCCGACGTCAAGAACACCGTCTACGCACCGAACGGGTGGAAGGAGTAACGATGGGCGAGGTCGTCGGAGCTGCGCTGCTGGCGCACGTTCCCACCATCATGCTGCCGGAGACGATCCGGAAGGAACTCAACGAGGGCAAGGAGATCTCCCTCGTTCCCGGGCTGCGGAAGCTGCGCGCGGACAAGTTCGAGACTCTGGACTACGACACGGTGGTCGTGCTCGACTCCCATTGGGCGACCACGGTCGAGTTCGTGGTGACCGCCCAGGATCGCCGTGCGGGTCTGTTCACGTCCGAGGAGTTGCCGCGGGGTATGTGCCGCATCCCCTACGACTACCCCGGGGATCCGGAGTTGGCACATGCCATCGCCGCCGCAGGCCCCGGTGCCGGAACGTGGATGACCGCGATCGACGACCCCTACCTGCCGGTCTTCTACGCCACCATCAACCTGTGGGACTTCCTCGGACGCGGACTGCCCGACAAGCGATGGATCTCCGTGAGCGTCTGCCAGACCGGTGACACTGAGGACTTCCTCCGAGCAGGGCGTGCGATCAAGGAGGCGATCGCCCAGAGCGACCGCAAGGTGCTGCTCCTCGCCTCGGGCGCCCTCTCGCACACCTTCTGGCCCCTGCGCGAGATCCGCGATCACGAAGCCAGCGATCCCAAGCACATCTTCACGCCCGAGGCCTACGCCGCAGACCTGGAGCGCCTCGAGTGGTTTGGACAGGGGGACCATCGTCGCGTGATCGAGACCATGCCGGAGTTCCTGAAGTACAAGCCCGAGGCGCGGTTCGCCCACTACCTGATGATGATCGGCGCACTCGGCGAAGGCGATGTCGTCGCACCCGGCGAGCTCTACAGTGAGTACGAGAACTCGGTGGGCACCGGTCAGGTGCACGTCTGGTTCGAGCGCCCCGTGAATGGATGGACCGGCCAGAAGGCGGCTGCATGACGGAGTACCGCAGGATCCTCCTCGACGGATATCCGTGCCAGGTGGTGCGCGATGGCGACTCGCTCGTTGCCGGGGATGGCCGTGTCGTCGCCATCGCCGATGCCATCCATCTGCCCCCGGTCGAGCCGACCAAGATCATCTGCGTCCACTTGAACTACGACTCCCGCACGCAGGAGTTCATGACCAAGCTCCCCCCGGCTCCGACCTACTTCCACAAGCCGATCACCGCCCTCAACTCCCATGAAGCCGCGGTGGTCCGTCCCCAGGGCTGCAAGTGGTTGAACTACGAGGGCGAGATCGTGATCGTGATCGGGAAGACCTGCCGCAACATCTCCCCGGACGAGGCGCCTGAGTACATCGCCGGGTACACCGTCGGCAATGACTACGGCCTCCACGACTTCCGCGATACCGACGCCGGTTCGATGCTGCGCGTCAAGGGGTCAGACACCCTCGCCCCCATCGGACCGGGTCTCGTCACCGACTGGGACCCTCGCGGGAAGCGGATCCGCACCATCGTCAACGGCGAGGTCAAGCAGGACGACACGACCGACGGTATGGAATGGGACATGAATTACCTGGTCGCCGACATCGCGCGCACCATCACCCTGGTTCCCGGGGACCTGATCTTCTCGGGCACACCGGCCAACTCCCGCACGGTCTATCCGGGCGACGTCGTCGAGGTGGAGGTCGAGGGGCTCGGCACCCTGCGCAACGTGATCGTCGAGGGCCCCACCCCCATCCGAGCCGATGTCGGGGCTCAGCCCTCGGAGAGCGAGGAGGTCATCTCCACGGCCAAGGGGGGCGACTGGGAGTTCCGGGGTATCCGCACCCCGTCCAAGGATCTTTACCCGTCTCTTGTGGAAGAGAAGTAGTTCCTTTACCGACGTATTGCCACACTTCACGTACGAAGAGGAGAGGTCGATGATCACGATCAACGTGGATATGGACAAGTGCCAGCACTACGGACAGTGCTGCTTTGAGGCCGAGGATGTCTTCCAGCTCGATGACGACGGGAAACTGAAGTACACCAAGGAGGTCGGTGACGACCGGCTCGCAGACGTCGAGTCCGCGGCGGACGTGTGCCCGATGCAGGCGATCAGCTTCGAACAGTCATGACCTCCGGGCAGGTCGTCGTCGTCGGGGCGGGCCTCGGCGGTCTGCGGGCAGCCGAATCGCTCCGTGGGGCCGGCTACGACGGCCACATCGTGATCGTCGGGGATGAGCCACACCTCCCCTATAACCGTCCTCCGCTCTCGAAAGAGGCCCTCGCCGGGGGAGTGTCGGTCGATGATCTGCTCTTCCGTCGGAAGGCCAGCGTGGAGGACGTCGAGTGGCGCCTCGGTTCCCCGGCCGTCTCCAGTGACCTCCTCGCACAGACCGTCACGTTGTCCGATGGATCGGTGTTGCCTTTCGACGGTCTCGTCGTAGCGAGTGGAATCCGGCCCCGCGCACTCCCGATCCCGGGACCGACGCAAGGTCGCTACTTCCTCCGCACCGCGGCCGATGCTGCCCGCGTACGCGAGCACCTGGCACCGGGTGCCCGCGTGGTCATCATGGGAGCCGGCTTCATCGGCTGCGAGGTGGCCGCGACCGCGATCGGGCTCGGTGCCACCGTGGACGTGGTCGCCCTGGACGAGGAACCCATGATCCGACCCCTCGGTCGCGAACTCGGCGCCGGCATGCGGCGTCGCCACGAGTCGAAGGGTGTGCGCTTCCACATGGGTCGCACCATCACCGAGTTCCTCGGTGACACACGGGTGACCGGGGTACGCCTGGACGACGGCACCGTGATCGATGCGGATGTCGTCATCGAGGCCGTGGGATCTGTGGCTAACACCGCGTGGCTCGAGGGGAACGGTCTCGATCTCTCCGACGGCCTGCTCGTCGACGACGGCATGCAGGTGGTCGATGCCCCGTGCCCGATGGTCGCCGTCGGTGACTTGGCGCGCCATCCCAATGCGCTCTTCCCCGGTCCAGCCCGGCGCATCGAGCACTGGAATATGCCGACCGAGACGGGAAAGCGCGCAGGCGCGACTCTCGCGGCGTTGCTGAGCGGCCAGGAGGTCGCGACTGCACCGTTCACCGCGATGCCCTCGTTCTGGTCCGATCAGTACAAGCACAAGGTGCAGTCCTTCGGAATGCCCGGGATCGCCACCCGCATCTCGCTGGTCGATGGTGATGTCGACGGGCCGTGCATCGTCGAGTACCACGACGACTCCGGGCTCGTCGGTGTCGTCGGAATCGATCGCACCAGCGAACTGGCGCCGTACCGGACTCGACTGATGCAGCGAGCCGCTGGGTGAGCCAGCCCCTCTCCCTCGGCGATCAGCGCGATCGCGCCCTGCAGCACGCCGCGGCGTTAGTGGCTCAGGCCTGGCGCGACTTCGACGTGGCCCGTGAATCGGAACCGGACCTCGGTACCGAGCTGCGCGATCTGCTACGTACACCGCTGCCTGAGAGCGGGATCGATGCGTGTCGGGGACTCGATGAGGCCGCCGCAGCATTGGACGCCTCCACCGCTCAGGCGCGTCCCCGCTACTTCGCCTACATCGGTTCCAGCGCACTGGAGATCGGTGCTCTGGCCGACCTACTCGCGCACTCCTTCGACGTCAATCTCGCCTTGGACTCCAAGGGCGCCACTCTGATCGAGGAGCAGACTCTGCGCTGGCTGGGCGAATTCGTCGGGTTCCCCGTGGCCGGAGGCAATTTCACGAGCGGCGGCCAGTTGAGCAACATGACGGCACTCGCTGCAGCCAGGGAGCGCGCGATCCCCGGTGCGCGCACGCACGGGATCGGCGGGGTCCGGGCCCGTGTCTACGGCTCCGCTGAGGCCCACTACTCCAACACCCGCGCGATCGAGGTACTCGGCATCGGTGCCGCGAACATGGTGTCGATCCCCCAGGACGAGCACCGTCGGATGCGCACGGATCTCCTAGCTGCCGCCATCGACGCGGATGTCGCCGCAGGGTTCGTACCGGTGGCGGTCATCGCATCGGCTGGCACGACCCTCACCGGAACGGTGGATCCGATCGATGCGATCGTCGATGTGGCATCGGAGCGGGGGGTGTGGGTGCATGTCGATGGGGCCTACGGACTGCCCGCGGCGGGGGTGCCCTCGCGACGGGATCTCTTCACAGGTTTGGAGCGCGCAGACTCCGTCGCAGTCGACGCGCATAAGTGGCTCTATGTGCCGAAGGCATGCAGCGCCGTCATGGTGCGTGATGCCGCCATGCTCCCTGCCACCTTCGGTCACGCAGAGGCCTACATGCCCCATGAGGAGGATGCGCGCCCGAACATGGTGGACACCACCCTCGAGTACTCGCGTCCGTTCCGGGCACTGAAGCTGTGGCTGGCCTTCCGTGTTCACGGTGCGCAGGAGGTGCGCGCCGCCCTCGAGCGCAACCTCGACCACGCGGCCCGCGTGCACGCCCTCGCCACAGACCACCCCGCATTCGATGTGCTCCCCCACCGACCCGACTTGTCGATCGTTCCGATCCGGCACCGGGTCGAAGGCTGCCCCGATATCGATGCGCACAACGACGCCCTGTACCGAGCGATGCAGGAGGACGGGCGGGTGTTCATCTCCCCGGGGGTCATCGACCGGCGGACGTGGCTTCGCCCCTGCTTCACCAACTTCCGCACGTCCACCTCGGATGTCGAGGCGTTGCTCACGGTCGCCGACGAGATCGGGACCCGCATCTGCCCGGACCACCGGCGATGACACAGATCGGATAAATCGGACCCGCGACGCTATCCTGCGCCGATGGTGGACGCCGGTGTGAACTTCCCCGAGGGCGGGGACGGGCGCCGCAGCACCTCGGCGACCGGACGCACCATCTTTGCCGACTCGATCCGCGGGGTGGACCCCGCGATCGCGGCGCGAATCGAGCACACCAAGGACTGGCGCCGGGGCTACCTCCAGCCTCTCCGCGACATCACCATCGCCGCCACGCGCACCCCCCAGGCGGCCATCGACATCTCCCGCGCAGGACTCGACTCGGCCCATCGACGCTTCACGTTCACCCGCGACGGTGAGGAGCACCCACTCGGTGGGACCCCATCCCGAAACGATCTCGCCTCGGTCATCGCGAGCGGTCGGGCTGCGCGGGAGGTCGATCTCTCCGTCCCCTATCGGGGACGACGACTCTTCGGTGCCGAGCTGCGTCGGCAGGTCGACACGTGGGTGGCCGACGGCATCGCAGAGCCGAGCTTCGGGGCAGCGCTGCACCGAGTCCTGGACAACCCGGAGTGGCTCGATCTCCACGACGTCGACATCGCGTTGTTGGGTGCCGGGGCGGAGATGGCGCCGACCAGGTCGCTGCTGCGCTGGGGTGCGCGTGTGCACGCGATCGACCTCCCTCGACCTGCCGTGTGGGAGCGCCTGATCGCCATCACGCGCAGCACCGCCGGGAGCCTGCGCATCCCGATCCCCACGACGGACGGGCAAGCACCGTTCGTCGTCGGCGGTCTCATCCACCCCGATGACGACCGCGTCATCGCCGACGTCGCCGGCGCCGATCTGCTCACCGCGATGCCGGAGATCGGCACCTGGTTGCAAGAGATCGACCAACCGTTCATCCTGGGGAGCTACGCGTACGCCGATGGCGCACTGCACGCACGACTCTCGATGGCCGTGGACGCGATCATCGTCGATCTACTCCGTGAGCGCGACGACGTCACCCTCGCTTTCCTCGCCACCCCCACCGACGTGTTCATGGTCCCGGAGGAGTGCGTCGTCGAATCACGACGGCGCTGGGACTCACGTGGTCTCGCCGGACTCGTGCAGGCACCTCTCCGCCTCGTCGGGCAGTTCGAACCGAACTATCCCGAGACATACGAGACGGAGTCGGGTCGCATCGTGGGGATGAACGACTCCCTCATCCCCCAACAGGGACCCAACTACATATTGGCCAAGCGGATCCAGCGCTGGCGCGCTCTCGTCGCACGCGCTGAAGGTGTGCCGGTGTCGTTGAACCTCGCGCCGGCCACACGGACCCAGTCGGTGATCAAGAACCGCGCACTCGCCGCGGCGTATGCGGGAGCGGGACGTTTCGGCGTCGAGGTGTTCGAGCCCGCAACCTCGACGGCGCTCATGGCTGCACTACTGGTCCACGATCTCCGCAATCCCGCCTCCTCCGCGAACCCTGCAACGCCACTGGACAATCCGATGGATCTCTATGTCGAAGGCGCCAACCATGGAGGACTCTGGCGCGCTGCGTACTCGCCGCGGTCGGTTCTGGGATTCGCCGCGGTCCTAGGGATGTTCGATCCTCGCGCCTGAAGGATGAGACCCGTGCGGCTGGGGGGCCGACGCACGGGTCTCGTGGGCCCGAGGGCCCTCTGCTCGGGGGGTGAGCAGCACATCCCATCCTCCTCGTCGACGGCGGCCATGTCACGCGTGTGACAGTCAGGATCCGGTCAATGTCCCCTCGATTGCGGACATCACGGACACTTCGCCACCACCGATCAGCGCAGCATCCTCACCGAGAGCTCCCCCCACGATCTCCACCCGTCCGGCGCGCATCTGCGGAAGCGGGGCGCACTCGTTGCGCACCTGCCCGATGACGAGGGGGAGAAGTTGCGCCAGATGTCCACCGAGCACCACGCGTGCGGGATCGGTGATGGCGATCACCCCTCGTAGTCCGATCCCCAGCCACTGACCCGCGGACTGCACGATCGCGACGGCATGCGCATCACCCGCATAGGCGGCATCGATGAGATCGTCGAACGTTCCCGCCCACTCGGATGCGATGACTTCGCGACCGATGCGTGTCTCCCAGCATCCACGCGCACCGCATCGGCACGCGGCACCCTGCGGGTCGACGGGCATGTGACCGATCTCGCCCGCATACCCGGCGCCTCCGGTACGCACGCGCCCGCGGTCGACGTACCCGCCACCGATTCCGACCCCTCCGGAGACGTAGAGCATGGCGTCGACGCCCCTGCCCGCGCCGCGGAGGTACTCCCCCATCGCGCCGAGATTCGCGTCGTTGGCGAACGTGAGGGGGTGCTCGGCTCCGAGGAGGGAGCGCAGCCGCGCACCCCACTCGACATCCCGCCACCCCAGGTGCGGGGCATACGCGACGAACCCCGACGTCTCCGAGACGATCCCCGGAACAGCGATGGAGGTGGCCGCCCACCGACTTCCCGGAGGCAGGTCGCGGGCAACGGACGTCACCAGATCGGCGACGAGGCGCGCCGCGACGTCCGGGTCGATGTCCGCCATGTCCTGGATCACCGATTCGTGGCGGAGGTGCGTGCCGCCGAACCCGTAGGCGAGCGCGTGACAGGAGTCCACGCGGAGTTCCACGCTGATGATCACTAGGGCCGAGGGGATCGCGCGCAACGTGAGCGAGGGTCGGCCGACATGACCGCTCATCCCGCCGCTTTCCTCGGCGAAGCCCGTGCGACAGAGCTCGATCGCAACCGAGGCCGCCGTGCTGCGGGTGATGCCGAGAAGGGACCCGAGATCCGAGCGGCTGATCGTGCCGCGCTCGTGCAAGGCGAGCAGGGCCCGCGTGCGCGTGCCGGTCACGCAGTCCCGTCGGGGTGCACGAGCGTTCTCGCGGCTGCGTAGTTCTCGCGAATCACGGCCACCGGCGCCGGTGCGTACTCCGCGGCGCCACTGAGCGGGCCGCGCCACGCAGGCGGCTGGGCCGCACCGGACAGCACCCACGCGGCCTGGCGGGCAGCCCCGTCGGCCACGTACTCCCCGGGCGATGGGACGAGGACGGGAACGGAGAAGAGGGTGGAGGCGACCTGGGCCACCGCCGGGTTCGCGGCAGCACCTCCGATGAGGAGCACGCGGCGCGGCGTGACACCGACATCCACGAGTGCGTCCACGGCGTCGGCGAGTCCGCCGAGCATGCCCTCGATCGCCGCGCGCGCGATGTGTGCGGGCGTGAGGTTGTGCCGGGTGATGCCGTGGAGGGTGCCTCGAGCCTCCGGGAGATTGGGTGTGCGCTCCCCGTCGAAGTAGGGCAGCAGGACGAGTCCGTCGGCGCCGGGGGGTGCCGCGAGCGCCGCGCGGGCGAAGTCCTCCATGTCCATGCCGAGCATCGACGCGGTGGACGTCAGGACGCGCGCAGCGTTCAACGTGCAGACCAGAGGGAGGAACAGTCCGCGCGCATCCGCGAAACCGGCGACCAAACCCGAGGGATCGGCACTCGGTGTCTCCGACACGGCGAACGCGGTGCCTGACGTGCCGAGGGACACCACCACGTCACCCGGCAACAGATCGAGGGCGAGTGCCGCGGACATGTTGTCGCCCGTGCCCGGCCCGAGCACGATGTCGGTTCCCGCGATGGTTCCCACCTGCTCGTGCGGCGCCGCGACCCGCGGCAGATCCACGACCCGACCGAGTGCCATCTCGAAGAGGTCGAGTCGATAGGACCCCTCCGCGGGTGACCAGTATCCGGTGCCACTGGCATCTCCACGATCGGTGACCGCCGCATCCGGAGTGCCCGCGAGGTTCCAGGTGAGGTAGTCGTGCGGGAGCATCACGCGATGCGTGCGCGCAGCATTCTCCGGTTCATTGCGCGCCATCCAGCGCACCTTGCTGACCGTGAACGCCGCGAGGGGAACGCTCCCGACGGCGTCGGCCCACGCCCGCGGGCCACCGAGCTCGGCGACCAACTCCTCGGCGTCACGCGCGGATCGCGTGTCGTTCCACAGGAGGGCGTCGCGTACGGGCTCACCCGCTTCATCCAGTGCGACCATGCCGTGCTGTTGTCCGGCGACGCTGAGCGCCGCCACTCCATCGAGGAATCCATCGAGGGCGGTGCTCAGTTCACGCCACCACAGCCGCGGATCGACCTCGGTTGCATCCGGATGCGACCCACGCGCCTCGCGCACCAACGCGCCGGTGTCCGCGTCGCGGACGACGACCTTGACCGACTGGGTGGAGGAGTCGACTCCCGCGACGAGTGGCATGTGCGTAATCTGGCACAGCCCGTCAGGCGGCGCCCGCGATGGGGGGAACGGCCATCAAGGGTGGACAGCCGCTCAGGATTCGGGTCAAAGCGGACTTCTCTGCCGAGTCGACCGCCAGTCGCCAGCGGTACTTCACGGCCACCCAGGTCTTGGCGTACCAGCACACGTCGCGATCGGGGAGCCACTCCGTGGGATCCCGATCAGACTTGGACCT
>CAZBWA010000030.1:0-18557 GCA_964495555.1 uncultured Bifidobacteriaceae bacterium | reverse complement strand
GATGATCGAGCGTGCGCGCGGCGCGGGCATCCCCGTCATCGTGGATGCGGAGCGCGATCCGACACCGGACATGCGCGCGCTGATGGATGTGGCCGACCATCTGGTCGTCCCACTCGGCGTGGGAGCGATGATCACGGGTCACGACGATCCCGCACGTATCGCGGGCGACTTGTGGAGTTCGTCGCGCTCGGTGATCGTGTTGACCGATGGATCCCGTGGGGCCTACGCCTTTGGGGCACCCGAGAACATGGCGCATGTGCCCGCATTCCGAGTCGATGCGGTCGACACGACCGGGTGCGGGGACGCGTTCCACGGTGCGTACGCCTGGGCTCTCGCAACGGGCGTCGATCTCGTCGAACGGGTCGCCATCGCGAGTGCGGCAGCGGCTGTGGTCGCCGGATTGCCCTCGGGTGTCCCGCGGGTCGCCACCTGGACCGATATCGAACGGGTCAGGAACTAGAGACCCCAACTCTGGCGTCCTTACGAGGCGATCACCACGATCGAATCGCCCGCAGCGAGGGTGATGGATGCATCCTTGTGGGGGTTGAGCTTGATGCCGTTGCCGACGGCACCGGCCGTCCCCACCAGACTCGCCGCGCGCACTCCGATCGGCGTCACGCCCCACTCGCGCGCGGACTCGATGATCGCGCGGAAGGTCGTGGGACCGGGAGAGATGTAGCGCTCCGCCGGGTGCATCGCGATGACGGCCCCGGTGGAGTCGAACAGCTCCTGGAACACGGGGGCGAGATCCGGGCTCTCACTCAACTGCGCCAGGAGCAGGCCGATGAGGCGCTGACTGACGATGAAGTCACTATTCTCCGCGGGGGCCGTCAATTCGACATCGTTGGGATCGATGAGCTCTGCGACGATGTTCTCCGTCGTCCCGTGCGCGCTCAGGTAGTTGCGCACGTGCAGGAGCGCCAGCATGGTGCGGGCATCGGCATCATCAGTGGAGAAGGTTTCCTTCTCACTGAGCAGGAGGACGTGGTCGTAGGGACCCTGGGCGAGAACCTGATCGATGTCGGCTCGGTTGATGGGGCTGCCCGGGTGGATGGTCAGGGTCTGGTTCTCCAACGTCATCGCGGTGACGATCGCTTCGAGTGCCTCGCGGGGGACGTCGACGAGGAGATGGATCTCGGAGTCGGGGGCAACATGCACGTCGATCTCCTGCGCGATGAGCGGTGCCAACGGGCTCCAGCCGATGAGGAGCGTGCGCTCACGCGGACGCGCGAGGGGCTCCCACACGCGGGTCTCGGAGGGGTTCCACGGTCCCGGGCTGGTGTCCAGGAAGAACTTCGAGTCATCCTCGGCGATGGCGATCAGCCGATCACCGGACTGCAGGACGGTCCGCGTGTCCGGTCCGACCAAAGTTCCCGCCGCGTTGCGTAGCCCGATCACGGTCGCGGCGCTGCTCGCGAGGAGGGCTTGGCCGTAGGTCCGTCCGATCCAGGGCTCCTTCACGTCGATGACATAGAGCTCATCGCCCTCGAAGTCGAGGAATTCTTCGTAGATGCCGCCGAGGCCCGGCGCGCGCGCCACCTGCGCGCCGATCCGGGCGATGATTTCGCTCGATGTGATCGTCAGGAGGCGATCGCCGATGGCATCGGCGAGGGCTTCGGCAGTGTCCTGGTCCTCGAGCTCAGCGACGATCGGCGCGGTGGAGTCCGCGGGCAGACACCGTGCGATCGCCAGCGCCGACTTGACCACTTGGGCGTCGGAACCATCCTCGGGACGCAGCACGATGACCGATTTGGCGTCTGCAGGGTTGCCCTGCTCGAGGTCGGAAATGCGTGTCGGGTTCCCACTGCGCACGACAAGGCGCGAGGTCTTCATGTCTGGGATCTCGCCGTGCAACTCCTCGGCCACCTCGACCACATCATCGGGCGTTATGACCACTATCGCGCAGTCCTTCTCACTGCTATTGGCTTCGACCAGCTCCTTGATCACGGACGGCAGTTTGTCGTTGCGGCCGACGATGAGGGTGTGTCCGGACTCGATCACCTGGGACCGTCCACGTCGAAGGCTCTCCACACGGGCATCGATCGCAGAGGAGACCAAACCGATGATCGCCGCGGCGAGGAAGATGCCTACGATCGTGACGACCAGCATCACGAGACGGAAGGGAACGCCCTCGTCGCCGGAGAACGTGCCGGGATCCAAGGAACGTGTCAGCGCGAACCAGATTCCTTCCTGGAACGATGTCGCTTCACCCCCGGGGCCGACACCGGTGA
Source organism: uncultured Bifidobacteriaceae bacterium (assembly GCA_964495555.1). Classification (GTDB taxonomy): domain Bacteria; phylum Actinomycetota; class Actinomycetes; order S36-B12; family S36-B12; genus VGCC01. The sequence continues at coordinate 16,326 of CAZBWA010000030.1, read as the reverse complement.
GTCGGAGGAAGAGGGCGATGGTGAGCATGAATGCGATCGCGAGGACGCCGAGCCAGATGAGGACACCCCAAATGCCCTTGGCCAGAGTGTTGTCGAAGCGGTAGCGCAACCGTTGGCGGAAGGTGAAAGTGCGTGACATGCCCGCATCCAAGCACACGCGGCCGCGAGACAGGTGGCGTTCGAAAGATGCGGGACGGACTCCAGGCCTACGTGACTTTCACCTTCGACGAGGCCGTGGTGATCTTGCCCGTGCGGTCATCCACGTAGGTGACCCAGAGGAAGTAGTCGCCCTTGGCGATACGGCTTCCGATCTTCGTCACCGATTGCCCGGTCCCGTTCACGATGTCCACCGCCTTGAGCGTCTGCGTGGCTTTCCCGCGCGCGGAGGGGCGCTTCTTGAGTTGCACCTTCGCCTCGCCGATCGAACGGGCCGACGACGTGGATACGACCACCTTGAGTCGTGATCCCCGGGTGACGGCCGGCTTGCTCGTCACCGCCACGCGGAACACCGAGGGTGCCGGGGTGGGATCCGCAGTCGCGGTGGGGCTCGGCGTAGGCGTGGGGGTGGGGGTGACCTCGGTGGCGATGGCGATGCCCTCGGACCGCACGGCCGTCAGGGTCGGCAGATTGCCGACGGTGGACCGTGTGCCCACGGTGTCCTGGATGACGAGGAAGCGCCCGGCGGTGCTCGCCGGAATGTTGAATGCGATGGTCGTGGCGTTCCGTGTCGCGAAGGTCGAAGCGATCCCCGAAGACACGTCGGTGCATCCGTCGCCCGCGGGATTCCATGCGGAAGCCGCGCCCTGACCGTTGGTGGCTTGCGGGCATGAGTAGGCCGTCACCGCGCGCGAGGCGAAGGTGGACCCGGCGGGAATGGTCCATTCCTTCAGAGCGATATTCGTCTGGGTGCCCTGGATCATCGCGCCGCTGGGCGTGGGACGTCCGCCGGTGGGCAGCAGCGGGTAGACGGCGATGTCGGAGTTCGTGGGCGATGTGTCGAGAGACGTCTCGTTGTTGTTGTTGGTGACGTTCACGACGAAGCGCAGATAGGTGCCGACAGCATCGGCGCCGACTGTGTACGAGAGCGACTTGCCATCGGCAGTGCCGTTCACGATGCCGGATCCGGCGATGGCCTCGCATGTGTTGAGGGCTGCGCCGCGGGTGGGGCAGGAGTACCAGGTGGCCTGGTAGCTCTTCACGGCGACTCCGCCGTAGTTGGCGGCGATACGACCGACGACGGCTGTGCCGACGTTGGTGGCATTCGGGATGGACCCCAGCAACTCCACGAGTGCACCGGTGGTCGTGGCGTTGCCCTTGTTCAATCCCGGGTTGTCGACCGTGAGGGTCACGTCGGGTTCGGCCGCCTGGGCCGGCGCGGTGAGACCGAGGGTGCTGATCACGACGGCGATGAGGGTGGCTGCGACGGAGATGCGCTTCATGGGTGCTCCTTCCCGAGGGTCGGAGTCTAGGTCAGATGAGTACGGTTTTCCCGCCTCCGCGACTCTTCTGACTGCCTCGACTGGGAGTCTGCCCGAGGGGCGACAAGGGGAGGGCCGATGGCCAGGGTGCGTGGGGTGTGCGTGGTCTTTGCCGTTGTCCTCGCGACATCGGTGGGCGTATTTCCGGTCTCCGCCAAGGAGGCGACACCCTCCGATTTCTGGTCGGCAGCCGCGGACGTCGCGACCGCCACGGTGTACGCCCCCTCCCGGAAAGTGCTGACGAGGCTCGGGCTCTATCAGGACACGCCCTTCGGACTGACCATGTTCTGTGCCGGGGAGTGGAACGTGGACGTGAACTACGCCGGCGATGATGTCTCGCAGGGCCAGCCGCCGCCGTCCATTGAGCTCTACCAATCGACGAAGGACTGCTCTCCGGATGCCGGGATCGGCGACGCTCCACCGAACCCCTCGTCGGTGAAGGTCGCCGGCGCGAAGATCGTGGTCACCTATAACGACTGCGTGGGGACAGCCGAGGGCCAGGCCGTCCCAGCGGAGGATGCCTGCCCCCTGGCGGACCGCATCTATATCGCCGGGGGGACCCTGCCGGCGGTCGGGGCGAAGAAGTCCACCTTCCTCCAGGTGACCAGCCGCGGGCTGACCCGCGCTCAGGTGGCGCAGGTGATCCGGTCGCTGCGCCCGGCACGGTGATCCCCTGCTCGAACGTGGGGAAACCCCTAGATCGCCCGCTCCGGCACCCCGAGAGCATGGCACCCTGCCTCCGTGATGGGCTGCCGCGTCCTCGTCGTCGATGACGATGCCTTCGCCTTGGCGACGCTGTGTGCATCCCTCCAATACATGCGGCTCGAGGTCGTGGGGAAGGCCACCACCGCTCGAGAGGCCCTCGCGCTGCAACGCGCGGTCGATCCCCAGGTAGCACTCCTCGACCTGGACCTCGGACCGGGACCGAACGGGATCGATCTGGCGCACGCCCTACGCGTCGCTCAGCCCGACATCGGGCTCGTCCTGCTCTCCACGTATCGGGACCCCCGTCTCGTCGCGCCTGGGATGGTCACGCCACCGATCGGCATGGGATACCTGGCGAAGGGTGATGTCACCGACGTCGTGCAATTGCGGGAGCAGGTGTTCACTGTCGCGCGAGAGCCACGCAAGCGGCGACGTTGGGCCAGTGATGCATTGCCGGAACTCAGCGACCTCCAAATCGAAGTTCTGCGCTCACTCGCGGCAGGACTGAGCACGCAAGCCATCGCGGCGGAGCGAGGAGTGAGCACGAGCGCGGTCGAGCAGACCATCACGCGTCTCTACGAAGCATTCGACATGCCTCGGGACCCTGAGCACAACCAGCGTGTTCGGCTCGCGAGGGCCTATCTGGAACTCGCCGGGAAGTTGGGCTGATGCGGGCGCGCCGTGGATGGCTCTCGGCCCTGGGTTCTCAGGAGAGCATCAGCGCGAAGGCATGGCTCCTCGTGACTCCGGTCGGCGTGGTGGCCGCTCCCCTCGCGGCGATCCCGGAGGAGGTCGAGCCGAGTCGGGTACTGCTCTGGTTGGCGCTGGGCGTCGTGGCGCAGATTCCTGTCGGGCTCGTGTTCTTGGCGGCCAGGCCGGTCATTACTCGAGTGCGATGGCCGCGTGCGGCGGTCATCCTGACGACCCTCCTGGCCGGTGCGGTGCGGGGATTGACGATCGCGCTCCTGGGATCCGTGCCCGACGTAGGTGAGCGCGTGCTTGCCTCCGCGATCACGATGTCTATTTGGCTCCTCCTTATCGGGGCTGTTCTGGAGTCACGTCAGAGGTATCGCAGAGAGGTCGCGACTCTCCTCGACCTGATCGTCGCGCGTGAACTCCATGGACGACTCCTGGACAACGAAGTCAGGAATGCCGCACGTGCGGCATCGGCCCATCGCGTTGCCCACACATCAGAGGAACTGCGCACCATCGTGGAGGGAGCCGCGGACGATCATGCTCAGACTGCCGCCCTCCTCCAGGCAGCAATCGAGACGAAGTTGCGCCCCCTGAGTCATGAACTGTGGTTCAGCCCGAAGCCGATCCCACCTGTCGCACATCCCCGCTGGGACGCGGTGGAGCGCGTGGTCACGGCGGATGTCCCGGTGGCGGCATTGACGGGAGCAGCAGTCCTCTTGCTGGCGTGGGGTTCGGTCGTGTTGCACGACACGTGGGAGGGAGCGCTGGTCGGGATCGCCGTCGCCCTCGGATACGGCGGGGTCCTCACGGTGGCGCGCGCGCTTCGACGATCGCCGTGGATCGCGTCCGCGGTCCGGTATATCGGAAGTGCCCTCATTCCTGCCGTCATCGGGGGTGAAGTCATTGCTCTGCTGGGACTCGCGCACATGTCCTCGACGGTTGCGGTGGCGCTCGGATTACCCGTCATCACCCTCTGCGTTGCTACCGCGATCACTCTCGGTGCAGATCGTGCGGAGATCATCGCGGATCTGCGGGCGCGTCTGGCTGCGCCGGAATGGGATAGGCATCTCGGCGACCTCGTCCGTCACGAGGTCGACGCCGACACCGCGTCCATGCTCCACAACTCGATCCAGCCCGCTTTGACCGCCGCAGCACTCCAACTCCAGCTCGCAGCAGCGCTGGATGATCCCGCCCGTGCGCGTGCGGCGCTGGAACGCGCCGGGCGCGCCCTCGCGGATGTCGATCGCCGGGGGGAAGACCTGGGAGGAAGTCGCGAGCGCCTCGGTGTGGTGGCAGAGGCGTGGAGTGGGATCACCGACGTGACCATCGATCTCGGGGACGTGGAACTGATGTCCGGCGAGTGGGATCTCCTCGCGGATGCGGTGGACGAACTCGTCGCCAACGCGGTCCGGCATGGACACGCAATGATGATCGACGTCAGAGTCTTTGCCGATACAGAATGCGTGACCATCGAATTTACAGATGACGGCCAGGGAATGACGCGCGCCCCGGTGCCTGGTTTGGGACGAACGTGGCTCGACACCGTCGTCATCACCACGGATGCATGGATGGACGATCACGGTCGTCACGTCCGAATCCTGCGACTTCCGCGGGCCGTTGTGGGTACCCCGCCGGCGCAGGGGGTTTCCCCAGCCCAGGGTTGATCATCGCCCGCGCGGCCGCGACGGTGTCGGGGTGCGCAGCCCATGCTCCTTCATTCGTGTCATCGTGTCGTCACTCCTCGTGCTGGGCGCGGTGTTCACATTCGCCCCGGCTGCCCTGGCAGCACCGTGCGGGGATGGATCCCTGACCTTCTCCGGCGGGGATGGCTCAGCGGGTTCTCCGTATCTGATCTCGTCGCAGGCGGATCTCGTTGCTCTGCGCGGGGGGTATACGACGACGCCGAGCTACTACTCGTGCGCATACCGCCAGACCCAGAACATCACTCTGACGGGTGCGTGGGAGCACGGAATCGGATTCAGCACAGGTGCCCAGTTCAAGCCCTTCAACGGAACCTACGACGGAGGCGGCTATTCCCTCACGAACCTGACGATCAATGCCTCCGCTGTCGCGACCGCGAATCAGAGCCATGAACTCGGCTTCATAGGCCTGTCCGACAGTCCGAGTTTCGTCCTGCGCAACCTCGACCTTGTCAGTGCGACGATCACCTGTGGATCGGAAACATTGGATGTGGCGCTCCTCGTGGGGAAGACATCCGGGACTGTCGAGCGCAGTTCGGCCACAGGCACCGTCACCTGCACGGCGGCGGACAGTATCGCGCGTGCGGGAGGGCTGATCGGCTACACCAACGGGTCGGTGACCAATGCCTGGGTCAGTGGCACTGTGACGATTCCTCCGTCGGGGGTGCCCCCCTTCATCCCTGGTTCGGCCGGGGGCGGGATCGGGCAGAGCGACTCCAGTGCCAACGTGCAGAACGTCCTCATCAGGGTGACGCTGGTGAATCCAGATGGCGCTATACGGGCCGGGGTTGCGTGGGGTTGGCGAGCTGGCACGACCAGTGGTTCGTACGCAGAAGATGGTCTGACAGGGGGAGGTACCCCTCTCGTGGGCGCAGGAACCACGACGGGCATCGCCCTCAAGACGGCTGTCCAACTTCAGGACATCACGACGTACTCCGGCTGGTCGATCAGTGCGGGACGCAGCACCTCCACGGTGTGGGGTATCGATCCGACGATCAACGGAGGGTTCCCGTTCCTGCAGGCGTTGGCCCGCGCGGGTGGCGTCTCCCAGGGGAGTGCGCCTGCGCCGATCCTCCAGCAACTACCCCGACTTCCTGATGGCTCGTGCGCGATCACGAACGACGCGGAGTTCGCGTTCGGCACCACCGTGACGGGTGGCTGGAGTCCATCGTGGGCATGGTGGCCCAACGGTGGAACTGGGGGCCCCATCTGCACACGAACATTGGCCTACGTAGGTCAGGGGTGGGCGGTCAACTCCACGTCGTAGGTGCGGAGAACACCTAGGTCCGATGTCGGACGCGGCACGCGGCACTCACCGAGGCACACGTACGGATTGCCCTACAGCGCTTTGTCACGAGGAGGGCTCATCTGGTCGCATGGTGCACGCTGTTCCCGCCCCGGTGTTGAGGAGAACCATGTTCCGTCCACGCGTGCTCGCCATCGCAGTGATCACAGGTCTCGTGGTGTCGACGGCCGCTCCGGCAGTTCACGCCGCCCCAGAGCTGGAACCGGCCACGTCCCAGGTGACGTTGCACGTGATGCCCGACGAGGGCTACAAGCCCGTCATCGACTTCATTCGTTCGGCGAAGGAGACTCTCGACTTCAACATCTACCAGTTCAATGACGGGCTCATCGCCCGGGAGTTGAAGGCGGCCAAGCGACGCGGGGTCGACGTTCGCGTGATTTTCACCTGGCAAACCTTCCAGGCGGCCAGCAACGTGTGGGACTCGTCAAGCAAGCTCTACAACAAGAACATGCCCACATTCCTGGCACTGCAGAAGGCGGGTATCGGTGTCCGTCTGAGCCCCTTCGCCTATACGTACAGCCACGAGAAGACGATGATCGCCGACGGGCACACGGGTCAGGGACGTGCGTTGATCATGGACTTCAACGCGCAGCCCTCCTACTTCATCCCCACGGTCTACGACAAGGTCATCCAGATCGGTTCGCGCGGATTCGCCGTGCATACGACGAATCAGGAGGATGTCCGGGAGATCCAGGCGGTGTTCGATGCCGACTGGGACAAGCGCATGGCGGACTCCTATGCCAGCCCGCGCCTGGTCTGGTCACCGAGCGGTGAGGGTTACGACCCACGGGGTGAAGGTAAGGAGCGGATCTTCGCCCTGATCGATGGAGCCGAGAAGACGCTCAACGTGTACGCGTTGCTCGTCGACTTCCTGCCCTTCCAGAGGAAGTTGATCGATGCGGCTGAGCGCGGAGTCAAGGTACGACTGATCAGCACGTCGAACCCGGCATCGATGACCTATGCCCAGTTGCAACAGCTCACGGCTGCAGGCGTGGACATCCGGTTCGATCCCATGTATCCGGGTGGGCTGCTCTTCATCCACTCGAAGGCGATCGTTCGCGACGTCGGTACGGATAACGCCATGGCCTTCGTCGGTTCCCAGAATCCAGGTGACAACGTGTCGCTGAACTCGGAGCGCGAACTCGGCATCCTGCTGGGTAAGGAATCGATCATCAACCGGATGACGACGGTCTACGAGCGTGACTGGGCTGCATCCAAGCCGCTCACGTTCCGGGACGGCCAGCCGGAGAACCCCTTCAGCGGAGGGTGACCTTCGCGCAGGGCCGGTGATCAGGCGCGTACGCGCAGAACTTTGGATCCGAGGATGCAGAAACCTCGGACGTGCGGTGTCTAGCGGCCGCGGCGGGGACCCTTGCTGGACGTCGCCCTGGGCGACCCTCCTCGTGAGGTCCGGCCCTTCCCATGACGCGGGCCGCGATGAGATGCGTGCCCACCGCGGGTGGAGTGACCTCTGGGCCCGTGTGACTTGACCTGCGCGTGGGAGCTGGGCGCCACCCACGGCTCGCCGCTGGGTTCCCTGGCTCCTGTGACGCGGTCGAGGTGCGCATCCTGGGCTCCGACGGTGGCGAACTCGACGTGGACACCCGCGCGCTTGGCGAGGTTGCGCATCTCGCGCTGCTCGTTGGGGCGTGCAAGTGTGACGACCGTTCCGGATTCCCCGGCCCGCGCAGTACGACCTGCACGGTGGAGGTAGTCCTTGGGGTCGGTCGGTGCGTCGACATGCACGACCAGGCTGATGTCATCGACGTGAATGCCACGGGCGGCGACGTTGGTGGCAACGAGAACGGGGACCGTTCCCGAGCGGAATGCCTCAAGTGCGCGATTGCGCGCGCCCTGGGCCTTGCCTCCATGGAGGGATCCGACCGCGATACCGCGACGCGCCAACTTCTCGGCAAGTCGATCGGCTCCGCGCTGGGTGCGCACGAACATGATCGTGCGGCCCTCGCGAGCGGCGATTCGGGACGTGAGTGCGTCGCGATCCTCGGACTTGACGATGAAGACGTGGTGCTCCATCTGACCCTGATCCTCGATCGGAGTCTCGACGCTGTGCTCGATGGGATTGCGCAGATACTTCTTCACGAGCGCATCAACGTCACGATCCAAGGTCGCGCTGAAAAGGAGGCGTTGTCCTGAACTCGGTGTTGCATCGAGGATCTCCCGAACCGAGGGCATGAATCCCATATCCGCCATCTGATCGGCTTCATCGAGGACGACGATCTCGCAGCGGGAGAGATCTACGGCTCCGCGGTGCATGAGGTCGATGAGCCTGCCGGGAGTTGCTACGAGGATGGGGACTGCGCGCTCGAGTGCTTGGATCTGGCGATTCATGGGCATGCCGCCTGCGATCACCACGGACGACAGATCCACTGTGCGTGCCAGCGGCGCGATGGTGTCATTGATCTGCATCGCCAGCTCGCGCGTGGGGGAGAGTACGAGGGCAAGGGGGAAGTGACGCTTGGCCTTCCGTCCCGCGAGCCGCGTGAGGAGCGCCAGGCTGAAGGCAAGGGTTTTGCCGGATCCGGTCTGGCCCCGTCCGAGGACATCACGACCCTTGATGGCATCCGGCAGCGTCGCTGTCTGGATGGGGAAGGGTTGGGTGAAGCCGCTGTGAGCGAGCGAGCGCGCCAAGGGCGCGGCGATACCGAGTTCAGAAAAAGACATGAGTGAATGCACCAGATTTCCCATAACCACATCGTGTTGTGCAATGTGGGGGCGAACTCGCCCTGAGGGAAAGAACGCGGATGATTGACCGAGAGGTTTCGCGGTTGATATGAGTTTAGCCCATGATCGCCGTTGAACCTAATCGCGACGACGGTCGATACAGGGGGCCGGATTCGCCTCGAGCAAGGGCCTAGGAAATGTGGCAGTCGAGCATTACCGTCTTTCTCATGGAGCCTGTTCGGACGTCCCCGACGTGAAGACGCCGGTCGCGCCATTCGTGCTGGCAATAGTGAGCCTGATCCTCGCCCCGATCCTTGTCTGGGTCGAGTTCATCGCCTTGCTGTTCTCCGGAATGGTCGTGGCTGAGCCGGCCAACTCGACCCTGGAGAAGGCTCTCACTGTCGTAGTTGTGGTTCTGATCGGGCTTGTCGCCTTGGTTGTGCCTCTCGTGGCCCTTGTGAAGGGCCGGAAGGCGCGTGCAGTGGCGAAATCCACGTCGGCGTCGGGTTCGGGACTCGCAACAGCCTCACTTGTGATCGCGAGCGTCGTCACCGCCGGCGTCGTTATTGCCCAGGTCTACATGATCTTGATGGTCTTGGGGTTCTGCAGCCTGGAGGGTTGCTAGGGCCAAGGCGCCGGAAAGGAGCGAGGCGCCAGCGATCAAAGCGGTCTCGTGACACTAAACGACACCCGGTCGCGCACCACTCGCACTACTGTCACTCATACGTTCGTCCAAACACCTGCTCAGGAGGTATCAGATGTCCATGGAAGAGGTCGAGATAACGGAGTATTCGGAACCTCCCCAGACCGGTTTCGTCAGTGCAATCAAGAAGGGCTTCCGGGGCTACGTCGTCTGGAATGCTCGGTCCACCCGATCGGAATACTGGTGGTGGTCACTTTTCGCAATCATCGTTGCACTCGTGGCGACGGTGATCGATTCTGTTGTCTTCTCCTCCAACTCGATGACGGGGGGGATAGGTCCAGTGGGGGCAATCACCTCTCTGGCGCTCTTCCTGCCCGGCTTGTCAGTGTGGATACGCCGCCTTCACGATACGGATCGCACGGGGTGGTGGGCCTGGATCGTGCTTATCCCGTTCGTCGGTGTCATCATCGCGCTCGTCTTCGCGCTCTTGCCGTCGAAGGTGGGCCCCACGCGTTGGAATAGTCGGATCCTCGCGTAACCAGGACACGTCTACCTCTGGGGCGGCCTCTGGTCGCCCCAGAGGTGGGTCGGGTAACCCGAGTCGCTACACCTGACCCACGACCGCTGACGCGGATGAACTCTTGGGGATTCTGCGTGTTCTTCCCTTGTACCCTCCGCCTAACGGGGGGTAAACATGCGGCCTGTTCCTTGGAGGAGACGTGCAGAGCGCCAAGCGTTGGCTCGTCCTCGCCGGTGCTCTCACGCTTATATGCCTTGGTGCGTATGCAGTGGTCGTGATCCTGGCTCAGCAGGCTGATGATCGCTTCTCCAATCGCTACTCCGAGCAGTTTCAACTCATTCTCGATGAAGTAGGGAAAGACGCCCTTGCTCTCAGAGTCTGGGTCTCAGATGTGAACACCGATGACAAATTGCTGGACGCGACGTTCCATCCCGCCTTCAAGGGGGATAAGTACGGAACGAATAATTTGAGTGGGTGGGAACCGAAGTTCCCCGTCCGCCTCTTGATCGACTCGGCGGTCCCCGTCGATGAAGACGAGGGGGATAACGATCTACTTTTTGCTCCCACCTACCAGGGAACATTCCCCGTCACTGTGGACTTATCGTTCCTCTATCCGAGTAGCCGCTCCAGCACGTTCTACTTCCCCTTTGATGAGTATCGCTTTCAAGTACCCGTCGCGGCCAAGTATCAATCAGCAGGTCAGGAGACGGACACTGAAGAGGACGACGTGTACGCGGACCTACCGGTTGTCTACTTCGATTACGGTGGATCCGCCGCGACCTTCGCGGTGTCCATGCGCCCTCTCACGTCTGCCGGAAGCCAGGTTCTAGAAGACGATGTCACCCTGGCCGTGAGGGAATCCTCCACCGGCAATGCCAACATCCTCATCGATGTGAGGCGATCGCTTCCGTCCCAACTCCTCACGTTGATCGTGGTCATCTTGATGATTGCGAGCGCGGGGCTCGTGTTGGCCATGGGAGTCCTGATTGCCACGAATCACCGGCCCCCCGCGCTTCAGGCACTTGTCTGGGCCGCCGCCTTGACATTCGCCTTGGTCCAAATTCGAGAGCTCTTGCCCGGGAAGCCCCCGACCGGGATCCTTCTCGACTACATCGTCTACTTTCCCGCGCTACTTATTTCCCTCGGCTGTGGCGTGTGGATTTTGATCATGTGGGCTCGCAAAGAGCACTACGTTTCGGGATGAGATCAGCCAACCACTTCTCTTGCGGCAGGGGTAAGGGGTCCAGGGACTCTCAATGAGGGGCAGTCAGTCCGATCGCTAGGGGGCGTGGCTCACGTCCACCTCCTGAGCCCACCCCGGAGTTTGCTTCGCCCGGCCATGGCGCGAATGGCTTCTGTAGACGCGTGATCGGTGGAGGAACACGCGATGCCCCGGAACTTCCGCGCACCCCTTGGGAAAGTCCCGAGAAGCCGCTACGGTGGTGTCGTGAACGCAACCCCGAGGCGTACGCCATGAAGCGGCCTGGCACAGCCTTCGTGCTGGCTTTGGTGAGCCTGATCCTGTGTCCGATCCTCGTCTTCATCGAGTTCACCGCCTGGTTCGGTGCCGCGATGGTCGCCAACGAGGACGCCAATCCCGTCTGGGCCAAAGTCCTGTCGTTCGTGTTCGTGGCCCTGATTGCTCTCATCGCGTTGGCACTTCCCGTGCTGGCCATCAGCTCAGGTCGGAAAGCCCGCGCAGCAGCGACATCCACGGGCGCGGGTGGCTCAGGTCTGGCCATGGTGGCAGTCGTCATCGGCGTCATCGTCCTCGTTGGAGTGCTGGCTGCCCAGGTGTACACGCTCATCTCGGCCTTCGGGTAACGCGGCCTTGACGGGTGCTTGCCCAGGGAGTTCGTCGGATTTCCTACTTCAGTAGAAACTGTTCGACGGTAATCCCCGCCCGCCCGAGTCCGATGTGACGCGCCCTGGAGCTGCCCTGTCGGTGGCACTGGTGAGTGTGATCGTTTCCCCGGTGGTAGTCGCGATCGAGTTCTTCGCCCTGTTGATCCTGGCCAGAGCCATCTACGGCCCCGAGTACTCCATAGCCTCAAAGGCCCTTGCGGTTGCTGTTCTTGTGGCCCTCGGAGTGATCGCCTTGGCGCTGCCTGTCACCGCCGTCATAACGGGCACCAGGGCACGCGCAGCTTCGAGGTTGATCACGACACAAAGCTCCGGCGCGGCGACGGCCGCAGTAGTGATCGGCGCCATTGTCACGGCCGTCATCGCGGCGGCGCAGGTGTATCTGACGCTGTTGGGCACGGGAGTCTGCGGGTTGGACGGGTGCTAGTGCTGGGGCTGTCGAGACTTCGAAAGTGACTCAGAAGTGACTGTGCTCAATTCCATCCGAGCGTTCGTGGTTTCTGGACTGGCAGGCATTTTGCAGAGCACCAACTCCCGGCTGTGGCCCCGGGCAGAATCGAACTGCCGACACAAGGTTTAGGAAACCTCTGCTCTATCCCCTGAGCTACGGGGCCGCGGAAATCCGAGTCTACGAGTTACCCTTCATCGTGCCCCAGCCGAAGCACTCTCTGCCCGCGAGGTCCACCGCGGGTCGCATCGCCCTCGTGGGTTCCGCACTGTTCGTCCTCGGTCTCGGCGTCGCCGCCTTCATCGCGTGGGACCTCACGGCGGCGAATGCGCGTGATCTGCAGGCGAATACCTGGTTCTGGGATCTCGGGCAAAACGAGGGGTGGCCCCTGGCACTAGCGGAGTTCCTCTCATGGTTCGCGGATGGCCCACGCAACATCGTCATCGCCCCCCTCGTCGCGGTCGTCCTTCTGCTGTGTCGTCAGTGGCGCTGGGCGATCTTCCTGCTCGCCTCTTCCCAGCTGGGTCTTGTCATCTCCAATATCTTGAAGTTCTCGATCGCGCGGGAGCGGCCGCCGTTCATCGAGAACACGGACCTTCAGCAGCATCTGTCGTTCCCCTCCGGCCATGCGTTCGCGGGGTTCACCATCTGGGCTGCCATGGCGATCATCGCCTGGTATCTGCTCCGGCCGCCGTGGGCGAATGCGGTGTCGACCGTCCTGCTCGTCATCGGTCTGCTGCAGGCGCCAAGTCGCCTCATCGTCGGCAAGCACTGGGTGACAGACGTGATCGGGTCCTGGTTCATAGCGTGCGGCTGGCTGCTACTCGTATGGGCCGCATTCCTCTGGTGGCTCGCTCCGCGACCACAGGCTGTCGAGGAGTCAACGGCCTGATTGATGGTCGATGCGAGTGCGGCGGCTGTGCGAATCAATGCGCCATTGGACTCGCGGTGAGGGGGCGTCAGGCTGAGCGGGGAGCAGGGGTTTGGGACCCCGGCGCTGTGGTCTCCTCAGCATGTTCGACCAGATGACGCGCCATCGGCGGGAACACGAAGGCGTGGAAGGGGGCGATCGACCACCAGTAGGCGTGGCCCAGTAAGCCGTGTGGCCAGAACACCGCACGTTGGGTGAGGGTGGTCTTCCCCGACGTGTCATCGACGCGGAATTCGAGCCATGCACGTCCGGGCATCTTCATCTCTGCTCGCAGGCGGACCAGGTGTCCGGGGACGACTTCCTCGACACGCCAGAAGTCGACGGCATCGCCCACGCTCAGATGCTCGGGATCGCGGCGTCCCCGGCGCAGGCCGACTCCACCTGCGAGCCGGTCAACGAGTCCACGGATCCGCCACAGCAGGCTGGCCGAATACCAACCCGTCTCGCCGCCGATGCGTTCGACGGCCGCGAAAAGCTTGTCCGGCTTCGCGGTGGTCGTCACCTCGCGGATGTCCGTATAGAGCGTGCCACCGGTCCACTGCGGATCACTGGGGAGTGGATCGCTGGGAGCGCCGGGAGTCGAAGCATCCGACCACCGCGTGCTGACGTTGGCTTCCTTGATCCGCGTCAGGGCGAGACGCACGGCCTCGTCGAAGGGGATCAGGCCACCGGGGGGATCAGGGATCCACTGCGCGATGTCATGCTCGGTGCACACCGCCGGATGCCGGAGCGAGCGCACGAGAGGCCGGGCGATGGAGCGGGGGACCGGGGTCACGAGGTTCACCCAGTGGCTGGACAGTTCCGGAGTCAGGACGTTGATCGGCACGATGATGCGCTTGGGTAGTCCGGCGACAGCGGCGTAGCGATGCATCATCTCCTCGTACGTCAGCACTTCGGGACCACCGATGTCGAACGAGCGATTGACTTCGAGAGGGATGTCCGCGGAGTTCACGAGGTAGCGCAGAACATCGCGTACCGCGATCGGTTGCGTGCGTGAGCGCACCCAACGCGGGGTGATCATTGCGGGAAGGCGCTCGGTGAGATAGCGCAGCATCTCGAACGACGCCGATCCCGATCCGATGATCACGCTGGCGCGCAGTTCGATGACCGATGCTCCCGAGGTTCGCAAGGCCTCGCCGACACGCATACGCGAACGCATGTGAGGCGACATCTCGTGGACCGGAAGATCGGGAACGAGGCCGCCGAGATAGATGATGCGCTGGACACCCGCGCGCTTGGCCGCCGCCGCGAATCCCGAGGCCATCTCGTACTCGACAGTCTCGAGATCTGCGCCGTACTGGAGCGAGTGGAGTAGGTAATAAGCGGTGGTCACACCCTGCAGGGCTCGATCCAATGCTTCGGGGTCCTCGGCGTCGCCAACGGTGATCTCGACCTTGGGGTACCAGGCGTTGTGCTCGAGCTTCGCGGGGTTGCGGACGAGCACGCGCACGTTCTTCCCTGCGGCGACCAATTCGCGGACGAGCCGCCCACCCACGTAGCCGCTGGCACCCGTGACCAGGAGGGGTGCGGACGAGGTGTTGGGCGCGCTCACGAGACCATCATCCCCACCCGGGGCGCTTGCCGCATCCGCGGATCAGCGGGCCCAGCGTTCGGCGAGATCCTTGGCGAGGGAGTTCACCGCAGCCTGATCGAGGGGAACATTGCCCCCGCGGGAGTTGCCCGTCGAGTAGGTGAGCATTTGGATCGTGTCACCCACGAGCAGGTGGATGGTGTAGCTCTTCATGGACCAGTCCGGGGGATTCGAGTCGAGGCTTCGAGACCACACTCCAGGGACGCCGCCGACGGTCAAGGCCGAGGTTCCACTCGCCTGTCGAGTGACCGACGCCGTCGCCGAGAGGGGCGGAGGGGACTTCTGATTGCAGGTGCGGACACCCGCGCGCAGTGCCGTCCAGGCCTGCTGGGCCGCCGCTTGCGTGGGATACGAGTAGACCTGTTGGTAGAGCGAACCCGGGAGGGACAGCGGTCCGCCGTTCCCACCGAAGGACACGGTGAACGCGGCTGCGGCTTTAGGGATCTCGTAGCGCGCATTGCAGATGATGGGTGCGGTCCCGGGGAGGTACGAGGAGAACCCGGACCACCCTCCTCGCGCGGGCGCGGTCACCGGCAGGTCTGCCGGGATATCGGCCGCGGACAGCATCGCCGACTCGGCCTCGGTGAGTTGCGGAGCCTGGGTCACCGGGAGTGCGGCACGAGCGACCCACCGCGCAGCAAGATTCGCTGCGAGTGTGTTGGTGGCAGCTGTCACACCTGCGTCTACCGGTCCGTCGTCGATCGCGTAGGTGACCATCTGGATGGAGTCACCCGCGAGATGCAGCACGGAGTACTGCACGTTCTTCCCGTTCGACAGCACCGCGAGTCCTGCTGGTCCACCCGGAAGTCCCGCGACCTTCTTTGTCGACAGGGTCGTGGAGGTGTCCCCGCGGGTGAAGGTTCCTGAGCAATTGGTGCGCGTGTCCTCCGACAGAGATGTCCACGCACGCCGTGCAGCGGCAGCACTCCGGTACTCGTAGACGTCCTGATTCACGGTCCCGAATGCTGAAGTGAAACCAACTGCCACAGTGGCAGGGATAGCAACCGTGGAGTACTGAGCGCCGTAGGCGCAGACCGGTAGTGGGTCCTGACCCCCCGGAGGAGAGTTGAACCCAGTCCTCAGTGTGTTCCCCAGAGTGACTGAGGGGCTTCCCGTGGTCAGCACACCGGTGACGTCACCGGGCTGCAGCATCGCGTTGGTCGCTGACACGAGTTCAGCGGGCGTGGGTGGCGGCGCGAGGGATGGGGGCGCCGCCTGCGCGAGCGGTGTCAGTGTGAACGTGAGTGCGAGAGCTCCGACGCTCGTGATGACCCCCCGTCTGGCGTTCGTCACTTCTGCTGGTTCTCCTTGAGCAGATCGCGGATCTCCGTGAGCAGGACCACATCGGCCGGCCGCGGATCGATCTCGCCCTTGCCGGTCATCCCGCGCACCTTGTTCATCGGGGCCACGATCACCAGGTAGATCACCGTCAGGGTGATGATGAAGGTGAGAATGGCGTTGATCATGGTGGTGAAGTCGATCACCTGATCGTTGATCGTGATGGTCCCGGCTTCGAGGCCACCGCCGAGCACGATGCCCACGAGTGGATTGATCAGCGCCTCGGAGAAAGCCCCGAACAGGGTGGCGAAAGCGGCGCCGACGACGAACGCGACAGCGAGGTCGATGACATTGCCTCGGAAGACGAACGCTTTGAATCCCTGGATCATGATCAGCCCTTCATAACGATGATGGTCAGTACTCCGTCGGAACTTCGCTCGCCACCGGGGGATGTGGTGACGACGTTGACTCGCGCTGTGCCCACC
>CAZBWA010000029.1:0-19191 GCA_964495555.1 uncultured Bifidobacteriaceae bacterium | reverse complement strand
TGGAGTTCACGATGAGGATGTAGGGATCCTCGAGCTCGGCCTCCATGCGCTCGGCATCGGTCACGAAGTAGGGCGAGATGTAGCCCTTGTCGAAGCGCATGCCCTCGGTGAGCTCGAGCTCGAGGCCGAAGGTGTTGCTCTCCTCGACGGTGATGACGCCTTCCTTGCCGACCTTGTCCATCGCCTCGGCGATGAGGTTGCCGACCTCCTGGTCGCCACCGGCGGAGATGGCGGCGGTCGAAGCGATCTGCTCCTTGGTCTCGACGTCCTTGGCCATCGCGAGCAGTTCCGCGCTGACCAGGTCGACGGCCTTCTCGATGCCGCGCTTCAGGCCCATCGGGTTCGCACCGGCGGCCACGTTGCGCAGACCCTCGCGGACGAGCGCCTGGGCGAGCACGGTGGCGGTGGTGGTTCCGTCGCCGGCGACGTCATCGGTCTTCTTGGCGACTTCCTTGACCAGCTCTGCGCCGATCTTCTCGTACGGATCCTCGAGATCGATCTCCTTGGCGATGGAGACGCCATCGTTGGTGATCGTGGGGGCACCCCACTTCTTCTCGAGAACGACGTTGCGGCCCTTCGGGCCCAGGGTGACCTTGACGGCGTCTGCGAGCACATTCATGCCGCGCTCGAGGGAACGCCGGGCCTCCTCGTCGAATGCAATGATCTTTGCCATGGGGGTGGTTCCTCCCGGAACGTCATGCGGAAAGTTGTCACTCTCAGGGGGAGAGTGCTAACCCAAAGTTAGCACTCGGACCTGGTGAGTGCAAATTCCCTACCGCCCGCTGGCCCGCACCCGCTTCTGGGCCGCGGCGAACGCCTCAGCGGCGGGGACCGCCTCCACCCCCTGGGTGCTGTCCCGCCAGGCCTCGGCCAGGGCCGCGCCCGCCTCGGCCCACTGCGGGATGTTCGGGTAGGGCACCGCCGCGGAGCCGGCGGCGCCGAAGGCCACGAGGACGCGGTCGGCCACCCGGGCCGCGGCCGCGACGTTGGCCGGGAGGCCCACCCGTCCCGAGGCGGCCGCGAATGCCGCCTGACCTTCGGCCGATGCAGCCACCTGGGTGACCAGGGCGGTGGCCGCGGGCAGCACGTTGTGCTTCCGGGCGAACGGGGTCACCGCGAATCCCCAGGACTCCAACAAGGGGGCCGGGGTGATCCGCTTGAGGACGGGCGGCAGCGCCGTGATCCGATAGCGGAACGTCAGCGAGCGCAGGGTGGCGATGTCGTCGGGGCCGGCGATCCAGAACGGGGCCTGACCGGCCACGAAGGCCTCGCGTGCGCGCTCGGCGGTGACGCTGGAATCGATCAGCCCCGAGGCGTTCCACTCGTCGATGCGATCGGAGTTGGCACGGAACTTCTTGTTGTCGATGCCGACCTTCGTCGGGTCGAGGCTGCCGGCCGCATTGGTGCCGAAGGCGAACCCGCCCAGCGCGGAGAAGAGCGGATACGTGGTCTCCGCGTTCCCCTTCTCCCCCTGCGCCATCGCGAAGGGGACCGTGACTCGACCCTGTTCCTTGAGCTGGAGCGCGGTGCGCGCAAGCTTCGCGAAGGTCTCCGGCGCCGCCGGGACGAGGTCCGCGTTGGTGATCAGCGCCAGGCTCCTCCGCTGCATCGGGATTCCGTAGTTGCCGAATCCGTACCGAAATCCATCCAGAGCGGCGGGCACCAGCGCCTTGGCCGTGGGCGCAGGGATCGTCAGCGGTTCGATCAAGGTCCCCGAGGCGAGCTCGGCAGTCTGCGCGTTGTCGATGAGCACGATGTCGGGGGCCTCCTCGACGGAGACCGTGCGCAACTGCTCGGCGAGCGTGGACATGTCCCGTGCCTTGACCCGCACCGCGCGGCCATTGATTCCCTCGGCGAACAGCGCCTTGGTGGCCGCCCGGGTGTTCTCGTCCACCCAGACCACGATGGGCTTCTTGGCGGCCTGCGCCGGGACCGCGCTGAGGGAGCTCGTCAGGGCGAGGACGAGCAGGGCGCCTAGGAAGATCCGAGCGGTACGCATCGCGTCATTGCTACCACGAACCGTGGGTCCGTGGGGCGGTTCACCTGGCGTCGACTCGCTTGTCCGAGCGGGCGCGCTGCCGGGCGGCACGCATGCGGCGCAGGCGCTTGACCAGCATCGGGTCGAAAGCGAGGGCCTCCGGGGTGTCGATGAGGGAGTTGACGATCTGGTAGTACCGGGTAGCGCTCATGTCGAAGAGGTCGCGGATGGCCTGTTCCTTCGCCCCGGCGTACTTCCACCACTGGCGCTCGAACTCCAAAATCCGTTGATCGCGCTCGCTGAGTCCGCAGGCATCGTCGTTGCTGCGGGCCAACTCCATGATCGCGTCCTCCACGTAGGTATCGAGCTCGGGGAAGCGCTCGTCATCGTACGTGGTGAATTCCATCGATGTCACTTACCCCTCCCCCCGTGTCACGCCCCATCATGCACCGGAACGTCGGGCGCGAATCAGCACCCAGGAGAAGGCGTAGCCCAGACCATTCGTGGCCCAGTGCAGCCCCATGGGGGCGACCACGCTCCCGGACACGATCCGCATCAGAGTGAAGAGGACTCCTGCGGCGGTCGTGGTCAGGACGCTCGCGAGGATGGCGAGGACGTTCCCCCGACGCCCCTCGCCCACGACGGAGCCCAGCGCAGGGTTGGACTCGTGCGTGCCCACGCTGGGGAGCACGTGCCAAATGCCGAACAGCAGCGCGGACACGACGATCGCGGTGATGACCCCGAACCTCCTTGCCAGCATCGAGAACAAGACTGCGCGGAAGGCGATCTCCTCGAACAGCACGGTGCCGAAGGGAACCTCGACGAGGGCCTGGAAGATCAGTCGACCGGCGGAGAGCTCCTTGATGCGTTCGTCGTGGAACGCACGTCGAGTCTTGCGGAACAGCGAACCGATCACATACACCGCCGTGACCGCCCCGATCGAGATCGCGGCCCAGATCAATCCGGGGAGCAGGAACGTGAATCCCAGCCCCATGTCGGTCCAGGAGTTCCCGTCGAGAAGGCCGATCGCGAGGAACAGGACCGACCCGGCGACCGCCCAGAGGAAGTAGTGGGATTGCGGCGCCAGACGGTTATTGACGATGTTGACGAGGACGAGGGCGAGGATCACGACGGCCAGGGGCCACCAGGGCAACCCCGCCTGCTGTTCTGGCACATGCCAGCCGAACATTCATACCCCACTCCGGGTCGATACCCGACACCTCGTCGACGTCACTGGCAGTCTAAGTAGGCATGGAGGACCGCTCCGTCTTCGACCTCACCTCCGATGCACCCGCGCATCGGGTCGCGTACGGCGCTCATCCCGACCAGGTCATGGACGTCTTCGGATCCGGGCTCGAGTCCTCCCATCCGATCGCACTTCTCCACGGTGGCTACTGGAGAGCGCAGTTCGATCGCACGTACCTACGGCCCCTGGCCTCGACACTCGGTGCCTCCGTGACCACCTACAACGTCGAGTACCGACGCGTCCCGGGGGACCCGGAGGGGCAGTGGGAGGACGTGCAGTCGGCGCTCGCGCACATCGCAGCCCATGAGGGACCGCCGATCGTGATCGGTCACTCCGCGGGAGGACATCTGGGCCTCCTCGCTGCGATCCACCGTCCTGAGTTGGTCCGCGCCTGCCTGGTGGTCGCCCCCGTGACCGATCTCGTCGCGGCCGAGGAGTCCGAGGCGGGCGACGGCGCGGTGCGGGAATACCTCGGCGGCCCCGCAGCCGAGTTCACACATCTGGATCCCGCTCGCCTTCCGCGGCCCACGATGGACTACCTCGTGGTGCACGGAACGCGCGACATCCGCGTGCCCGTCGAGATGTCGCACGACTACGGCGACGCCATCACCCAGGACGTCGGACACTTCGAGTGGGTGGATCCGCGCACGCCGGCGTGCGCACTGATCATCGATCAGGCACTGCGGTGGGCGGAGCCTCGACACCGGGCGACTCGATAGAGGACAGCACCAAGGAGCTCTGCGGAGTCCCGTGAGTAGCGAGTCGGTCGATCAACGAACCGAAGGCCACCATCGACGCGCACACCACCGTGAGCTCGCAGCACTCCTCACCCGTCAGGCGATCGATACGCAACACCTCGGGCCAGGTCGCCACCGACGGATCGTCGAGGAGGCACGTCGGGCCGTAACAGGTCATCCGGACGAGCGCGCGTACGTCCCAACCGAGGCGCGCGGGATCGACCGCCGCGTGATACCCGGTGATGACTCCCTCGCGCTCCATACGACGGACGCGCTCGGCCGCCGTCGGCGTCGAGATATGGACACGACGCCCGATCTCGCTGTAGGACAGGCGCGCATCGGACTGGAGTTCACGCAGGATGGCGTGATCGATCGCGTCCAGGGAGACCTTCACCGTCGCCTCCATTCCGTCCCGGAAGGGTATCTGGCAGGGTCACCCCATGACGGACACTTCCCGGAGCGCGGCCCGGCACCGCGACGCGCACCTGGATCCGCCGATCGCCCGCGACCGCTTCCATCTCATGCCCAGCCCGATCCCGGGCGAAGAGAACACCGCCTATCTGGTGGGCAACTCCCTCGGACTCATGCCGATCGGGACACGCGATGTGGTGAATGCCGATCTCGACGCCTGGGAGACCCTCGCGGTGCGCGGACACTCGCACGGGGAGCGCCCCTGGATGGCCTATCCCCGCCAATTGATCGGTCCGAGCGCACGCATCGTCGGCGCCCTCCCGGAGGAGGTTGTGGTCATGAACGGCCTCACCATCAACCTCCATCTACTCCTGACGAGCTTCTACCGACCGGCTGGTGCACGGACGAAGATCGTGATCGAGGACTACGCCTTCAGCTCCGACTCCTACGCGGTGCGATCTCACGTCGCGTCGCGCGGCCTCGACCCCGATGTGGAGGTCATGCGGCTGACGCCACGCCCGGGCGAGGATGCATTGCGCACCGAGGATGTCATCGCCACACTCCGCGAGCACGGCGACTCGATCGCGACCGTGCTCCTCGGAGCGGTCAACTACCTCAGTGGCGAGTTCATGGATGTCCCCGCGATCACCCGTACGACGCACGACATCGGCGCCATCGCGGGGTGGGATCTCGCGCACGCGGCCGGCAACGTACCGCTGCGCCTCCACGATTGGGACGTCGATTTCGCCGCCTGGTGCAGCTACAAGTACCTCAACTCCGGGCCCGGCTCGGTGTCCGGGGCCTTCATCCACGAACGTCATCTGGGCCGGACGGACATCCCCCGCCTCGAGGGCTGGTGGAGCAACCGGCCGGAGACCCGCTTCCGCATGGACCCGGTCCTCGATCCGTGGACGACGGCCGAGGCCTGGTCGGTCTCATGCTCGCCGGTCTTCGTGATGAGCCCGGCGCTCACATCGCTGCGCATCTTCGACGACATCGGGATGGAGCGTCTCCGAGCGCGCAGCCTGGAGTTGACCCACTACCTCTTCACACTGCTCGATGTCATCGCGAAGGATGTGAACATCTCCCCCATCACCCCGCAGGAAACCGATCGCCATGGCATCCAGGTGTCGATCCGTGTGCCGGTCGAACCCTTCGCGTTGATCGAGACGATGTACGAGACCCACGGCGTGCTGGGCGATGCGCGCAATCCGGACATCATCCGTCTGGCACCGACTCCGCTCTACAACACCTTCGACGACGTGTGGCGTGGTGCCGACTCGGTTTCGCGCGCGCTCGGTGGTCCGGGTCTGCCTAATTGAGGCGGATCCGCACGCGCTCCTTGGTTCCCACCGACACCTTCGTGCGTGTGGTGCCGGCGAAGTCCGCGGCCTCGAGGAAGCGCGTCACCGCGCGTGCCTGACGCGTCCCTGCCTTCTTGGTTGGCGCGACGACTCGCACGACGATCACATCCCGGGACGTGGACTCACGCGCGATGCGACGCAGTGTCCGCTGCGTCGCCGGGCTGAGTTCCCCATCCGAGAGCTCCACGGCCACCACCTGTGCGGGACTCAGGCGCTCCGGGGCCCGCAGACTGACCGAGACCGAGCGGACCGCACCGTCGGGCGCGTAGCCGTTCACCTGAAGGGTGGTGGCGGTGCCCACCGGGATATCCGAGGCCGAGCCGGCACCCGACCCATCGGCGAGCAGATACCTCGCGAACGCATCGTCGCGCCAGACGTAGAGGGGGGAGGAGGGGAGGAACCCGGTGAGTGAGAGTGAGACCTTCTCGGCCGGCGTCCCCGTGCCGTTCGGCAGTCCCGTGAAGGTCACCGACCACGCGGCATCACCGACGCGTCCGTTCACCAGGGGCGACGTCGTCGCGGCACCGGCGAGGCTGACCTGCGCGGTCTCCGGTGCCGGAGTCGCGGCGACCCGTTGGAGTTGCGCATCGACCGCGAACCGATCGGTGGTCGGAGCGGTGAGGGTGCAGGGAGAACCCGCGGCGAACGCGCGGCTCACGCTCTGCCACGCAGCGGTGGCCTCGGGCGCCCCCTTCCACAACTGCGCCCCCAGGAGCGAGTAGGGCGCTGCGGTGTACATGTACCAGAACGTCGCATCGATCCCGAGGGAGAGCGAGTCCTGGAAGGTCTGGCGGATCAGTTGCGCGGCCTCGGCATCGCTGAAGGCGCGTCCGGGCCGCGTCCCCGGTCCGGCCAACCCGTAGTTCACCTCGGTGTCCCACACCGGGAGGTCCAGGACCGGTGACGCTGCGCCGACGACACCGACGAGCGTCTGCTGCCAGTCGGTGATGAGCGCTACCCGTTGCGGTGCACCCCCATCTCCCGCGGGGTAGGTGTGGATGGACAGGGCGTCGACCGGGTTACCGCGAGCACCGAGTGCGCCGAAGAACCCCCGCGTGAAGGTGCGCATCGGACCGGCAAGGCGCAGGCCGATCGAGGGCGCGACCACGATCGCCGAGGGCTGCTTCTGCTTGATGATCGCGTAGGCCTCCTGGGTGAGGGTGGCCATCTGCTCGGGGTTCCCCGTCCAGAAGGTGCGCAGGTTCGCCTCGTTCCAGATCTCGTAGGCCTTGATGCGCGGCCCGTATCTGTCCACGACCGCCGCGACGTAGTCGCGCCAGTACGACGTCTCCTTGGGAGGACTCGCACTCCCCAGACCCCAGCGCGCATCGCCCGCCCCGGGGTCGGAGGCCGCCCAGCCCGGAGTCATACCGAGCACGAGCATCGGCACGGAGCCGGATTCCTCGACCTGCTTCACCTCGGCGTCGAGAACAGTCCACGTGAATTGACCCGGCGCGGGGTTCACGTCTTTCCACGCGACCCCGAGATCCCAGAGGCGGTGCATCCCCGCGGTCAACGGGATCGGACCCTCCACCTCTGGGGCGGCTTCCAATGACACGAAGTCCGCCGTGGGCGGAGTACAGCGCTGAAGACGAGCGACACCGTCGTTCGCGTGCGCGGCAGGTGCGATCAGGGTGAGCCCGACGACACAGACCGCGATACGGACTCCACGACGCGCGATGGTGATGCCTCCCCGATTCGACTCACTCGATCCTAGGAGTCACCACCGCGAATCCCGGGTGCAAGAATCCGCCGCGCGGGAGGAGTGTCGTGAGAGCACAACGTGGGTGGATCGCCCCGGCGGCGACCGGCCTGGCCGCATTCCTCCTCTCTCTCTTCTTCGTCCACACGGGGACATGGAGCGTCTTCGACGAATACACCCACTTCGACTACGTCGTGAAGGTCGGCGAGGACCTGTCGTTCCCTCCGGTCAACGACGTCCTGGGCGAGCAGGCTCTGCGCACGGCCATCTGCGAATCCGCGCCCGGCTTCGAAGCGCTGTCGGAATTGTGCGAGGCCGGGAACCTCACGCCCGAGGTGGCACCGTACGCGGGTGCCAGCACGGCCACCGGGTACCTGCCGATCTACTACGCGGTCACGGGTCTCGGGGCGAAGGTCCTCGTCGCCGCACCGGGCGATCTGGGGTGGCTGCAGGCGGCCCGCGTCATCGGCGCGGTGTTCCTCGGAATCACGGCGATGCTCCTCGTCGGTATCGCTCGACGACTCGGCGCCACCTCGGGAATCGCATCCGCAGGTGCACTGCTCGTGGCATCGATGCCGATGGTGCTGCTGCAGTTCAGCACGGTGAACAACGACTCCCTCGCCACCCTCCTGTCGACGGCGTCGATCTACTCCTTCCTCGCCTTGCGATCGTCCCGCTGGACTGCCCGGTGGGGTGTCGCCTACGGCCTGTCCCTTCTCGCCGTCGCGACCAAGGAGATCGCGGTGTTCTCCACGGTTGCCATCACGGCGCTGGCCCTGCGCGACGCGGTGCGAACACGCGATGGGCGTCGCGTAGTGATCGCGCTGCTCGCTGCCGTCGCGGCAGTCGTGGTCCCGATCCTCGTGCGCAGCGCTGCCTGGCCGGCGATCGTGGGCGAACTCGACGACAACGGGCTGCAGAACGCGGCCATCGTGGCCGCTCAGGGAACGCCACCGATCAACCTCGTGTTCGCGAACGCCCTGAACCAGATCCCGACCGTGTTCCAGGTTCCGACGTCCCTGCTGGCCGGCGCCTGGTTCGGTGTCGCAGCGATGGTCGTGACCCTCGTCGGCTTCGGGCTATGCCTCGGGCTCGTGCTGCGCGCGCGCCGTCGGCAGTGGCAGAGCCCACGCACACTGCTCGCCGCCGTGGTGATCGCCTATCCACCCCTCTTCATCGCGGCGTTCCTCCTCCTGCTGCGATTCACCGGTATGCCGCTGTTCTTCCAGCCGCGCTACCTCTTGCCCGTCGCTGTCATCGCCGTCGCGGTCGGCGTGACCTGGATCCGGCCGGCGTGGACCCGCGTGCTGCTCCCGGTCAGCGTGCTCTACGTGCTCACCGTGATGGGCAGCCTGCTCGTCGCCGCGAACTAGGCTTTCTCCCGCGCCCCTGTAGCTCAGTGGTAGAGCAACCGCCTTGTAAGCGGTAGGTCGTCAGTTCAATCCTGACCGGGGGCTCCACCACGGTCGTGATGCCCTTCCTTGTCTCCCGCGTTCGCCCACGCGGAGGCGACCGCGCTGCAAGAATCCTCCCGACGTCGGGAGGCAGCCGTGGGCATGTACGACTCCACCCACGCACACGCCCTCGACCAACCGGCGGACTTCTGGGCGATCGCCGCCCAGCGGATCGATTGGCACGCCCCTCCGACGCAGATCCTCGACGATGCCCGGGCACCTCTCTATCGGTGGTTCGTCGACGGTGAGCTGAACACCTGCTTCAACGCCGTCGACCGGCACGTGGACGCAGGGCGCGGTGATCACCCGGCGATCCACTACGACAGCGCGCTGACCGGAGCGCAGGAGACTCTGACCTATCGGGAACTGCGGGATGCCGTTGCGTGCTTCGCCGGCGTCCTCGCCGAATACGGTGTATCCGCTGGCGACCGGGTGATCATCTATCTCCCGATGATCCCTCAGGCGGTCATCGCGATGCTCGCGTGTGCGCGTCTTGGAGCGGTGCACTCCGTGGTCTTCGGCGGATTCGCCGCGGCGGAGCTCGCTGCGCGCATCGACGATGCCCGACCGACCGTGATCGTCACGGCATCATGCGGTCTCGAGCCCACCCGAGTCGTCCCCTACAAGCCCCTGGTGGACGAGGCCATCGGGTTGAGCGCGCATCCCCCGCAGCACACGATCGTGTGGCAGCGGCCGCAGATGATTGCGGAGCTAGGCCCTCGCGATGTCGACTGGCAGAGCGCCCTGGCGTCCGCGACCCCTCGCGACTGCGTTCCGGTGCGCGCGACCGATCCGCTCTACATCCTCTACACATCGGGAACCACGGGGAAGCCGAAGGGGATCGTGCGCGACAACGGCGGCCACGCGGTCGCAATGGCGTGGTCTTTCGCACACGTCTACGGGATGGGACCCGACGACGTCTTCTGGGCCGCGTCCGACGTCGGATGGGTGGTCGGACACTCCTACATCGTGTACGCACCGCTCGTCACCGGAGCGACGACGATCCTCTACGAGGGCAAGCCCATCGGCACCCCCGATGCGGGGGCGTTCTGGCGCGTGATCGAGCAGTACGGCGTGAACGCACTGTTCTGCGCGCCCACGGCTCTCCGCGCCATCAAGCGCGAGGACCCCGAGGGTGCACTCATCGCGCACTACGACATCTCATCCCTGCGCACACTCTTCCTCGCCGGTGAGCGCCTCGATCCGGATACGTACCACTGGGCTGCGATGCATCTGGGCGTCCCCGTCGTCGACAACTGGTGGCAGACCGAGACGGGATGGCCGATCGCGGCGAACATGCGCGGACTCGAGGCGATGCCGATCAAGCCGGGCTCCCCGACCAAAGCCGTGCCGGGCTACGACGTGCGTGTCCTCGACCACGCGGGTGCGGAGTGCGCGCCGAACGTGGAGGGGGCGATCGCCATTCGATTGCCGATGCCGCCGGGAACGCTGCCGACCCTGTGGGGTGACGACGACCGCTATATCCAGGGGTACCTAGCGGAGTTCCCCGGCTACTACTCCACGGGGGACGGCGGATACATCGACGAGGACGGCTACATCTTCGTGATGGGGCGCACCGACGATGTCATCAACGTGGCCGGGCATCGACTCTCGACCGGTGCGATGGAGGCGGTCGTCGCCTCACACCCCGCCGTCGCCGAGTGCGCCGTCATCGGGGTGCACGATGACATCAAAGGACAGGTGCCACGTGCACTCGTCGTCGTGAAGAGCGGTGTCACCGTGGATGCCGAGACCCTGAGCGCCGAGATCGTCCACGCGGTACGCGAGGAGATCGGGCCCGTCGCAGCATTGAAGTCGGTGGTGGTGGTCGCGGCGCTGCCCAAGACGCGGTCGGGGAAGATCCTGCGACGCACGATGCGCGGGATCGCCGATGGCCGCAGCGAGGCCGTACCGAGCACGATCGAGGATCCTGCAGTGCTGGAGGCGATCACGCCCCTGTTGCGCGGTTAGGCCGTCGCCGCGAGGAAAGCGTCGATGAGCGGTCGATCCGTGACACGCCGATCCGGATGCTCGGGGTGCCATTGCACACCGAGGACGAATGTGGATCCCGGCACCTCGCAGACCTCGACCGTGCCATCCTCGGCGGTCCCAGTGATGCGCAGCGTGCCGGGGTCCTTCACCGCCTGATGGTGGAACGAGTTGACGGTCACCCGGTCGCCGTAGATGGAGTGGATGCGCGAGCCGGGCTCGAAACGGGCACCGTGCTCGACGAAGGTCAGCGGCGCCTCCTTGTGCGGGAGATCGGTGACCTCGGGGACGTGCTGGTGCAGGGATCCGCCGTGCGCCACGGCCATGATCTGCACGCCGCGGCAGATTCCGAGGACCGGGAGCTCCGCGTCCAGGGCCGCCCGATAGAGCGCGATCTCAGAGGAGTCACGCGACTCACGCGGTGCATCGGCCGTCTCGTGTGGGCTCTCCCCGTAGAGACGGGAGTCCACGTCGGCTCCACCCGCGATCACCAGACCGTCGATGCGGTCGATCACCTCGGTGGACGTTCCCGGGGGCAGCATGACCGGCGTGGCACCGGCCTCCTGGAACAGGTCGATGTACCACCGGGGAAGAAGCGGTGCGGTGATCTCCCACAGACCCCACTTCGCGGGTTCGAGGTAGCTGGTGATGCCGATCAGGGGAGCCACGGGATCAGTGTGTCATCCGCGACTACGACCGCGCCTCATGGATGCGCTGGAGCGCGATCGCCGCGGCCACTGAGGCGTTGAGCGACTCCTGACCGGCGACCATCGGGATCATGACGCGCCAGTCGCACGTCTCCCCCACCAGTCGCGAGACGCCAGCACCCTCCGAGCCGATCACGAGCACGATCGGCTCGGCCCATACGTCGGTGGGCACCTGGCCGATCGGCGTCCCACCGTCGGCATCGAGCGCCACGGCCGTGAAACCGCGCTTCTTCAGCTCTGTCAGCGCCCGGGTCAGGTTGGTGACCTCCGCGACCGGCACCCGGGTCAGCGCACCGGCGGACGCCTTCCACGCCGCCGCGGTCACGGTGACCGAGCGACGGCTCGGCACCACGATGCCCCCGGCACCGAATGCCGATCCCGAGCGCGCGATCGCTCCGAGGTTGCGCGTATCCGTCACGCCGTCGAGAGCGATGAGCAGGGAGGAGTCCGCGACGTCGTCGAGGTCCGCGTACTGGTACTCAGGGACAACGAGCAGGAGTCCCTGGTGCACACCGCCGTCGGCGAGGGTGTCCATCTCCGAGCGCGGCGCTTCCAGCAAGGGGATCTCCGATGCGACGGCCAGCTCGATCGCCTCGCGCATGCGATCGTCCGAGTCTGCCTTCGATTGGACGTAGAGGGTGATGGCGGGGACTCCCGCCCGCAAGGCCTCGACGACCGGATTGCGCCCGAAGAGATAGGTGCCGGAGCGTCGGGTGCGCGTGGTCGTCGTGCGTGACCGCGCAGCGGCGCGCTTGCGCTTCGCCGCGACGTGGTGCGGACGGTCCTCGGCCTTCGGCGTCGGTCCACGGCCGGCGAGCTTGGCACGCCGCTGACCTCCCGATCCGACTGTCGCACCCTTCTTCGACCCCGGTTTGCGCGTCGCTCCGCGACGCTGCGAGTTACCCGCCATGGCGTTCCTTCATCGACCACCGTGCACCGGAGGGCGTGTCCTCGAGCACGATGCCGATCTCCGCGAGACCGTCGCGGATGGCGTCCGCCGCCGCGAAGTCCTTGCGTGCCCGTGCCTCCTGCCGCTGCTGGATGGCGACCTGGACGAGCGCGTCGATCACGGACGAGGAGTCATCGCCACCACGGGAGGAGATCCAGGGCTCCGACCACGGGTCGAGGCCGAGCACGTCGAGCATGCCCCGGGTGGCGGTCGCAGCGGCCGTCGCCGCCGGGATGTCGCCCGCGGCGAGTGCGCTGTTGCCCGCGCGCACCGTCTCGTGCAGGACCGCCAGTGCCTGGGGGACCGCGAAGTCATCGTCCATGGCCTCGTCGAATGCGGCGGGACGAGCGCCGATGGTGATCGCGTCACGACCGGCCGACTCGGCAGCGCGGTCGAGGAAGCCCTCGATGCGCCGATAGGAGGATCCCGCCTCCTTCACCGATTCATCCGAGTACTCCAGCATGGATCGGTAGTGGGCGCTCACCAGGTAGTAGCGCAGTTCGACGGGACGGATGCGCGTCACGACCTGGTCGACGAGTAGCGAGTTGCCGAGGGACTTGCTCATCTTCTCCCCGGCCGTGGTCACCCACGCGTTGTGCAGCCAGTAACGGGCGAAGGCATCACCGGCCGCGCGGGATTGCGCGATCTCGTTCTCATGGTGCGGGAAGACGAGGTCCAGTCCGCCGCCGTGGATGTCGAACTCCGCTCCCAGGTACTTCTCCGCCATCGCCGAGCATTCGATGTGCCATCCGGGGCGACCATTCCCCCACGGGGTGGTCCAGGCGGGCTCACCCGGCTTCGCGCCCTTCCACATCGCGAAGTCGCGGGGATCGCGCTTCGCACGAGCCTCGGAGTCGTCCGCGGCCAGCATGTCATCGAGCTTCTGCCCGCTCAGCGAGCCGTAGTCCGCGAAGGCGCGGACGTCGAAGTAGACATCCCCATTGGCCGCATAGCCGTAGCCGCGATCGATGAGGCGTTGCATCAGCTCCACCATCTCGGGGATGTGCCCCGTGGCGCGCGGCTCGTACGTGGGCGGGAGGCACCCGAGGGTGTCGTAGGCGCGGGTGAAGGCGCGCTCGTTGCGCATGGCTACCACCCAATAGGGAACATCCTCATGGCCGGCGTTGTGCAGGATCTTGTCGTCGATGTCGGTGACGTTGCGCACGAAGGTGACGTCATAGCCGCGAGCCGTGAACCAACGCCGGATGACATCGAAGGCGACCCCGCTGCGGATGTGTCCGACGTGTGGGGGTGCTTGCACGGTGGCGCCGCAGAGATAGATGCCGACCTTCCCCGGCTCCCGGGGTACGAAGTCCCGGACCGCTCGGGTGGCGGTGTCGTAGAGGCGCATCCGTGAACAGTAGCGAGGCGTCAACGCTGAAGCGTGACGACCTTGTCCGGGGTGATGCGCACGACGACGCGCACGTTGTCCGTGCCGTCGTCGAACGCGTAGCGATCGGCTCCCGTGTACTCATGGCAGAGACGGTCGATCAGCTCACGGCCACCCTCCTCGGTCATGGTGGCCGTTCCCCGCACCTCGACATACGAATACGGGTTGTCCTTCGGGTAGACCAGAAGGGTCACCCGAGGATCGCGCTCGATGTTGAGGTGCTTGCGACGCCCCTTCACCGTCGAGACGAGGAGGTCATCACCGTCGCGTGCCACCCACACGACCGACAGGTGCGGTCGACCGTCCGGGAGGATCGTCGCGATCGTGGCGAATTCCGGTGCGTCGAACCAGGGCTTCACTGAATCCGGGAGAGTCGCCATCTCACATCCACCTTTCCGTGACGTCGATTCCGAGCGATCTTCACTTCGGGATGTCGCTGTCGACGAGGCGCCCAGCCTATGTCGTGAGGAGCGCCACGGCGATCGCTGCGATGCCCTCGCCGCGACCGGTCAGCCCGAGTCCGTCCGTGGTGGTTCCACTCACCGTCACGGGTGCGCCGAGTGCCGCGGACAGGACGTCCTGCGCCTCCTGACGCCGGGTGCCCACGCGCGGGGCGTTACCGATGACCTGGATGCTCACGTTGCTGACCGCGAACCCGGCCTCACGCACGAGTGTGGCGACGTGCGCTACCAGGCTGATCCCGGACGCGTCCTGCCACGTGGGATCGGAGGTACCGAACACCGAACCGAGATCACCGAGGCCCGCAGCGGAGAGGAGCGCATCGCACGCGGCATGTGCAGCGACATCCGCGTCCGAGTGCCCGAGGAGGCCACGCTCCCCCGGCCAGTGGAGTCCCGCGAGCCAGAGTTCTCGTCCGTCGGCGAACGCGTGCACATCCGTTCCGACTCCGACGCGCGTGTCAGCCGAGGGCACCGTAACTCCTTCTCTTGGCGAGGATCGCCTCCGCGACGACGACGTCGAAGGGGCGTGTGACCTTGAGAGCCTCCTCGTGACCCGGGACCACGTGCACGGTGACGCCGAGTGCCTCCACCATGCCCGCGTCGTCGGTCACACCCTCGTCATCGGCGATCGCGTGCGCACGCTGCAGGACCTCGCGCCGGAAACCCTGGGGAGTCTGAATACTCCGCAGGGAGGAACGATCGAGTGTGGCGACCACGTCCTCGTTGCCATCAACACTCTTCACGGTGTCCGTCATCGGCAGTGCAGGAACGACCGCATCGTGTCCTGCGCGGACGGCCGCGACGACGGAGGCCACCACTTCTTCGGGAACCAAGGGACGGGCTGCGTCGTGGACGAGAACGACATCGACGTCATCGGGAAGGTTGATGAGCGCACGTGCCACGGATTCCACGCGCGTGTCTCCTCCAGCGACGACGTGCACCTCGGCCGGGAAGTCCTGCTGTCCCAGGAGGGCGGTGACCGCGTCCACACTCTCCGCAGGCGCCGCGACGATCACGATGCCCACGGCGGGGCAGGAAGCGATCGCCTTGACCGCGTGGACGAGCATCGGGACTCCGCCGATCTCGCGGAGGGCCTTGGGTGCACCCGGCCCGAGGCGCTCACCGCGCCCCGCGGCGGGGATCAGGGCCGCTGTGCGACCGCTCATGACTAGGAGGCGAGGACCTCGTCGAGGATGGCTTCCGCCTTCCCCTCGTCGGTCTTCTCCGCAAGGGCCAATTCGCTCACCAGGATCTGACGAGCCTTGGCCAGCATGCGCTTCTCACCGGCGGACAGGCCGCGCTCACGCTCACGCCGCCACAGATCGCGCACCACCTCGGCGACCTTGATGACATCACCGGAGGCGAGCTTCTCCAGATTGGCCTTGTAGCGACGCGACCAGTTGGTCGGCTCCTCGGTGTACGGCTGACGCAGCACGTTGAAGACGCGGTCGAGTCCCTCGGCGTTCACGACGTCACGGACACCCACGAGGTCGACGTTGTCGGCAGGTACGCGGACGGTCAGATCACCCTGCGCGACCCGAAGGACCAGGTACTCACGGTCCTCACCCTTGATCTTGCGCATCTCCACCGCTTCGATGACAGCGGCTCCGTGGTGCGGATAGACGACAGTGTCGCCAACATTGAAGGCCATGTACGGGGGATCCTTTCCGGGCCACGAAGTCTAACACGGGGCCATCAGCCCCCTTCCTGCCCGTTGCGGTCATGCAGGCGCTCATCCCACGCCCGCTAATGTGGTCATGTGATCCGAACGCGCACCGCTGCACTCCTCATCAGTGTCCCCCTCCTCGTCGCCCCTCTCACGCTGGCCGGCTGTTTCAACGGGCCCGGCGCCACCACGACCATGCAGTCGGGTCAAGCCACCGGCAACGGTGTGCAGGGTCAGGCCGGACTCATTCGGATCGAGAACGCAACGCTGGTGACAGGTCCCGAGGGCAGCAGCAGCGCGACGCTCATGATGCGCATCGTGAATCAGGGTCCCGAGTCCGATCGCCTCCTCGCCGCGACGATCGACGGCGTGCGCGCGACGATCACCGGAGACTCTGTCGATCTCCCGCCCGGCACGTCGATCCCCTTCGCGTACGAGTCCGACCTGTATGTGAATTCGTACGAGTTCGACGCGCCGCCGAGTGCTTTCGTCGATGTCACCTTGATCTTCGAGAAGGCGGGCGACGCCACCATGCAGGTACTGACCGTGCCGCCGATGAGCTTCTACGAGGGCATCGCGCCGAATCCGCCGGCTGCCTAGATCTCGTACTTGTAGCCCAGCCCACGCACCGTGAGCAGATGCACCGGATGCGCGGGGTCTTCCTCGACCTTGGCCCGCAGACGTTTCACGTGCACGTCGAGCGTCTTGGTGTCACCGACGTAGTCCGATCCCCACACGCGGTCGATCAGCTGCCCGCGCGTGAGTACGCGTCCGGCGTTGCGCACGAGGATTTCGAGTAAATCGAATTCCTTGAGTGGCATCGCCACCTGCTCGCCGCGCACTGTGACGACGTGACGTTCGATGTCCAGACGCACCGGGCCCGCCTCGACCGCCGGCGGTAGAAGCTCGTCAGCCTCGCCGTGGCGGCGCAGCACGGCACGCACGCGCGCGAGGAGTTCACGTGAGGAGAACGGCTTGGTGACGTAGTCGTCAGCTCCGAGCTCGAGTCCGACGACTTTGTCCACCTCACCATCCTTCGCGGTAAGCATGATGATCGGTACGGACGAGTGGCTCCGGATCTGGCGGCACACCTCGGTACCGGAGAGGCCGGGCAGCATGAGATCCAAGAGGACCAGGTCGGGCCCGTGCTTGTCGAAGGCAGCCAGCGCTGCATTCCCATCCGATGCGATGACCACCTCGTAGCCCTCGCGGCGCAGCATGAAGGAGAGTGCATCGGAGAACGACTCCTCGTCCTCGACGACGAGAATCCGCGTCATGCCCCGCGACTCCCCTCGGGAGTGATGACCAGGTCGATCGGCAGGGCGCGCATCTCCCCTGTCGTCGTCATACCGGCATCGTAGGCCGGGAGGCGGAGGGTGAATGTGGATCCGGTTCCCACCTCGGACCACACGGTGACTTCACCGCCATGGTTCTGGCATACGTGCTTGACGATCGCCAGGCCGAGGCCCGTGCCGCCGGTGATGCGCGAGCGCGCGGGATCCACGCGATAGAAGCGCTCGAAGATCCGATCCAGGTCATGGGGTGGGATTCCCTGTCCCTGATCCTTCACCGACATCTCGATGATGCCGCCCTCGCGCCGGGCGAAGATCGACACCCGCGTGTGGTCCGGGGAGTAGGAGATGGCATTCACCAAGAGGTTGCGCAGCGCGGTAAGCAACTGACTGCGATCGCCGTACACGGATGCCCCTGTGGGATCCCCGGAGATCACCTCGATGTCGCGCGTGGCGGCCAGGACCCGGATCTCCTCCATCGCACGGGCGACCAACTCGTCGACGTCGATGACCTCGGCACGCATCAGGGGATCATCGGTCTGCAGCCGCGAGAGGTCGATGACGTCCTGGATCAGGTCGGTCAGGCGATTGGCCTCAAGTTGCATGCGCTCGGCGAAGTGACGGACCTGGTCGGCGTCGTCGGAACTCGACAGGATCGCCTCGGCAAGGAGCGACATCGCCCCCACGGGAGTCTTGAGCTCATGACTCACGTTGGCCACGAAGTCGCGACGGACCGCCTCGACGCGGCGCTCCTCCGCGAGATCGTCGATGAGCACGAGGATCGCGCCCGTCCCCAGGGGGGCCACGCGTGCGCGCAGCTCGAGCAGCTCGCGGCCGAGCGGTGGTCGACGGACGCGCATCTCCTGCTCGCGCGCGTTGCCGTCGTCGGCCACGCGCTGGACCAGGGTCAGGATGTCGGGGACGGCGATCGCACCGCGGTTGACCAGGCCGAGGGCGGTGGCCCGGGTGCTGGCACGCAGGACCGCGCCATCGGGGGCGACCACCAGGGAAGCCGAGGGGAGGATCGCGAGGACCCGCACCACCTCATCGGGCACGGTGGGACGACCCGCGTTGCGGGATATCGCGCTCGCCTCACCGGGACGACGCCGAACGGCCACGTCGCCAGGATAGGTGGCCCCGGCGGTGGTCTCCCCCACGCGCGGGGGCTCATGCGGGTGAGTTCGACAAGGGTTCACCGGGAATGCACTCGTCGTTCACATCGGCCGCGCCCAGCGGCGTGGGGACCCGATTCCCACCTACAGTTACGGGTATGCGTTCGGCCTTCCAGGACCAACTCGAGCAGGTCACCGACGACCTGGTCGAGATGACCCGCGTGGTGGGGTCGGCCATGAACAAGGCCACGCAGGCGCTCCTCGACGCCGACCTGGGTTTAGCGGAGTCGGTGATCGAGGCCGATGCCCGGGTCGATGCGCTCACCAGCGACGTGGAAGACCGATGCTTCGAACTCATCGCGCTCCAGCAGCCGGTGGCCTCCGACCTGCGGGTGGTGCTCGGCGCCATGCGCATGGCGGGCTCCCTCGAGCGGATGGGTGATCTCGCCCAGCACGTGGCCAAGCAGGCCCGCATGCGTCACCCGCGCCCGGCCGTCCCCACGGAGTTGCGTGAGACCTTCGCGCAGATGGGCCGCCTTGCCGAAGACATCGTCTCCAAGACCGGCGAGGTCATCGCGAGTAAGGACGTGACCCTCACCGCCGACATCGCCCGCCATGACCAGGAGATGGACCGCCTGCACCGCGAGTTGTTCACGATCGTGCTGTCCCCGACGTGGTCCCACGGGGTCGAGGCGGCCATCGACGTGACGCTCCTCTCCCGCTACTACGAGCG
>CAZBWA010000028.1:0-19203 GCA_964495555.1 uncultured Bifidobacteriaceae bacterium | reverse complement strand
GTCGGCTTCGACATCCCCAATGAGTTCGTCGTGGGGTATGGCCTCGACTACGCCCAGCGGTACCGCAATCTGCGGTGCGTGGGCACGCTCGCCCCGCACGTCTACTCCTGATCGTTCGCGCAGGGCTGAGGCAACGCCCTTCGGCCGCGGATGAGTAGACGCGGTCACCGTAGTACCGTCATACGGTGGACATGAAGCGCATCCTGCGCGGCCCGATCTTCTGGATCGCCCTGGCCGTCGGTTTCGTGCTGATCGGGTCCAGTTTCATCTCCGGCATCGGGGCTCCCGAGGAGATCGACACCAGTGAGGCCGTGGCGGCGATCACGTCGAACGACGTCGACACCGCGACGATCATCGATCGCGACCAGATCTTGGAACTGACGCTCAAGGACGGCAGCCAGGTCCGCTCCACGTACGTGACGGGTCAGGGGGTCGAACTCCAAACGCTCTTGCAGGCGCGTGCGGACTCCGGCCAGCTCCCCGGTGGCTACAACGTCGTGGTCCCGTCGGAGAACATCCTCGTCACCCTCTTCGTCTCGCTCTTGCCCTTTGCGCTGCTGATCCTCCTGATGATCTTCATCTTCAGCCAGATGCAGGGCGGAGGAGGCCGCCTGATGAGCTTCGGGAAGTCGAAGGCGAAGGTCATCACCAAGGACATGCCCCAGACCACGTTCGCGGACGTCGCCGGCGCCGAGGAGGCCGTCGAGGAGCTCGCGGAGATCAAGGACTTCCTCGCCGACCCCGAGCGCTTCAAGGCCGTGGGCGCGAAGATCCCCAAGGGCGTCCTGCTCTACGGCCCGCCGGGAACCGGCAAGACGTTGCTCGCACGAGCTGTCGCGGGCGAGGCGGGCGTCCCCTTCTACAGCATCTCCGGTTCGGACTTCGTCGAGATGTTCGTGGGCGTCGGTGCCAGTCGTGTGCGTGACCTATTCGAGCAGGCCAAGCAGAACGCGCCGGCCATCATCTTCGTCGACGAGATCGACGCCGTCGGACGCCATCGTGGTGCAGGACTCGGGGGCGGCCACGACGAGCGTGAGCAGACCCTGAATCAGATGCTCGTGGAGATGGACGGCTTCGACGTCACAGGCGGCGTCATCATGATCGCGGCCACCAACCGTCCGGACATCCTCGATCCGGCGCTACTGCGTCCCGGTCGCTTCGACCGACAGATCGCGGTGGAACGCCCCGACCTCAACGGTCGGTTCCAGATCCTGCAGGTGCACGCGAAGGGCAAGCCGATCGCCGACGACGTCGACCTCATGGCCGTCGCGCGCCGCACGCCGGGATTCACCGGTGCGGACCTGGCGAACGTCCTCAACGAAGCGGCACTCCTGACCGCGCGGTCAGGCGCGGAGGTCATCGATGACGATGCCCTGGATGAGGCGATCGATCGCGTCATCGCAGGGCCGCAGAAGCGCACCCGCGTCATGGACGACCAAGAGAAGAAGATCACGGCCTACCACGAGGCCGGTCACGCCCTCGTCGCGGCCGCACTGCCTGGAAACGACCCGGTGCACAAGATCACGATCATGCCTCGCGGACGTGCCCTCGGATACACGATGGTGCTCCCGGATCAGGACAAGTACTCCACCACGCGCAGTCAGATGCTCAACCAGATCGCCTACATGCTGGGTGGGCGTGCGGCGGAGGAGTTGATCTTCCACGACCCCACGACGGGTGCGTCCAACGACATCGAGAAGGCGACCGCCGTCGCGCGCGCGATGGTGACCCAGTACGGCATGACCGAGCGGCTCGGCGCCGTCAAGTACGGCCAGGAGCAGGGCGAGGTCTTCCTCGGCCGTGACATGGGACATAGCCGGGACTACTCCGAGGAAGTCGCGGCCGCCATCGACGAGGAAGTGCGGGGGTTCATCGAGGCCGCCCATCAGGAGGCCTACGACGTGCTGGTCGAGAACCGCGACGTCCTGGACGCGATGGTGCTGGCCCTCCTCGAACGCGAGACCCTGGACAAGGAGGAGATCGAGGAGATCTTCGCCGCCCTGCGTCTGCGCGCGCCGCGCCCGGCGTGGACCCGATCTGCGCGCCGCTCCACCCACCTCCCCGGACCGATCCGCACCCCCGCTGAGCTGCATGCATCCAACGGGCACGCGGCCTCCGAGATCGCCGACTAGCCATGGGTGACATCGCGGCGGTGTCCCTCGACGATGACCGTCCCGTCGGTCCCTTCGACAGTGCCGCGGTCGAGCGCGCCGTGCGGGACCTCCTCGTCGCCATCGGTGAGGATCCCGATCGCGACGGGCTCCGCGATACCCCGGCGCGGGTCGCGCGGGGGTATGCCGAGATGTTCCGCGGGCTCCACGAGAAGCCTGCGGATGTCCTGGCCACGACCTTCGATCTGGGTCATAACGAACTCGTCCTCGTGAAGGACATCGCGATGTATTCGACGTGCGAGCACCATCTACTGCCGTTCTTCGGGGTCGCACACGTCGGGTATATCCCCAATGCGGACGGCCGAATCACGGGCTTGTCGAAGTTGGCGCGACTGGTCGATGTCTTCGCCCGACGGCCGCAGGTCCAGGAGCGCCTCACCACCCAGGTCGCCGACTCCCTCATGTCCATCCTGGACCCGATGGGTGCGATCGTGGTCATCGAGGCCGAGCACATGTGCATGTCGGTGCGGGGGGTCCGCCAACCCGGGGCGAAGACCGTCACCAGCGCCGTGCGGGGAATCCTCACGTCGGCCGCCTCACGCGCCGAAGCGATGTCCCTCATCATCGGGCGGTAGTTGTGCCCGTGGTCCTCGGCGTCGTGAACGTCACCCCGGACTCCTTCTCCGACGGTGGCGAGCACGCGACGACCGAGGCGGCCATCGCCCATGGATTGCAGCTGCGCGACTCGGGTGCGGACATCGTCGATGTCGGCGGCGAATCGACGCGCCCCGGAGCCCAGCGGATCTCCGTGTCCGAGGAACTCGATCGCGTCCTTCCCGTGGTGACCGCATTGAGCGACGCCGGTGTCGCCGTCAGCATCGACACGATGCGTGCCGACGTCGCGCGCCGTGCGATGGAGACGGGGGCGATGATGGTGAACGACGTCTCCGGGGGCCAGGCCGACGCGGAGATGTATCGGACGATTGCGGACCTCGGCTGCGACTATGTGATCATGCACTGGCGTGGACACAGCGCCTCCATGGACGCCCTCGCGCACTACCGATCCGTCGCAGATGACGTGCTGGCCGAGACACTGGCGTGCGCTGCGGCGGCGATCGACTCCGGTGTCGCGCAGCGATCGATCATCATCGATCCCGGATTGGGCTTCGCCAAGAAGGTCGAGCACAACTGGGTGATGCTCGGCGACCTCGACCGGTGGGTGGCGACGGACTACCGGGTCCTGGTCGGCGCGTCGCGTAAGAAGTTCCTCGGTGTCCTCCTCGCAGATGAGCAGGGGACGCCGCGCGACATGCGTGGGCGCGATACCGCCTCCGCCGTGATCAGTGCGCTGTGCGCGCGTGCCGGTGTCTGGGGCGTCCGGGTGCATGATGTGCGGGCCACCCGCGACGCGTTGGACGTCGTGACTGCCTGGCAGGGAAGAGGGATGTCGTGACGGACACCATCGAGGTGCGCGGCATTCGGGGGTACGGACATCACGGTGTGCTGCCCTCCGAGCGCGTGGACGGCCAGGAGTTCATCGTGGACGTCGTCCTCGGTGTCTCGACGAGATCGGCGGCAGGCAGCGACGACCTCGCGGACACCGTCAACTACGCGGATGTGGCCGTTCGGGTCCACGCGCACATCACCGGTTCGCCGTGCGACCTGATCGAAACCCTGGCCGAGCGCATCTCCGCGGACATCCTCGAGGCGACTGTCGCCGAGTGGGTCGAGGTAGCGGTACACAAGCCCTCCGCCCCCATCCCCGTGCCCTTCGACGACGTCGTCGTGCGGATACGGCGGCCATGAGTGTCGCGGTGATCGCCCTGGGGGCCAATCTCGACGACCCGGCGGGGCACCTGCACCGGGCCGCGCACCAGATCGCGAACCTGCCGGGCATCGACGTGATCCATCGCTCTCACCTCTACCGGACCGCACCGGTGGGAGGTCCGGAACAACCGGACTACGTGAACGCGGTGATGGTGGTGGAGACCACGCGGACCCCGCGGGAAGTGCTCGGTGACCTCCAGGCGATCGAGGCCGACCACGGCCGGGTCCGTGATGTGCGGTGGGGGCCGCGCACCCTCGACCTCGATCTCATCGCCTATGACGCGATGACCCTTGACGATCCGGATCTGGAGATCCCCCATCCCCGCGCACATGAACGCGCGTTCGTCCTCGTGCCCTGGCAC
Organism: uncultured Bifidobacteriaceae bacterium; assembly: GCA_964495555.1. GTDB lineage: Bacteria > Actinomycetota > Actinomycetes > S36-B12 > S36-B12 > VGCC01. Next base: position 14,903 of record CAZBWA010000028.1, on the reverse strand, counting down.
GATGCAGACGCCGATGCGTCACTGCCCGGACACGGACCCGTAGTCGACCTCCTTCGGGATCACGACACCGCCGCGTGCACCGTCGTCGACGGCGGTCGGGTAGGTGAGACGTGAAGCCGACGCGCATCCCCCTCTTGATCGCAATCGTCGTCATCGGCATCGCCGTGGGCTGGGGTCTCGTGGAGATCGTCTCCGGTCAGACGGGCCGATCGGTACCGGTACCCCTCCTCGCGGGCACGGCCATCTGGCTTCTGGCGATCGCACTCGGCGCCTGGACGTGGTTCCTGCGTCCCCGGCTGCGCAAGGAGCCGGGGAGCATTCCGGTGCCACCGCTGGCAGCCGCGCGCACCGCCGCGTTGGCGATGGCGGCATCGCGGACCGGTGCCGTCGTCGCGGGCATCTACGCGGGCATCGCGGCGGCCACGGTCAATTCGCTGTCCACCCCTGCCGGGTTGTCCGCCTTCAGCTCCGCCGTCCTGGCCTCGACCGGATCCGTGGTGCTCGCCGCCGCGGCGCTGTGGCTCGAGGGGCTCTGCCGACTGCCGGAGGATGACAAGGACGACGATGGCGCGGGTAGGGTCGCCCCATGACCGACGAGGTGCTCGAGGATCTCCCCTTCGACGAACTGCGACACCGTGCGTTCCACATCGCGGAGAAGCATCTGGACATCGGGTTCTTCACGGACCTGTTCGGGCACATGCCCGGCATGGTCGCGATCCAGGGTGAGGGCGGTGACCTGGGATCCACCGGAGGCACGTTCATCGAAACCGTACGCGCTGTGCGCGAGATGTTCGGCTCGGAAGATCTCGATCCCTCGACGGAGGCGCTCCTCCGCGCACGGTTCGCCACCTACATCCGCGAGCACTAACGGTCGATATCACCGCTGATCAGGAAAAACGATGCGAGGGCATCGGGCAGATCAGCCAGGGCCGTCCCCCTCACGGAGGCGGCCATCACCTGCACATGCGCATAGGACGGCGTACGTAACTTCATGCGCCACGGGATCTTGTCGCCCGTGCTGACGAGCAACACCCCGTGCGCGCCGAAGGGGTTCTCGGTTGCCAGGTAGGTCGTGCCCTCGGGGACCCGCAGGGTCTTGGGCAGGGGAACTGCGACAGGGGCGCCGTCCAGTGAGGCACAGTGCGCGACACACGCGGCGAGGATGCCGGTGCTCACGTCGATCTGCTCGGTCAGCATCCGGTAGCGCGCAGCGGCCGATCCGGCACCGGTGCATTCCGGGATCGTGACCTCCGAGTAGTGCAGATACGGCTCATCCCGACGCAGGTCCGCCTGCACTCCGGAGGCCCACCCCACCGGACCGGTCGCACCCAGTGCTCGCGCGGTGCCCCCATCGACGATCGCCAGGGACCCCCACCCTGCGGGGATGTCGAGGGCGGCGACGGCATCGCGACTCCGGTGCGCCAGGACGACCGCCTCGTCGAGCAGGCGGCTGTCCAGATCGGTGGCGAGTCCGCCGATGCGCGTGATCATCGGATGCACGCGACCCCCGGTGGCGCGCTCGTGCCACTGCGCCCACTCCTCCCGCAGGGGGAGAAGGGTTGGGTCCCGGTAGGCGAGCATCAGTAGGTGCGCGGCGATGCGGTTGGACTCCGCGAGCACCATGCGCACCCAGGTTGCGCGCTCCGGTGGCGTGATGCCCGTCGCCTCCTCCACCGCCAGAGCGATGGTGAGCTCCGAGGAGAACGCTGACAGCCAGTCATGGCGATTCGCCAGCATCAGGATCTGTCGGTAGTCCCGGGCCTCGAACAGTTTCTCGGCACTGCGGTGCAGGAACCCGACACGCGGCTCGGCCTCGACGATGGTGTCGCCATCCACGAGGAGTCGCAGCTGGAAGCCGCCGTGCGCGGACGGATGGTGGGCGCCCAGATCGATGGCCAGATCGCAGTCGAGGTCGCGGGTCACGCCGAGACCGGCGATCACCTCACGCACGACGCACCTCGATCGTCGAGCAGCCAGAGCATGTCCCCCTCGGCCCCTCCGATCCCGGTCATCTCCACCTGGCGGCGCAGAGGCGCATCGGCCAACGCGTCCATCGCCACGTGCGCCGTGATGTTGCGGCGGCCATCGGGGACAGGGCGCACGACGCGCCCGGACTGGAAAGCCCGGACCGTTCCCGCAGCCCATCGACCTCCCCGGCGCTCGGCACGCACATGGCCGTAGTCGATGGCGATCGCCAGACCCGCTGTCACTGAGGCGCGCAGCCGCTGCCACGCCGCGTCCCGGGGTCTACCGATCTCGCGCATCGCGACGGGGGTCGGATCCGGCCACCATGTGGCAAGCCAGGCGAGGTCGTCGCAATCGGTCACGGGTGTGAGCGGCGCTGTCGCACCGTCCTCATCGAGTCCGAGCATCCAGGGTCGACCCACATCATCGTTCTCGACGATCGGACACGGGATGTCATCGAGGAGTTCCTGGGCGATGAGCACACCGGGGGCGGCGGCGAGATCGATGCTCGTGATGTCAGCGACGACCCAGTCGAGGTCTGCGTCCCCGGCGACCAGGTCGACGGCGCGCCAGCGGGCACCTTCCCGGATGCTTGGGGGCACGAGTTCCCGGACCGAGGCGAGTAGGTGTCCGTCATCGGCACCGACGTCGGTCACGGTGAAGCCCTCCGGTGCGCCGAGGCGCAGCCACTGCTCGGCCACGATGCGGGCGAGTGCACGTGCGACGCGACTGCTCGAATGCGAGCTGGTGCGGAAGTGGTCCCGTGGGCGATGGGCGCGGTAGAAGACCGTCGACTCCGCCCAGGCCGTATGGAAATGCCGCACCATGACATCACCGTAGGCTCACGGCCATGGCAGGACCACCACCGCGGTTGCGCGTCGGTGTGATCGGGGCTGGGCGCGTGGGCTCGGTGTTGGGTGCTGCGTGGCGTCGCGCAGGTCACCACATCGTTGGAGTGTCCGCCGTCTCCGACATGTCACGTCTACGCGCCGAGGCCCTGCTGCCGGGCGTACCGCTGCGCACCGTCCCCGAGATCTGTGCTGAGGCGGAGTTGATCCTGTTCGCGGTGCCCGACGACGTGTTGCCCGATCTCGTCCGGGGGCTCGTGGCAGCCGAGGCCCTCACGCCCGGAACATTCCTCGTCCATGTCTCCGGTCGACACGGACTCGCCGTATTCGAACCGGCTCCACTCTGCGTGCCCCTCGCGATCCATCCGGTCATGACCTTCACCGGGACCTCCATCGACCTCGAGCGCCTCAGTGGAGCGCCCTGTGGTGTCACCGCACCGGAGGACTACCGCACCGTCGCGGAGGCGTTGACGCTCGAACTCGGTGCGGAGCCGGTGTGGGTACCCGAGTCGGTGCGCGTGCGCTACCACGCGGCCCTGAGCTATGCGTCGAACTTCATGAACACCCTCGTCTCCCAGGCATCGGATCTGCTGGAGCAGCAGGGCATGAACGACCCTGCGCGCCTGTTGGCCCCGCTCCTGCACGCATCACTCGACAACGCGTTGCGGCTACGTGATCGCGGATTGACCGGGCCGATCGCGCGCGGTGATGCCGAGAGCATCGCCCGACACCTCGAGGTCCTCGACGATCCGGTGGTTGCGGCGAGCTACCGCGCCATGGGGCGGCTCGCAGCGGATCGTGCCCTGGGTGCCGGTGTGATCACCGTCGAGCAGGCGGCCGCCCTCCTCACCGTCCTGGCCACGCGGAGCGAGTGATGGAGGTCTGGCCCACGCGCGTGCAGATCCCCGAGCCCCGGGGTCGCCGGGCCGTGGTCATGACGATGGGTGCTCTGCACGAGGGTCATGCGCAGTTGATCCGCACCGCACGTGAGCGCGTGGGGGATTCCGGAGAGGTCCTGGTGACCGTGTTCGTGAATCCGCTGCAGTTCGGCACCGGCGAGGACTTCGATACCTACCCGCGCACGGTCGAGGCGGACCTCGCGGTGTGCGAGGCCGCGGGCGCCACGGGGGTCTACGTCCCGGAGGTACGTGACGTGTATCCCGATGGGCCGCGCACCACCATCCATCCGGGACCCGCGGGCACCATCCTCGAGGGCGCGTCCCGGCCCGGACACTTCACCGGGATGGCCACGGTCGTCGGGAAACTCCTCCACATCACCCAGCCCCAGGAGGCCCTGTTCGGTGAGAAGGACTACCAGCAGTTGGTCCTCATCCGCCAGATGGTCGCCGACCTCGACATCCGCGTGGATGTCGTCGGCGTGCCCACCGTGCGCGAGGCCGACGGCCTGGCGATGAGCAGCAGGAACCGCTACCTGAGTGCCGACGAGCGGGCCTGGGCCGCCAGCATCCCGCGGGCCCTGAGCGCCGGCGCGCGTCAGGACCGCGTTGCGACGATCGTCACGGCGGTCCGCGCGGAACTCGATCCGCACGTGGACGTCGACTACATCGACGTGCGCACCCCGGAGTTGGATGTGGTCACCGACCCGGGTCCCGCGCGGATCCTTCTCGCGGGCCATGTCGGAAGGACGCGTCTGATCGACAACTGGGAGGTCGTTCTCCATGCGGTCTGAGCGGGCACTCATCCGCGGGCCCCTGCGCGCACCCGTCCCCGGTTGGACGGCGACCGCGGATGCCATCGTCGTCGGTTCGGGGGTCGCTGGGCTGACATCGGCACTGCACCTCCGCGATCTGGGCATGCGTGTCCTGCTCGTCACGAAGGCGCAGATCGACGAGGGATCGACGCGCTGGGCGCAGGGGGGTATCGCTGCGGCGTTGAGCGACGAGGACTCTCCCGAGGATCACATGGCCGACACGATGGTCGCGGGCGCAGGCCTCTGTGATGCCGAGGCCGTGAAGATCCTCGTCACCGAGGGACCGCCCGCGATGCGCGAACTGATCGACTGGGGTGCCCGATTCGACACGGATCCGTCGGGCGCGATCGCCCTGACGCGCGAAGGTGGTCACCTGCGCGATCGCATTGCGCATGCGGGTGGTGATGCGACCGGTCGCGAGGTGAGCAGGGCGCTCGTCGCGGCCGTCCACGCCTCACCCGAAATCGAGGTCATCGAGAACGCACTCGTCCTCGATCTGCTGCGCGGAGAGGACGGCTCCGCCCAGGGCGTCACATTGCATGTGATCGGTACCGGGCAACGCGATGGCGTCGGTGCCGCGCTCGCACCCGCCGTGGTGCTCGCCACCGGGGGCATCGGTCAGGTTTTCGGACAGACCACGAACCCTTATGTCTCCACCGGGGATGGCGTCGCACTGGCGGTGCGTGCGGGCGCGGAGGTCGCCGATATCGAGTTCGTGCAATTCCATCCCACGGTTCTGTGGCTCGGACCCCACGCCCAGGGGCAGCAGCCACTTGTCTCCGAGGCCGTGCGGGGTGAGGGGGCGATCCTGCGTGATGATGACGGCGTGGCCTTCATGGCCGATGAGCACGAACTTGCCGACCTAGCCCCGCGCGACGTCGTCGCGAAGGCGATCATGCGCCGCATGCGCGCCGCGGGCACCGAGCATGTGTGGCTGGATGGGCGGCACCTCGGGGCGGATGTCTGGGTCCGACGCTTCCCAACGATCCTGGAGTCGTGTCGTCTCCGCGGCATCGACCCGGTCACCGACCTCATCCCCGTGGCGCCTGCCCAGCATTACGTCTCGGGCGGGGTGCGCACGGATGTCGACGGTCGCTCCTCCATCCGAGGGCTCTACGCGTGCGGCGAGGTCGCATGTACCGGAGTCCACGGTGCCAATCGGCTCGCCTCGAACTCGCTCCTGGAGGGGCTGGTGTTCTCCCGGCGCATCGCCACCGCCATCCGTGCCGATGGACTCACGCCTGCCGACCCCGTTCCCCTCGGTGCACCAGGCGTGCTCATCCCGGTGCAGATGCGTCGTCCGATGCAGCGGGTCATGGACGAGGATGCGGGAGTCCTACGCAGCGCCGCATCCCTCCGCCGTGCGGCAGCGTGGCTGGCGGATGCGGTGCAGAACGCCCCCGCGGACGTCGCGCCCACGACGGAGAACTGGGAGACGACGAACATCATGACGATCGCACAGGTCCTCGTGCGCCATGCACTCCTGCGCGAGGAGACACGAGGATCGCACTGGCGGGAGGACTTCCCTGACGCGGAGAGTTCCTGGCAAGCGCGACTGGTGACCAGCATGGATGCCGATGGTGAATTGAGTACGACCCTGGAGACGGTGCCGTGAGCTACCCGACGTATCGAGTGACGATGGAGATCTCCGAGCGGCTCGCCGCTGCGGGCTTGCCGCCGCTGGACGTGGAGACCGTCATCGCGCGTGCGCTCATGGAGGATCTCGATGGTGGCGAGGACGTCACGACGATGGCGACGGTCCCGCCGACACAACGGTCCCGCATCTCCCTGGTGAGCCATGCCGAAGGCATCGTGGCGGGAGTTCCCGTCGCTGCAGCCGTGTTCGCCATGGTGGGTGGTGAGGACATCGCGATCGAGTGGGTCGCCGTCGACGGCCAGGAGGTCCATCGGGATTCACCGATCCTCCGGATCGAGGGGCCGACGCATGCGCTCCTGCGCGCCGAACGTCCTGCGTTGAATCTCCTCTGTCATCTCAGCGGTATCGCCACGGCCACCGCCACCTGGGTGCGCGCAATCGCGGGGAGCACCGCCGCGATCCGCGATACCCGGAAGACCACGCCGGGACTGCGCGCGCTGGAGAAGTACGCGGTGCGATGCGGCGGGGGAGTGAACCACCGGATGTCGCTGTCCGATGCGGCCCTGGTGAAGGACAACCATGTGGTCGCAGCCGGGGGAGTCGTGGAGGCCTTCGCCCTGGTGCGTGAGCGATATCCGCACCTACCCATCGAGGTCGAGGTCGATTCCCTGGATCAACTCGATGCGGTGGTGGAGGCCGGTGCGGACCTCGTCCTCATCGACAACTTCACCCCCGAGGAGATGCGCGAGGCCGTGCGTCGTGTCGGGGGACGGGTGAAGTTGGAGGCATCGGGAGGCCTCACCCTGGCGGTGGCGGCAGAGGTCGCGGCGACGGGTGTGGACTACCTTGCCGTCGGGGCACTGACGCACTCCGCACCGGCGCTCGACATCGGTGCGGACCTCGAGACGGTGGGATAGAGCCATGCTGCTGGCGATCGACGTGGGCAACACGAACACGGTCCTCGGCCTGTTCGACGGCGACACCCTGGCTCATTCCTGGCGAGTCACCACGAACGCGAACTCCACGGCCGACGAATTAGCGCTCACGTTCCGTGGCCTCCTCGATGGCAGCACGGAGATCTCGGGGATCGCACTCTGCAGCACGGTGCCCGCGGTCCTGCGTGAGATGCGCGGGATGCTCTCCACCTACTACTCGGGGACCCCGACCGTGATCGTGGAGCCCGGGACCAAGACCGGTGTTCCGATCCTCACTGACAATCCGAAGGAAGTCGGCGCCGACCGCATCGTGAACACGCTGGCGGCTCATCGGCTCTTCGGTGGGCCGAGCATCGTCGTCGACTTCGGCACCTCCACGAACCTCGACGTCGTCTCGGCGAACGGTGAATTCCTCGGCGGGGCGCTGGCACCCGGGATCGAGATCTCCCTCGAGGCACTGGCGAGCCGCGCCGCGCAGTTGCGGAAAGTCGAGTTGGTGCGTCCGCGCTCGGTCATCGGGAAGAACACCGTCGAGGCCCTGCAGTCCGGTGCCGTCTACGGTTTCGCGGGTCAGGTCGACGGCCTCGTCTCGCGCATCGTCGAGGAGATCGGGACGCCCACGGCCGTGATCGCCACCGGCGGGCTCGCGCACATCGTGATCGAGGAGTCGGCGACGATCACCCATCATGAGCCCGATCTCACGCTCATCGGTCTGCGGCTGGTCTTCGAGAAGAACGTCGACTAGCGGGTCGCGCCCACCAGAACCGGAACCACTGCGAGCCCGTGCACGGGGCCGCGCGTGCGCGGAAGCAGCAGGGTGCGCATCCCGATGTGGGCGGCGCCCGCGTCGTCCTTACCGCTGTCGCCGACCATGAGGACCGTCGCGGGCGTGCATCCGATCGCATCGGCCGCTTTCTGGAAAATCCGGGAGTCCGGCTTCACGCACCCGACCTCGCAGGACAGGGTGATCCCATCGAAATGGTTGAGTAGGCCCTCGCGCTCCAGCACCGGACGGATACTCACGCCCACATTCGAGATCAGGCCGACGCGTATGCCCATCTCCTGCAGTGCGATCAGGGTGGGCACCGCATCGGAGTAGGCATGCCAGGTATCCAGCATGGTTGCGTAGAGGGCGTCCGCGAGCGGACGTCCGATGCCGGGGCCGTCATCGATGAGGGCATGGAAGACCGCGCGATGCAGTGCGGGATCCAGGTCACGTTGGCTGTCGGGATCGTGCACACGGGCGTTCTCCCAGACCAGGTCGAGGAAGTCGACGAGGGTGTTGCGCTCCTGGGGTGAGAGATGCGTGGGCGCATGGATCAGCGCCGAGTCGAGCCACTCGTCCGCCGAACCCTGGTCGACGAGGGTGGAGTGCAGGTCGAAGATCACCCCGAGGATCGGTTGCGGGGGCTCGAGTGGGAAGGACACACCCGCAGGCTAGGCCACGCTGTATCCACTAGCCTGCCGACGTGACGGAGGTTCCTGACGAGCACGATGTGCCCGAGCAGATGCGCATCCGCCGTGCCAAGCGCGAGCAGCTTCTTGCATCGGGCGGTGATCCCTACCCGGTGAGCCTTCCGATCACGCACACGATCGCCCAGGTGCGCGATGCCCACCCCGATCTCGCGCCGGACACGCAGACGGGAACGGTGGTTGGGATTGCGGGTCGGGTGATCTTCTCCCGCAACACCGGGAAGTTGTGCTTCGCCACCCTGCGTGCCGGAGACGGCACCGAAGTGCAGGCGATGGTCTCGCTCGCAGGTGTGGGGGAGTCGGCCCTCGAGGAGTGGAAGGCTCTCGTCGACCTCGGCGACACGGTCTTCGTCCACGGCGAGGTGATCACGTCCAAGAGAGGCGAGCTGTCGGTGATGGCCGACTCCTGGGCGATGGCGTCGAAGGCCCTGCGCCCCCTCCCGGTGGCGCATAAGCCGATGACCGAGGAATCGCGCGTGCGGCAGCGTTACGTGGATCTGATCGTCCGCCCCGATGCCCAGCGGATCGCGCGACTGCGCGTCGATGCGGTGGCGGCCCTGCGGCGCAGCCTCGGTGAGCGTGGGTTCTTGGAGATCGAGACCCCGATGCTGCAAACCATGCACGGCGGTGCCTCGGCGCGACCGTTCGTGACGCATTCGAATGCATTCGACCTCGAACTGTTCCTGCGCATCGCCCCGGAGCTCTTCCTCAAGCGCGCAGTGGTAGGCGGCCTCGAGCGCGTGTACGAGATCAACCGCAACTTCCGCAACGAGGGATCGGATTCCAGTCACTCGCCCGAGTTCGCGATGCTCGAGTTCTATCAGGCGTACGCGGACTACCAGGACATGGCGAGGACCACGCGCGAGTTGATTCAGGAGACGGCGACGGCGGTCACCGGGAGCCTCGTGGTCACGCACGCCGACGGCAGCGTGCACGACCTCTCGGGGGAGTGGCCGCACGTCGATCTCTATGGCGCCACCTCCGCGGCGATCGGCCGGGAGATCACTCCGGCCACCCCTCGGGAAGAGTTGGTGGGGCTGTGCGAGAAGGCGGGGATCTCCGTGGCTCCCACGTGGGTCGCAGGCAAGCTCGTCGAGGAGCTGTTCGAGCACTATGTGTCCCCCACGTTCACCGGGCCCACATTCGTCATGGACTTCCCGGTGGACACCTCACCCCTCACGCGTGCCCACCGCACGAAGCCGGGCGTCGTCGAGAAGTGGGACCTCTACATCGACGGTGTGGAGCAGGCCACCGGCTACTCCGAGCTCGTCGATCCGGTGATCCAGCGTGAGCGGTTGATGGAACAGGCTGCCTTGGCGGCCAAGGGTGACCACGAGGCGATGCGTGTGGACGAGGACTTCCTCCGGGCCCTCGAGCATGGGATGCCACCCTCCGGCGGCGTGGGGATGGGGATCGACCGACTTCTCATGACGCTCACCGGGCTCGGTATCCGGGAGACGATCCTCTTCCCCCTGGTGAAGCCGGAATGACGATCGTCCGTCCCGCTCGCACCGCCGACGTGAAGGCGATCGGTGCGCTCGTCGACCTCTACGCAGGCGACGGGCAGCGACTGCTGAAGAAGAACCTGGTCACCCTGTACGAGGACGTCCAGGAGTTCCTCGTTGCCGAGGACGGCGACGTGGTCGTGGCCTGCGGGGCCCTCCATGTGCTCTGGGACGACCTCGCCGAGGTGCGCACCGTGGCCGTCGCCCCGACACATCTCCGTAGCGGCATCGGATCACAGGTCCTCGGTGCGTTGCTGGACCGGGCACGCGGGCTCGGCGTCCGGCGCGTGTTCTGCCTGACATTCGCGACGGAGTTCTTCGGGCGCCACGGATTCGTGGAGATCGAGGGCGCTCCGGTCGAGCCCGAGGTCTACGCGCAACTCCTGCAGTCGTACGACGAGGGCGTAGCGGAGTTCCTCGGATTGGAACGGGTGAAGCCGAACACATTAGGCAACAACCGGATGATCCTGGAGCTGTGACCCTCAGCCCGTATTGCGGAGGCCGGTCGCGATCCCGTTGATCGTCACGGACAGCGCACGGCGCAACTGCTCGCGATCGTGCTCGACCGTGCAATTCCGCAGCCGCTCCAAGACCGATACCTGCAGCGTGTGCAGGGGGAGCAGGTAGCTGTCCCGGGTGACGAGGGTGCGCGCCAGGGACGGGTTGTCGGCGATCAAGCGGTCATGCCCGGTGACCGCAAGCACCTGGGCGACACTTCGCTCGTACTCGGCCTCGATCTCGCCGAAGATCCAGTGCAGATCCGAGGGAACGAGTTTCTCGACGTACTGGCGAGCCACCGCCATGTCGGTCTTCATGAGGGTCATTTCGACATTGGAGATGAAGTTGGCGAAGAAATGCCACTCGCGGTACATGCGCTGCATCTCTTCGGCGAACCCCGCCTCGGCCGCCGCGCTGAATCCACTTCCGACGCCGAACCACCCCGGGATGATCTGGCGCGACTGCGTCCATCCGAAGACCCAGGGGATGGCGCGGAGGCCCTCGATGCCGGATGCGGTGTCCGGCCGGCGAGCCGGACGCGATCCCAGGTGCATCGAACCGAACTCCGAGACCGGGGTCGAGGCAGTGAAGTAGGCGGGCAGATCCGGGCTGCCGACGAGTGTCCGGTAGGCATCCATCGCGTTACGCGAGGCGATATCCATGACCTCGTCCCAGCGGGCGAGGTGTGCGGGATCCTGCCGTGAGGTCTGATGCAGGAGCGATGCATCGAGGACCGCGGCCACCATCTGCTCGAGGTTGTCACGCGCGAGAGCCGGGAGAAGGTACTTATCGGAGATCACTTCGCCCTGCTCGGTGACCTTGATCTGGCCGTCGAGCACTCCCCACGGTTGAGCGAGGATCGCCGCGTACGTGGGTCCGCCTCCACGGCCGACCGTTCCCCCGCGACCGTGGAAGAGCCGTAGCCGCACACCGTGACGTTGCGCGACGTCGCGCAGTCGACGCTGCGCGAGGTGGATTTCCCACTGCGAGGTCGTGATGCCGGCGTCCTTATTGGAGTCGGAGTACCCCAGCATCACCTCCTGGACATCCCCTCGTGAGGAGACCAGTGCGCGGTAGGTGGGATCGGAGAGCAGGGAGTCGACGAGCGACCCTGCCTCGCGCAACTCCGTGATCGTCTCGAGGAGCGGGACGAATCCCACGCGTGCCGTCCCGGTGGATGTGTCCACCAGTCCGGCTTCGCGTGCCACGGCGATGGCGGCCAGGATGTCATCGGCCCCCTTCGTCATCGACACGATGCAGGATTCGATGGGCCGGGCACCGTACGTATCCAGGAGTTCGCGGACTGTGACGAAGGTGTCGTAGGTCACCGCTGCGGATTCGCTCAACGGAGGTGGGGTCGGGGCGAGGGGCCGCGAGGAGCGCAGTTCCTGCTGCAGCCAGGCAGTGCGTTGTTCCCGAGTGAGATCGCTCCAGGGGGTCGGCTCGAGCCGATCGTGCAGCTCGGCGATGACCTCCTGGTACTTGGCGGAGTGCTCGCGGATATCCAGTGTGGTGAGTGGGAGGCCGATCGACGCGACGACCCGGATGGCGCGGTCGAGGATCCCGTGCGCCGCCAACTGACCACGATGGGAGAGCAGATCGGAGCGGATCAGCAAGAGATCGTCGAGGAGTTGCCGCGTGCTGTTGTAGTCGCGCCCCTCGCGGTGCGGACCGCCCGCCCGGACCCGTTCCAGCGTGAGACGCAGGCGCATCCGGATGATCGTCAGCTTGAGCCGGATCGGCTCCTCGGCGTTGATGCGCAGGAAGCGGGGGTCGAGGTCGGGCAGGAAAGCCAGATCGTGCGCGACGGACGATCGCAACTCCTCACTCGCGCCCGCGATCCGTTCGGACACCGAGAGGTCGTCGAGCAGTCGATCGATGTGCGGCATGACGTCGAGGACGGCGTGCTCGCGCTGGAAGCGCACCACATCCTCGGTCACCGCCGGCGTGACGAAGGGATTCCCGTCCCGGTCTCCACCGATCCAGGAACCGAAGCTGACGGGACGGGAGTCCGGAGGTAGGTCCACACCGAGGTCGGCGAACGCACGGGAGAGGTCGGTGAGCACCTGGGCGAGGGGACCGCGGGTCAGGTCATCGAGGTAGTAGAGCGCATTGCGTGCCTCGTCGAGGACCTGCGGGCGCTCGAGGCGCAACTCGTCGGTCTGCCACAGCAGGTCGATCACCTCGGCCAGGCGGGCCGTGCGATCGACCTCGGACAGGTGGTCATCGAGCAGCACGTCGGCGATGGTTCGCATCTTGAGCAACACCGAGCGGCGCGCGGCCTCCGTGGGATGCGCGGTGAAGACCGGACGCACGGACATCACGTCGGCCAGCGCGGTGACCCGCGCGGGCTCGATGCCCGCCTCCCGAACGGCCGCGACCACGCGGGTCAGGGGACCGCGGTCCTGGCGACGGGAGGAGGCCGCATCGTGAGCGCGCTCGACCTGCTCGGCCACATTGGCCAGGTCGAAATAGATCGAGAACGCCCGAGCCAGGCGGGTGGCCATGACCAGGTCGGTGGCGGCCAGCAACTCCGACGCGGCCTCCGGATCCGACCGGACGAGGGCGCGCACCTGCTCCACGAGGTCGAGGAGGTCCTGGCCCTCCTGGCGGACGAGGGTGTGTCCGAGGAGGTCCCCGAGGGTGCGGATATGGCGCCGCAGCCGGGCGTCGGCGGTCATGGGGCCATTGTCCCGATAGGCGTTTCTGGCAGGTTTCGCGGTCGGCGTACCGTCCCCGGGGAGATTCGAGTTTCGTCCTAGGGTCCGGTAGGGGAGAATCGAACTCCCGCGTGAGGAGATGCGATGTTCGAGAGATTCACCGACAGGGCACGTCGTGTCGTCGTGCTGGCCCAAGAAGAGGCCCGCATGCTCAATCACAACTACATCGGGACCGAACACATCCTCCTCGGACTGATCCACGAGGGTGAGGGCGTCGCCGCCAAGGCCCTGGAGTCCCTCGGCATCTCCCTCGAGGCCGTGCGCCAGCAGGTCGAAGAGATCATCGGTCAGGGCCAGCAGGCGCCGAGTGGGCACATCCCCTTCACCCCCCGCGCCAAGAAGGTGCTGGAACTCTCCCTGCGTGAGGCCCTGCAGCTCGGACACAACTACATCGGTACGGAGCACATCCTCCTCGGACTCATCCGCGAAGGCGAGGGTGTGGCGGCGCAGGTGCTGGTGAAGCTCGGTGCGGATCTCAACCGCGTCCGTCAGCAGGTCATCCAGTTGCTCTCCGGCTACCAAGGCAAGGAGCCTGCAACCTCGGGCGGTCCGGCGGAAGGCACGCCGTCGACATCTCTGGTGCTCGACCAGTTCGGGCGCAACCTGACCTCGGCGGCACGCGAGGGCAAGCTCGATCCCGTCATCGGACGCGCCCGCGAGATCGAGCGCGTGATGCAGGTGCTCTCCCGTCGTACCAAGAACAACCCGGTCCTCATCGGCGAGCCCGGTGTCGGCAAGACCGCGATCGTCGAGGGCCTTGCGCAGAACATCGTCAAGGGCGAGGTCCCCGAGACCCTCAAGGACAAGCAGCTGTACTCGCTCGACCTCGGTGCGCTCGTCGCGGGTAGCCGCTACCGCGGTGATTTCGAGGAGCGCTTGAAGAAGGTGCTCAAGGAGATCAAGACCCGCGGCGACATCATCCTGTTCATCGACGAGATGCACACCCTTGTCGGTGCGGGTGCCGCGGAGGGCGCCATCGATGCCGCGAGCATCCTCAAGCCGATGCTCGCCCGCGGGGAGCTGCAGACCATCGGGGCGACGACTCTCGACGAGTACCGCAAGTACGTGGAGAAGGATGCCGCTCTGGAGCGTCGCTTCGCCCCCGTGCAGGTGGACGCCCCGGACGTCGCGCACACAGTGGAGATCCTGCGGGGCCTCCGCGATCGGTACGAGTCGCACCACCGGGTATCCATCACCGATGGGGCCCTGGATGCGGCCGCGCGTCTCTCCGACCGCTACATCTCCGACCGTCAGCTCCCGGACAAGGCCATCGACCTGATCGACGAGGCGGGCTCCCGTCTACGCATCCGTCGTATGACCGCCCCGCCGGACCTGCGCGAGTTCGACGATCGCATCGCCGAGACTCGCAAGGAGAAGGAGTCCGCGATCGACGCGCAGGACTTCGAGAAGGCCGCCTCCCTGCGTGACGTGGAGAAGAACCTGCTCGCCGAGAAGGCCGAGCGCGAGCGTGAGTGGAAAGCCGGCGACCTCGACGTCGTTGCCGAAGTGGACGAGCGACTGATCGGCGAGGTCCTGGCGCTCATGACCGGTATCCCGGTCTCCGACCTCACCGAGGATGACATCGAGAGACTGCGTCGCATGGAGGACGAGCTCCACAAGCGCGTCATCGGCCAGGAGCAGGCGATCAAGG
>CAZBWA010000027.1:0-20048 GCA_964495555.1 uncultured Bifidobacteriaceae bacterium | reverse complement strand
TCCGGCGTGCTCGCCTTGGGGGTTGGAGCAATCCGCACGACCCGATAGGACTCGCCTACCCTCGCGCCATGCGCACGCGCCTGGCTCCCACCCCCAGTGGGTACCTGCACGTGGGAAACCTGGTGAACTTCGCCCTCACGGAACATTGGGCGCGTGAGCACTCGGCGGAGATTGCTCTGCGCATCGACGATATCGACGCCCCACGCACGCGGCGTGAATACCTTGAGGACATCTTTCGGGTCATCGACTGGCTGGGCATCGACTACCAGGTGGGCCCCGCGACCGCCGATGATCTTCGTACGTGGAGTCAGAAGAGTCGCCTGGACCTCTATCGCGCTGCACTCGAAACGATCCAGGGTCAGCCGGGGGTGACCTATGCGTGTGAGTGCACGCGAGCATCCCTGGCCTCCTCTCCCTGCAGATGTGCGAACAGAGACCAGGAGTTCTCCCTGGGACGAACGGCACTGCGGATGCGATCCGACACCGGAGCCGATCCGATCCTGTGGCGTCGCGACGGACTTCCCGCGTATCACCTGACATCGGTCGTCGATGACGATCTGCTCGGCATCACGCTCGTGGTGCGGGGCGAGGACCTCCGCCCCTCGACCGCGATCCAGAGGGAGGTTGCGGCGCTCCTGCCGGGTAATACGTTCGGTCAGGCACGGGTGATCCACCATCCGTTGATTCAGGACGTCCGGGGCATCAAGATGTCCAAATCGTCCGGGGCGGGAGCCCGGCCCCTGCCCTTGACGGACCAGTTGCGCGCGGACATCGTCACCCACGTCTCTCTCTACTCCGCGGAGGTCACCCCGTGATCGCGCCTGCGTCGTAGGCGGAGAGGGCCTCCTGCCACCGGCGTGATGCCACCTCGGACCCCCACGCGTCCACAGCCCGACGGAACAAGTCCCGCAGCCTTTCCGTATCGTCGGCAGACGCTGCCGACCGAACCGACGCGAGCCAATCGGTCCCGTCCATGTGTCATTCGTACCACCGCCGCCTGTCGCACTCTCGGGACTTTCGACTCCTGCGACGGAGCGATCTCTCGACTACCGTGGCGGCATGGCAAGGATGGGAGCCGGGATGGCGGACGAGACCCCCTCCGATTCACCGGGAGACGTTGCGCGGGACACCCTGAGCTCGGACCCGGGCGATGTCGCCGATCAGGGTGATCGCCTCGCGATGATCATGGAAGCCGAGGCCGTCCGCAACGGGATGGCCGGTGGCTCGGGTGAGGGCTCGCTGGATGGCCTCGAGCTTCCGCTGCAGGACGATGAGTTCGTTCTCGCCTCGGAGGGCGCCGAGGATGCGTCGGATGACCCGATGCACGCGGGAGGGCTCACTCCACGTCCCATCGTCGAGCCCGAGGTGTCGGCCATGCACGTGGTCGACGACGTGGATCCCGCTCGCGACTTCTACCTGGACGACGAGAGCGACGCAGAGCGCGCAGATGCCGACTTCGACCAATTCGACGAACCGGTGGAGAACCTGACTCCCGAGGACCAGACCCTCATGGGGATCGATCCTTACGAGTAGGCCGTGCCATGTGATTGGCTCTCCATATGGCGGACACAATCCTGGTCGAGCGTGATGGTCCGTTGGGGATCGTCACCCTCAACCGGCCCGACCGCCTCAACGCACTGCTGCCGGGTATGGGAGCCGAATACGCGAGGGCCCTGCGTGAGCTGGATGCCGACCCCCACGTTCGCGGCATTCTGGTGACTGGTGCGGGCCGCGGATTCTGCTCAGGAGCCGACATCTCGGTTCTCGGTGAAGACGCAGAGACACTGCAGCAGTTTCTCTCGGGCCCTCGGGACCTGCCGACAGCAGCTTTCTCACTCTCTACCCCCGTCGCCACCGCGATCAACGGACCGTGTGCGGGCATCGGCTTTGTCATGGCTGTCTGCGCGGACGCCCGATTTGCGCATCCGGAAGCCACGATGACTACGTCCTTCGCCAGGTTGGGCCTCGTCGCGGAGTACGGCATCGCATGGATTCTCCCCCGCCTCATCGGTATCCCGGCGGCGACAGATCTGCTCATGACCGGCCGCACGATCGACGGGCGGGAGGCGGCCGATCTGGGATTGGTCGTGTGCTCCGAGGATCCCGTCGCTTCCGCCCGTGCCTGGCTCATGGAGATCGCAACGTCGTGCTCACCATCGTCCATGGCGGAGATGAAATCGCAGTTGCTCCTGGCGTGGAACCAAGATCTCGATACGGCAGCACGTGATTCGCTCGCCCGGATGGCTGTGTCCTTCGACCGGCCGGATCTGCGCGAGGCCCTCGTCGCCCGTGGTGAACGTCGCCCGCCGGAGTTCCCGGACTACGCGAGCACCCCGCAATGAGCCAAGGCCATGCGCACGAGCCGGCCCTGGCCGCCTGACATCTCACCCTGGAACTGTGGGCTCACGGCCTCGATGGGACTCACCCATACGAGATCGAGGGCATCCTGACTCGGCGCGCACTCACCGTCGATGGCGACGACGTACGCGAGCGCGACAGCGTGCTGGCGGGGATCGTGAAAACCGGTGACCTCCGGATCGGGGAAGTACTCCACGATGGTGAACGGTTGCGGCGTCGCGGGGATGCGCGGAAGCGCCATGGGGCCGAGATCCTTCTCCAAGTGTCGTACTAGGGCGTCGCGTACGCGCTCGCCATACAGGACTCGTCCGGAGACAACCGCACGACTGATGGCGCCATCGGGCATAGCTCGCAGAAGTAGGCCGACCGCCGTCACCAGGCCCTGGGCATCGACCCGCACGGGTACGGCATCGACGTACACGATCGGCAGACGTTCGCGAGCAGAGGCGAGCTCCTCTTCCGAGAGCCAGGTAGTTCGTACATCGAGCATGGAATTCCCCGATCAGGCTGACATGATCGCCCCATGCTCGCAGCACTCATGCTCGGAGTCGGTGTAGGCGCGCTGGCCGCAGCGAATGTTGGCCCGATCTTCCTCTTGTGCACGCGCACCGCGGCGCGCTTCGGCTGGCGCCCGGGTGCAGCCATCGGCACAGGCGCCGCGACTGTCGACGTGATGTACGCCCTGCTCGGAGCACTGGGAGCCGCAGCGCTCCTTGAGATCACCGGTCTGAGGATCCTTCTCGGACTGTCGGGAGCTGTGGTGATCATCATCTTCGGGATTCGAACTCTGACTTCGGCCCTGCGCCTTCGAAACGGCCTCGAACTCGATCGCGAGGTCTTCACGCCGATTCACGCCTTCCGCACGGGACTCATCGCGACTGCTTCGAATCCGATCACAATCGTTACGTGGGGTGCAGTGTTCTCCAGCATGGCTACCAGCGCGGTAATCCCGAATCCGATGAGCGCCGTACTTTTCGTTGCGGGAATCGGGCTTGGCAGCCTCGTCGTCCACATCGGAATCGCTGCCGTTGCAGCGCGTGCCGGTCGAGTAGCGACCCCTCGTGCACTCATGATCGTCGACGTCGTCGCGGGCTCACTCGTGATTCTTCTCGGGCTGCTTCTAGGCGTCCGTACCATCGCCGATACGCGAGTTTCGGCGTAGCCTGACCCCATGCACTCGACACCCGCGCGCGACGGTGCCTTGCGGCCGGATGGGACGCCCTATCCGGTGACCCTGGAGGAGAGCGAGTGGCGGTCGCGGCTGACCCCGCAGGAGTACCACGTTCTCCGCGAGGCGGGAACCGAAGCTCCGTTCGTGGGCGAATACACCGACACCACCACCCCCGGCATCTATTCATGCCGTGCCTGCGGTGCTGAGTTGTTCCGCGCAGATGCGAAGTTCGCGTCACATTGCGGTTGGCCGAGCTTCTACGCGCCTTTGGCGGGCGATTCGGTGGTCTATCTCGAGGACCATTCCCTCGGGCGTGTCCGCACGGAGGTGCGTTGCGGGTCGTGCGGCGGCCACTTGGGTCATGTCTTCGAAGGTGAGGGCTACGACACCCCCACGGACCTGCGGTACTGCATCAATTCGATCTCCGTGCGTCTGCAGCCCGGAGACTGACGGCGCGTCACGCCCGTCACCCCCGTCACCCGACTTACAGTTCCTAGGTGAAGGTCGTGGATGGGACGGCGCAGCCCTTCGAGCAGGCTGTGCGAGCGATTCGCGCGGTTCCCCCTCGCCCGGAGTTTGTCTTGGAAGAGACTCCGGCGCCTCAGCGCTTGGCGCCGCATGCGCTCGCGATCACCGCGGAGATGGCTGACCCCGACGACGACACAGCCAGCGGCCGTTTCGTTCTCCTGCACGATCCGGATGGGATCGATGAGTGGGAAGGGACCTTTCGAGCAGTGGTATTCGTGCGAGCCAACCTGGAACCCGATCTCGTCGATGATCCCCTCATGGCGGAGGTGGCCTGGAGTTGGTTTACCGAGGCGATGCACGGACTGGATGTCCGGCAGGTGGGGGGAACCGTCACGAAGAGCACCGGCGATGCGTTCGGGACCATGACGGGCAAGCGCCCCGCCGGATCCGTCGAACTCAGGGCGTCATGGACTCCGGTGGGTGATCCCGACCCCGATCTCGGAGACCACTTCGCCGTCTGGCTCGCGACCCTGGCGACGGCTGCCGGAATGGCACCGCTGCCCACAGGAGTCGTCAGCGTGACTCATCGTCGACGTGGCTGATTCCACCGAGCCGCGTGACGGGGTCCCTGCCGTCATCACCACGGACGCTGGGATCCGTGACTTTGCCTCCCGCATTCGGGAAGGCTCCGGGCCGATCGCCATCGACGCCGAGCGCGCCTCGGGGTACCGGTACAGCCAGCGCGCGTATCTCGTGCAGATCCGGCGACGCGGATCAGGCACCGCGCTCATCGACCCCATCCCCATCGTCGACTTCGATCCGCTGATTGCGGCCATGGCCGATGAGGAATGGATCCTGCACGCGGCCACCCAGGACCTCCACTGCCTCGCCGAGTTGGGCCTGGTCCCCACCCGACTCTTCGACACCGAACTCGCCGGGCGACTCCTCGGTCGGGAGCGGGTCGGTTTGGCGGCGTTGGTCGAGTCCGAGCTCGGGGAGTTCCTGGAGAAAGGACACGGTGCGGCGGATTGGTCGAAGCGCCCGATCGATTCCGCCATGCTGCGATACGCCGCCCTGGACGTGGAACATCTCCTGGAACTCCGCGACGTCCTGTCCGAGGCACTCGAGGAGGCCGGCAAGTCCCAGATCGCGTCGCAAGAGTTCGAGCGCCTGCTCTCGTTCCAGCCTCGCCCGATCGGGCCTGATCCCTGGCGGCGCACGTCAGGGCTGCATCGCGCCCGGAAGCCGCGCCAGTTGGCCGTCGTGCGCGAGATGTGGCTCACCCGTGACGAGATCGCCCGATCGACGGACACCGCACCTGGGCGCATCCTTCCGGACTCCGCGATCCTGGTGGCCGCCTCCGGGGAGGCGTCGTCCCCCACGGAGTTGCTGGCACTCGAAGGGTTCCACGGACGGGGTGCGGCCAAGTACGCCGATCGCTGGTGGGGCGCGATCACCCGGGCGCGTTCCTTGTCGGGGGACGCGCTCCCCGCACCCAGTCCGCCCTCATCCGGGCCTCCCGCCCCCCGTACCTGGGAGGACCGCAATCCGGAGGCGCATGTGCGGCTCACCCGGGCCAAGGAGGTGCTCGCGCAGGTGTCCGAGTCCGTGTCGATTCCGGTCGAGAACCTGCTGACCCCGGAACTCGTGCGCCAGGTCTGCTGGGACGGCCCCTCGGACCTCGCCGGGGCCCTGGGAGCCGGCGGCGCGCGGCCCTGGCAGATCGCCCTCGTCGCCCCACTGCTGGAGTCCTCGTGGTTACGGGAGGACCCCGGGTCGGAGTAGGTTACTGCCGAGTAACTTGCCCGAGGAGAGCCATGAGCCAGACCGTCAAAGACGTCGTATTCGTAGACGGGGCGAGGACTCCGTTCGCCCGAGCCGGAAGCCTGTATGCGGAGACTCGAGCTGATGACCTCGTCGTGAAGGTCATCCAGGAACTGCTGCGACGCAATCCATCCCTGCCCCCGGAGCGCATCGACGATGTGGCCATCGCCGCTGCCACCCAGACCGGTGACCAGGGCATGAACATCGGTCGCTCCGCTGCACTCCTCGCCGGGCTCCCCCGAAGCGTCCCCGGATACTCGGTGGATCGCTGGTGCGCGGGAGCGATGACCGCTGTCACGACCCTTGCCGGTTCCATCATGGGCGGTGCCTACGACGTTGCCGTGGCCGGTGGCGTGGAGCACATGACCCACCACCCGATGGGCGAGGGCATGGATCCCAACCCCCGATACCTCGCGGAGAAGCTGGTGGATCCTGAGGCCTTGCTCATGGGCAAGACTGCCGAGAATCTTCACGATCGATTCCCCCACCTGACCAAGGATCGCGCCGATGCGTATGCGGTGGCCTCGCAGGAGAAGACCGCGAAGGCCTATGCAAACGGCTGGATCCAGGCTGACCTGGTGAGCGTCGCCGCACGATCACAGGAGCAGGGATGGACGCTCGTCTCGGCCGACGAGGGACCACGTCCAGGCACCTCCCTGGAGGGGCTCGCCGGTTTGCGCACTCCGTTCCGCCCGCACGGTCGCGTCACCGCCGGCAATGCGTCAGCGCTGACCGATGGTGCCACCGCAGCGATCATCGCCTCCGACGAGTCCGCCCGTGAACTGGGACTCCAGCGCAAGATGCGGATGATCGGCTACGCATTCGCGGGGGTCGATCCGGAGGTGATGGGCGTCGGTCCGGTCCCCAGTACCGAAAAGGCCCTGGCACGCGCAGGCCTGTCCATCGACGACATCGACCTCTTCGAGATCAACGAAGCGTTCGCGGTACAGGTCCTCGCCTTCCTGGACCATTTCGGTGTCGACGACGATGACCCTCGCGTGAACCCGCTCGGAGGCGCGATCGCCGTGGGCCACCCACTCGCCTCCTCCGGCATTCGCCTGATGACGAATCTTGCGAAGGATTTCGAACTCAACCCTCAGGCGCG
Organism: uncultured Bifidobacteriaceae bacterium; assembly: GCA_964495555.1. Taxonomy (GTDB): domain Bacteria; phylum Actinomycetota; class Actinomycetes; order S36-B12; family S36-B12; genus VGCC01. Next base: position 13,122 of record CAZBWA010000027.1, on the reverse strand, counting down.
CTACGGCATCACCACGATGTGCATCGGGCTCGGCATGGGTGGAACGGTCATCTGGGAACGCATCGGAGACGCCTCATGAGCACACTGGAGTTTCCTTCCGAAGTTGTCACGCACGCACGCGTGCGCACGTTCGAACTTCCGGGAGGCCTCGGAACATTCGCGCTCATCACACTCGACAACGATCGCGATCACACGCGCCCAAGCACCTTCGGGCCCCAGGGTCTTCGCTCCTTGGCCGAGGCGGCGGATGCCGTGGCTGCGATGCCGGGGATCGTGGGCGTCGGCGTCACGGGTAAGCCCTTCATCTTCGCTGTGGGTGCTGACATCTCGGCCCTCGGGAGCGTGAGTGATCGAGCACTCATCCACGAATTCGCTCGGCTCGGCCACGATGTCCTTCGCCGATTCGGAGAGATGTCCGTTCCTACGTTCGCGTTCGTGAACGGTGCGGCTATGGGTGGCGGTATGGAGCTCGCCCTCCACTGCGACTACCGCACCGTGTCCACCGGGGCTGCAGGACTGGCCCTCCCCGAGGTCTTCCTCGGACTCGTACCCGGATGGGGCGGGGCTTACCTGCTCCCTCGGCTGATCGGTCCGGAGAAGGCCCTTCAGGTCATGGTCACCAACCCGATGAATCTGAACAAGCAGCTCACTCCGCAGGGGATGCTGGATCTGGGGATGGCGGATGCACTGTTCCCGCCGTCAGACTTCCTCGAGCGGAGCATCTCCTGGGCGGCCGACGTGATCTCCGGGCGCATCCAGGTGCCGCGTGTCGATCCCGACACGGCCGCGTGGGCACCGACTGTCGCCGCAGTACGCCAGGCCGTCGATGCACGAATCCATGGCGCGGCTCCTGCGCCGTATCGGACACTCGACCTCGTCGAGGCTGGACCGGGTCGTGACCGGGATGCCGGTTTCGCTGCGGAGGACGACGCCATCACGGACCTCGTCATGGGCGATGAGATGCGCGCGAGCATCTATGCCTTCGACCTGGTCCAGCGGCGAGCCAAGAAACCGGCGGGTGCTCCGGATCCCGCGCTCGCACGGCCGGTCAGCCAGGTGGGCATCGTCGGTGCGGGATTGATGGCCTCGCAGTTGGCACTGCTGTTTGCCCGCCGCCTCGAGGTGCCCATCGTTATGTCCGACATCGACCAGGAGCGCGTGGACCGTGGCCTCGCCTACGTTCGTGGCGAGATCGACAAGCTCGTCGCCAAGGGTCGCATCTCACAGGACAAGGCCAACCGCTTGCTCGGCCTCGTGCGCGGCACCGTCACGCTCGACGGGTTCGCGGGATGCGATTTCGTCATCGAGGCAGTGTTCGAGGACATCGATCTGAAGAAGCGAATCTTCGCCGACCTGGAGAAGGTCGTATCCCCGGAGTGCATCCTCGCCACGAACACCTCCACCCTGTCCGTCACGCGCATGGGTGAGGACCTGCAGCATCCTGAGCGCGTCGTGGGATTCCACTTCTTCAATCCGGTTGCGGTCATGCAGTTGCTGGAAATCGCGCGGACCCCACTCACCGACGATGCGACAGTGGCGACGGCATTCGCCGTCGGGAAATCCCTCAAGAAGTCCTGCGTGCTCGTACAGGACGCACCCGGATTCGTCGTGAACCGCCTCCTGATCCGATTCCTCTCAGAGATCGCCCGGGCCGTCGACGAGGGATCCAGCTTCGAGGATGCGGACGCCTCCGTGGAGCCCCTGGGGCTGCCTATGTCCCCATTCGTGCTGATCTCACTCGTGGGACTCGGGGTCGCCTCTCACGTTACGCACGCCATGCACGACGCGTTCCCGGAGAGGTTCTATGCATCCGCGAATCTCGATCGCCTTGCAGCCTCGGGTAAGCCCGGCGTGTGGGTGTGGGGCTCTGACGGCCAGAAGAGCCTGGATCCGGAGGCTGTGGCGCTCTTCGAGCGTGGTGCCGCGCCATCGACGCCCGAGCAGATCCGTGCGCGCGTGGTGGATGCCCTTGCGGACGAGTGTCGCCGGATGCTGGACGAAGGAGTCGTGGCCGAGCCCCAGGACATCGACCTCTGCATGATCTTGGGCACCGGATGGCCATTCTGGCTGGGAGGTCTCACCCCCTACCTGGATCGGACGGGAACATCCGAACGCGTGACGGGCTCTCGGTTCCTTCCTCCCGGCGTGGCCTCAGTCCCGCGGTAGCGCTACCTGGTCGTCCATTGTGGATCGGCTGGCGATCCGCTCCACGATCGCTCGAGCGATGTCTTGGGCGGTGAGCCCGATCGACGCCAGGACCTCTGCACGCTTTCCGTGATCCAGGAACGCGTCCGGGATTCCGAATGCCATGAAAGGCGAGGTGACCCCCTCGTCATTGAGGCTCTGCGCGATGGAACTCCCGATCCCGCCTTCACGTAGTCCGTCTTCGATGGTCACGACGAGGTCGGCCTCCGCGCAGATCTCGTACAGGTCGGAAGGTATGGGACGTACCCAGCCTGGATCGAGGACCCGGACGCCGATCCCCTGATCCTTCAAACGTTCGGCGACCTGGAGCCCGACCGAGGCCATCGCGCCTACGCTCACGACTACGACCGAGGCATCGCCACTCTCGTGAATGACATCGATCGCACCGATCCGGCGCACCGTGGGGACCGAGTCCCCCACGGCTCCCTTCGGGAACCGGATCACGGTGGGCGCATCGGTGACGTTCAAAGCCTCCCGCAATTGCCGCCGCAGTGAGTCCGCGTCGCGTGGACAGGCGATCCGAAGTCCGGGGACGATCTGCAACAGCGCGAGGTCCCACATGCCGTTGTGACTTGCACCATCATCGCCCGTGACACCTGCACGGTCCAGGACGAAGGTCACCCCCGCCTTGTGCAGGGCGCAATCCATCAGGACCTGATCGAAGGCGCGATTGATGAACGTCGCGTAGACGGCTACCACCGGATGCATGCCGCCGTAGGCGAGGCCCGCCGCACTGGTGACCGCGTGCTGCTCCGCGATCCCGACATCGAAGGTTCGGCTGGGGAATCGCCGTGCGAACGCCTCGAGCCCGGTCGGGCCCAACATCGCCGCCGTGATGGCAACGACATCGGTGCGCTCCTCGCCCACGCTGACGAGCTCGTCCGCGAAGACAGAGGTCCATGTCGGCCCGGACGTCGTCAAGGGCTTGCCCGTGTCCGGGTCGATAACCCCTACTCCGTGGAAGCGATCGGCCTCGTCATTCTCCGCGGGTGCATACCCATGACCCTTGTGCGTGATGACGTGCACGATCACGGGCCCGGCGTAGTCACGTGCACGGGTGAGGGCGAACTCCACCTCCGCCTCGTCGTGACCGTCGATGGGCCCGATGTACTTGAGCCCAAGGTCCTCGAACAAGCCCTGAGGGGCGAGCATGTCCTTCGCACCCTTCTTCAGGCCATGGAGTGCGCCATAGATCTGCTCGCCCACGAGGGGGGTTCGCTGCACGATCCCCTTCCCCCAGTTCATGAAGGACTCATAGCCCCGGGCTGTCCGCAAAGTGGCGAGGTGATGCGCCAGGCCACCGATCGTCGGACTGTAGGAACGCGCGTTGTCATTGACGACGATGACTATCGGGCGATCACTCGCAGCGATGTTGTTCAGAGCCTCCCAGGCCATGCCACCCGTCAGGGCACCGTCTCCGATGACCGCGACGACATGACGCTGCGCCGTGACACCCTGCAACTCCCACGCCTTGGCGACCCCGTCCGCATACGACAGAGCGGTCGAGGCGTGCGAGTTCTCCACCACGTCGTGAGGGCTCTCCGACCTACTCGGATACCCCGAGATGCCATCGCGCTGTCGGAGTCGGTCGAAGCCCGGGGCGCGGCCCGTGAGCATCTTGTGGACGTAGGCCTGATGCCCGGTGTCCCAGATGATGACGTCCTCGGGAGAACGGAACACCCTGTGAAGCGCGATGGTGAGCTCCACGACTCCGAGGTTCGGTCCTAGGTGACCTCCGGTCGCCGATACCTTGGTAACCAGGAATTGACGGATCTCCGAGGCGAGTTCCCCGAGTTGCTCGGGACGCAATGCGCGAACGTCGCGTGGATCACGGATCCTGTCGAGCAGCGCCATCGTCCTCCCTTCGGACCATGTGAGTCTAGGTCGGCCTGCGCTCGAGGGCACGTCGTACCAGGGTGATTTCGCGCGCCGTCGTGACCAGATGCGCCCCGTACGCCTCGAGGGATGCCTGGACGCGCGAGACCACGTCAGGGTCCTCGAAGCGGGCTCTGGTTTCTCGGTAGGCGCGTCGGATGGCTTCCTGGACACCGGCCACGTAGTGGGCACACGCCCAGGCAAGGGCTTCTGTGTCGCCACGGAACCCGGCCGTGCGCCACTCGGGCGGGCACCGATCGAGGAGCCAGGCGTGGACGGCGGCCTCGAACTCAGGGTGCTCGGGTGGCGGGAGGCCGCGAGGCCATCCCGCGATCACAGCAGGGAACGGAGCACGAAGGGCAGGATGCCGCCATTGCGGTAGTAGTCAGCCTCGCCGGGGGTGTCGATTCGCACGATGGCGGAGAACTCGACGACGGATCCACCGTTCTTCCGCGCTGTGACCTGAGCGGTTCGGGGGATGCGCCCCTCATTTAGTTCCGTGATCCCGCGGATATCGAACACCTCGAGCCCGGTCAGGCCGAGGGAATCTGCGCTCGTGCCGTCGGGGAACTGGAGCGGGAGCACGCCCATTCCGATCAGATTGGATCGATGGATGCGCTCATAGGACTGGGCGATGACCGCACGGACCCCCAGGAGCGCAGTTCCCTTCGCCGCCCAGTCCCGACTGGATCCCGACCCGTATTCGGTCCCCGCGAGGATGACGAGTGGCACTCCAGCCTCCTGGTAGGCCATGGAGGCGTCGTAGATGGTCTCGACGGGCTGATCAGGCGAAAGCAGGTTGCGCGTGAAACCACCCTCCACGCCCTCCACCATCCTGTTGCGAAGCCGGATGTTCGCAAACGTCCCGCGGATCATGACCTCGTGGTTGCCGCGTCGTGACCCATACGAGTTGAAGTCCTTGCGATCGACCCCGTGGGACGTCAGATAGACACCCGCCGGGCTATCCACCTTGATGGAGCCGGCAGGTGAGATGTGATCGGTCGTGACCGAGTCACCGAGTACGGCCAAGACTCGGGCATCGGTTATGTCCTCGATCGGGCGCGTCTCGCGCGTCATGCCATCGAAGTACGGGGGCTTACGCACGTATGTGGACGTGGGATCCCACGTGAAGAGCTCCCCCGTCGGAGTCTCCAGGGAACGCCACCGCTCGTCTCCAGCGAACACATCCCGATACCGAGAGATGAACATCTCGGGCGTGATGGTTGCGTCGATCACTCGCTCGACCTCTCGCGGGTCAGGCCAGACATCTGCCAGATACACGGGCGCACCGTCCGGATCGGTGCCCAAGGGCTCCTGTAAGAGGTCGATATCCATCGTGCCCGCGATCGCGTAGGCGACGACGAGCGGGGGTGACGCGAGGTAGTTGAGCTTCACGTCGGGGTTGATACGGCCTTCGAAATTCCGGTTGCCGCTCAGGACCGATACGACCGCGAGGTCCTTCTCGTTGACCGCACCGCTGACCTCCGGAAGGAGTGGACCGGAGTTGCCGATGCACGTCGTGCATCCATAACCGACCACGTCGAAGCCGAGCTTGTCCAGGTAGGGCAGGAGACCCGCCCGCTCGTAGTAATCCGTGACGACCTTGGAACCGGGAGCGAGGGTCGTCTTCACCCACGGCTTACGGGTCAGACCCCGTTCGACAGCCTTCTTCGCCACGAGACCGGCCGCGATCATCACCGAGGGATTGCTGGTGTTCGTGCAGGACGTGATGGCCGCGATCACCACGGCTCCGTGACGGATATCGCAGTGCTCACCCGACAGATTCGTGGACACGTGGGCACCGAGGTCGTCCGTGTAGTCCGGGAGCGCCTGTCGGAACGCCTCGCGGGCCTCTCTCAACGGGACCCGATCCTGCGGCCGGCGAGGGCCCGCGAGGCTCGGCTCGACCGTGGCGAGGTCCAACTCGACGTATTCGGAGTAGCGGGGCTCATGGTGCGCGTCGTGCCAGAGGCCCTGGAGGCGCGCATACTCCTCCACGAGACGAATGTGCTCCTCGCTCCGACCGGTAAGTCGCAGGTAGTCGAGGGTCGCGTCGTCGATGGGGAAGATCGCGACGGTGCTGCCGTACTCCGGGCTCATGTTGCCGATAGTGGCCCTATTCGCGAGAGGCACGTGACTCACGCCCTCGCCATAGAACTCGACGAACTTGCCGACCACCCCGTGCTTTCGAAGCATCTGGGTGATGGTGAGAACCAAGTCGGTGGCGGTCGCCCCTTCTGGCAGTTGACCGGTCAGCTTGAATCCGACCACGCGCGGGATGAGCATCGACACGGGCTGGCCGAGCATTGCGGCCTCCGCCTCGATCCCGCCGACTCCCCAACCGAGAACGCCGAGTCCATTCACCATCGTGGTGTGCGAGTCCGTGCCCACCACAGTGTCCGGATATGCCTGCCCTCCGCGCACCATGACGACGCGGGCTAGGGACTCGATGTTCACCTGGTGCACGATGCCCGTGCCCGGAGGGACGACCTTGAATTCGTCGAACGCGGCCTGACCCCACCGGAGGAACTGGTATCGCTCTCGATTGCGTTCGTACTCGAGCGCGACATTGCGCTCCTCCGCATCTTGCGTGCCGAAGAAGTCCGCAATGACGGAGTGGTCGATGACGAGTTCGGCGGGAGCGAGGGGCTCGATGCGCGCCGGATCCCCACCGAGACTAGCGACGGCTTCGCGCATGGTCGCGAGATCGACGACGACGGGAACTCCGGTGAAGTCCTGCATCACCACCCGTGCGGGAGTGAACTGGATCTCCTCGGAGGGATCGGCAGCGGGGTCCCACGATCCGAGCGCGGCGATGGTCGCGCGGGTGACATTGGATCCGTCCTCCGTGCGGAGGAGGTTCTCGAGAAGGACCTTGTGCGTGAAGGGAAGCCCTTCAGCGCCGGGTACGGCCCCGATCCGGAAGATCTCCACGTCCTGGTCGGCCAGGCGCACCGTCGCCCGTGCCTGGAACGAATCGGGATGGGTCACCGGGCCTCCTGGATATCTTGACGTCAAGATATCTGATCGTCCGCGACGAACAGCGCGACGGTCTCGAGGTGGTGCGTCATCGGGAATGCGTCGACAGGCACCGCGCGCTGGAGCCGATAGCCGCCCCCACTCAGGACCGCGGTATCGCGGGCGAATGAGGCAGGATCGCAGGAGACGTACACGATGCGCGGGGGGCGGACCTCGAGTATCCGGTGCAGGACCCCTGAGTCGCACCCCCGACGTGGCGGATCCACCAGGACGCCGTCCGGACGGTCGGTTCGACCGGCCACCCAGGAATCCACCGAGTCCTGATGGATGACGACTGCCGGCTGGTCATGGAAAGCCCGCCGTGCGGCCCGGATGCTCCCAGGATCCGCTTCCACCATGTCCACCGAAGCTCCCGCACCCGCCAGAAAGGCGGCGAAGAGACCGGCGCCGGCGTAGAGATCCCACCACCGCTCCCCCGCCACGCTCCCCGCGATCTCCAGCACGAGGTCCCCCAGGAACTGAGGCGCGCCGCGGTGCACCTGCCAGAAGCCCGACACAGGCAGGCGCCAACCGCGGTTTCCCTGGGGGGTCGCGACGGACTCGCGCACCTGCTCGGACGTATCCCCGGATTCGATGCCTACCTCTCCTTCGGTTCCCCGAGCTGCCCGGAAGGCCTCCCCGGGTGGCAGGCGCGCGAGCACCCCGTGGACGAGGGGTGACTCAGCGATCAGGCAATCCGCGACGGAGACGAGCTCGTCGGAGCGCCAACGATGCAGGCCGATCCCGTCGTCCGTGCGCATCCCCGTGAGGCGGGTCCGCCACCGCAAACCATGGTCGGGTGTGGGTATCTCCCGCGTCTCTTCGACGCATCGCATCGCATCCACGTCGAGGCGCGCGATCCGGGACAGACTGTCCAGGAGGAACTCGCGCTTGATGACCGCGTGGTGCGTCGGGGCCACATGCTGAAGGTCGCACCCCCCGCACTGGCCCGGACCGAAATGGGGGCACGGCGCCTGCACCCGGAAATGTGAGGGCGTGAGCACTTCGATCACGTCCGCGAAGATCACGCCACGGGCCCGATGCGTGACGACGGCCACGACGTCCTCACCCGGAAGCCCGAACCTCACAAACCAGGTGCGGTCATCGGCGTGGGCAATGCAGAGCCCTCCAGTCACCCACCGATCCAGATGCAGACTCCGGGTGTCGGGGCCGGAGGGTTCATCCCTCATCGACGGAACGGGCATCGCTCGAGGCCAACTGCCACGGAACGCTGGTCACCATCACGTTCGGCATGAAGAGGAGTCGGCTCTTAAGTCGCAGTGCGGATTGATTGTGCAGGAGCTGCTCCCACCAATGCCCGACCACGTACTCGGGGATGAACACCGTGATCAGATCGCGTGGGTTCCCCGAGCGCACGGACCGGACGTAGTCGATGATCGGCTTGGTCACCTCTCGATACGGCGAGTCGAGGATCCTCAGGGTCACCGGGATCTCCCTACGCGCCCACTCCGCGGCGAGCTCCTTCGTATCCCCTTCGTCGACATTGACGGTCACCGCTTCAAGCACGGTGGGTCGTGTCGCTCGCGCATAGGCCAGAGCACGCAATGTCGGCTTGTGGATCTTCGAGACGAGCACGATCGTGTGAACACGTGCGGGCAACGTCATCTTGTCCGAACTGGCAGTGGCGAGTTCAGCTCGGACACGTCCGTAGTGACTACGGATTGCAGTCATGATCAAGACCAGGATCGGAATGGCGACCACCACGATCCAGGCGCCACGCGTGAACTTCGTAGCCAGCACGATTACGAGGACGATGCTCGTCATCATGAATCCGAGACAGTTGATAATGCGTGATCGGATCATCCGTCCCCGCTCGGCACCCGAAGCTGTTCGCAACGCGCGATTCCAGTGGAGGATCATGCTGAACTGGCTCAGGGAGAACGCGGTAAACACTCCGATGATGTATAGCTGAATCAGGCCTGTGACGTCCGCTTGGTAGGCGATGATGAGAATGATCGCGAGGAGCGCGAGGGTGAGGATTCCGTTGCTGTAGGCAAGCCGGTCACCGCGCGTATGGAGCTGCCGTGGCAGATACCCGTCCCGGGCGAGGATGGAACCGAGCACGGGGAAACCGTTGAACGCCGTGTTCGCCGCGAGCGCGAGGATCAGCGCTGTCACGAGAGCGATGCCCACGACGGCCCACCCCTGACCGTCGAACACTGCTCCTGCGATCTGGACGATCACTGTCTTCTGCGTCTGACCGTCCGGAAGGCCGATCAGGTCGGCATCGGACTCTGTGACCTTGACCTGGGTCGTCAAGGCAAGCCACGTGATGCCGACGAACATGGCCATGGAGAGGACGCCGAGCAGCAGAAGTGTCGTCGCGGCGTTTCGCGATTTCGGTTCCCGGAATTGGGGCACACCGTTCGCAACTGCTTCGATCCCGGTTAGTGCGGTCGTGCCCGAGGAGAAGCTTCGCGCGAGAAGAAAAGCCAGGGCAAAACCGGCGAACGCGGACTGGGGAACCACCTCCCATGAGGCGCTCTCCGCCAACATGGGCTCACCGCGCAGGCTACGAAAGATCCCCGTTCCGATCATGATGAAGACACTTCCGATGAACAGGTACGTGGGAACCGCGAAGAAAGACCCCGATTCTCGGACACCTCGGAGGTTGATGAACGTGATGATGGCAACTGTTCCCACCGCGAACCAGACGTTGTGCTGGGCGACGAAGTCGAATGTAGAGCCCAGATTCGCGATCGCTGCCGAGACTGACACAGCGACGGTCAGGACGTAGTCGATGAGCAGTGCGCTCGCGACAAGCACGCCCCATCGGGGGCCGAGATTCTTGGAGACCGTTTCGTAATCCCCGCCACCGCTCGGATAGGCGTGCACATTCTGTCGATACGAGGCGATCACGGTGAAGTACAGGAGGACGACGCCCGCAGCGATCCACGGGCCGTAGGAGAGCAGGGAGATGCCACCGAGGGTCAGGACGATCAGGATCTCCTGGGTGGCGTACGCATTAGAGGAGAGCGCGTCGCTGGCGAAGACCGGGAGGGCGATTCGCTTGGGCAAAAGCGTGTGTCCGAGGTGCTCATTGCGGAGGGCACGGCCGACGAAGACCCGCTTCAAGCCATCGCCGACGGACACGTCGTCACACACTAGACCTTCCTGCCGCCGCGTGTAGCGTGTGCGCCGTGCACATCGTGATCCTCGGCTGTGGCCGTGTCGGATCCCTACTGGCACACAGACTGGATGAACAGGGTCACTCAGTGGCCGTGGTGGACATGGACGCGAAGGCTTTCCGCAGGCTCGGTGAGTCCTTCTCCGGCACGACCGTCACGGGTATCGGGTTCGATCGGGAGACCCTCGAGAGTGCCGGAATCTCACGGGCGCACGGCTTCGCCGCCGTCAGCAGCGGCGACAACACCAATATCCTTTCCGCGCGGGTTGCGCGCGAGACGTACGGCGTACCCCATGTCGTCGCACGGATCTACGATCCAGGGCGAGCCGAGGTGTACGAGAGACTCGGCATTCCGACGGTCGCAACCGTCTCGTGGACGGCGGGGCAGATCATGCGCCAGCTTCTTCCCTCCGGCGCTGCCCCCGAATACGTCGATCCGACCGGCAGCATGGTTCTCGCCGAGGTGCACGTGGGTGATCAGTGGCTCGGGAAACGCGCCTTCGAGCTCGAGGCCTCTACGCCGGCGCGTATCGGCTTCGTGACCCGCTACGGGACCACCTTCCTGCCCGATGCGGAGACGGTCCTGCAACAGGGCGACCTTGTGCACTTCCTCCTAGCCCCCGACGAGCGTGCTCGCGTGGAGGATGTCTGCGAGAAGGGCGCGCCACGATGAGGGTCGCCATCGCAGGGGCCGGCAAGGTCGGACGCGCCATTGCGCGCGAGCTCGTCGGCAACGGCCACTCAGTCCTGTTGATCGACAAGGACGCCCAACTCGCACGACCAGGCGTGGTGGAAGGTGCGACCACCCTCCTGGCGGATGCCTGCGAGATCTCTGCATTGGAGGCCGCCGAGTTGTCCCAGTGCCAGGTCGTCGTGGCTGCCACCGGTGATGACAAGGTCAACCTGGTGGTCTCGTTGTTGGCCAAGACCGAGTACGGGGTGCCTCGAGTCGTGGCGCGCGTCAACCATCCGAAGAACGAGTGGATGTTCGACGAGTCCTGGGGAGTCGACGTCGCCGTCTCGACCCCGAGGATGCTCTCCGCACTCGTCGAGGAGGCGGTGAGCGTCGGTGATCTTGTCCGGCTCTTCACGTTCCGTCAGGGAGAGGCAAACCTCGTCGAGATCACCCTCTCGGTCGACTCCCCCGTTGTCGGCGGCCGTGTCGGCGACCAACAGTGGCCTCCGGACACCGCCCTGGTAGCTATCGTGCGCGGTCCGCATGTGATCACACCGTCTCCCGACGATCCCCTCGAAGTGGGGGATGAACTCCTCTTCGTGGCCGTCCCGGATCAGGAGCCGACGCTGCAGCGCCTGTTAGGTCACGCCTGATCGGTCTGGGCGCGGAGTGCGCGATACGTCGGTCCGAGGATTCTGTAGGTGAAGTAGGCGGCAGCAATGAACGCGGGCCAGCCCAAGACGATCCGCACGATGCCGAGGAACTCGACATTGCCCGCAAGATAGAGGGGAACTTGGATCGCGAGTCGCCCGAGGAACAGACCGACCCAGATCCACGAAGCCGCCGCGAAGACGCGCTGGAGTTGTCGTGATGCGCGCCACTTCATCCCCTGGCCTGTCAGGAGGCCAACGATGACGCCCAGAAGCGGCCACCGGATCAGGATCGAGAGGAGGAAGACAGCGCCGTACACGGCATTCGTGATGACTCCCGGCAGGAAGAAGTCCTCAGCCCTCCCGGTCCAGGCGGAGAAGGCAGCGGCGATCGCTACGCCTGCGAATCCAGCCGCGACCTGCTGCAGAGAGCGTCGCTGAAGGAGGCGCACGAGGGCGAGCACGATCGCCACGGCGACAGCGGCTATCAGGGACTCGGTGAGCTTCTGTCCGGTGATCGTGTACGCCGTGACGAAGACTGCGGTGGGAAGACCCGAATCCACCATGCCGCGCCATCCACCGATGGCCCTATCCAGGATGACCCTCTCGGCGTGCAGATCTTCACGCCGCTCCTCGTTGTCCTCAGTCATCGGTGCTGCCCCAGGGACGCAACTCGTACTTGGGGTTGTAGATCACCGGGTGGTCCGCGGCGTGCGTCAGTCGACCACAGACGCGGATGCGGCGCCCCGCCTCGATTCCGGGAATGGTGCGTCGACCCAACCACACCACCGTGACATGGCCTGTGTCGTCGGCCACTTCTATCTCCAATGAGGGGGTCCGCTGAGCGGGATGCAGACAGACACTGGAGATGACCCCCGCGACTACGACGTTGTCGCCCGGGCGGCAGGTCCCGATGAGCCGACGCTCATCCTCACGTCGAGCCATCACCGGGTCTCGGTGATCTCGGGGCCGCGTACGAAGGGATTCGGCTGGGGCGTCGGCTCGGGCGTCGGCTCGGTCGCTGCAGTGGGCATCGTCAGCGGAAGCGGAGCCCCCACCGGAAGGGCGGCATCACCCCGGATCACCACCACCGCGCGAAATGCCTCTTCGAGGGGTGCGGCCGCCTCAGGGTCGCGGGCCGCGGCGCCGATGAACACTCCGCGAACGAACCATCGCGGTCCCTCGACACCTACGAATCGGGCCGGCTGGAGTGCCCCGTTCTCTGCCTTCACCTGTGCGTGAATCTCCGTGCCAAACTCGCCCTGTCTCTCCTCGACGAGCCCGCCGCTCGCATTGATGGAAGTCATGAGTTGTCCACGCACGTCCTCCCAGAGGCCACCGCTGCGAGGGGCCGCGTAGGGCTGGACCTGGACCGCTCCACCGGGGAGGGCGAACGTCACCTGTGTGATGGTGCCTGTCTTCTGATCCGCTTGAACCTGTACCTGCAGACCTGGGATGGACGGGACGAGCATCGAACCGAGATCCATGCGATCCGCGAGGGATGCCGGATCCACCTCGGCAATGTCCCTGGGCCCTGTGAGCGTCATCCA
>CAZBWA010000026.1:0-22148 GCA_964495555.1 uncultured Bifidobacteriaceae bacterium | reverse complement strand
CCGCCGACGAGGGCACCGACCAAGGTGGCCCCGCCGACGAGGGCACCGACCAAGGCGGAGCCGACGGTGGCGAGGGACCCTCGGAAGAGTAGGAGCGAGCGCGGCGCGCCTCAGCTGAGGCCGCGCACCTTCTCGTAGATGCGCGTGCGGATCTCGGAGAAGCGGTGGTCGTTACGGGTCTCCACCTGGCTCCTCGGGAATGGCAGGTCCACGCGGACGACGTCGCTCACGGTCGCGGGCTTGCCGTAGAGCACCACGACCTCGTCAGAGAGGTACGTGGCCTCGTCGATGTCGTGTGTGACCATCAGGGTGGTGATGCCGAAGTCCGCGCGCACCTTGAGGACGAGATCCTCGAGATCGAATCGTGTCTGGGCATCCACGGACGCGAAGGGCTCGTCCATGACGAGGATGCGCGGGCGCACGGCGAGCGCCCGCGCGATGCTCACGCGCTGCTGCATACCGCCGGAGAGCTGCCAGGGGTAGGACTTCTCGCTGCCCTCCAGGCCGACCTCGGCCAGGGACTCCCGGATGCGTTGACGTACATCCGCTTTGGACAACTTCGTATTGCGCAGGGGTAGTGCGATATTGCGCTCGACGGTGAGCCAGGGCATGAGGGATCGCGTGTAGTCCTGGAGGACCACAGCGAGACCCTCGGGCGCCCCGCTCAACTTCTTACCCTGCACGATGATCTCCCCGCCGGTGGGCTGGGCGAGACCTGTCAGCAGGCGCAGAAGCGTGGTCTTGCCCACGCCGGACGGCCCGACGATGGACACGAAGTGACCCTCCGACACGTCGTAGGAGATTCCCCCGAGGACGTGCTTCGTCCCCTCGGGCGTCGGGTAGTCCATCCGCACGTCGCGGATGGAGATCGCTGCCGTTGTCACATGTCCTCCGTCACCTAGGCAAGCTTCTTCTGGCCGTAGTACCAGCGCAATGAGAATCGTTCGACCACATCGAAGACGAGGTTGAGGGCGTACCCGAGGATGCCGAGGAGCATCACCCCGGTCCAGGCGTCCAGGATCATGAAACTGTCGGTGGCGATCAGGGTGAAGGCACCCAGGCCGAATCCCGAGCCCAGGATCTCCGAGGCGATCGCCACGATGAAGGCGATCTGGAAGCCGACCTGCAGGCCCGCGAAGACCGTCGGGAGGGCATTGGGGAGCCGCACCCGCCACAGGACCTGGCTGCGGGTCAGCCGGAACACAGACGCGGTGTCCAAGAGCACGACGTTCGTGGCGCGAACGCCCTCGATCGTGTTCAGGAGGATGGGGAACGACGCGGCGAACGCGATCGAGGCGATGCGCATGGACGCATCCAGACCCAGCAGCAGGATGAACACCGGTACCAGCGCCACCGGTGGGATCGACCGGATGAAGTCGACGACCGGCTCGACGTACCTGGCCGTCGTGCGGGAGGAACCGACCACGACGCCGAGGGGGACGGCGACGACGACAGCGATCAGGAATCCGACGATCAGGTTCTGGAGCGTGGGAACGACGTGGACACCCCAGAACTGCCAGATCCAGTTGAACTGGAACTGCTCCCAGATCAACTGCAAGGGAGGGAAGAAGGGGTCGGTGGAGTCGGCACTCGCGTTCCACCACCAGGTGATGAGGACGATGGGCAACCAGCCGCCGATGAGGATGGCGAGCAACCACTTCCCGATACGCCTCATCGTCCACTCCAGAAGATCGCCTTGCGCTGGACGAGGACGATGAGACGGGAGGTGGCCAGGCCCAGTATGCCGAGAGCGAGGATCACCGCATACGTGCGATCCGCGGTTCCCGCCGACTGGTAGAGCGCGAGTAGCCGGCCGAGGCCCGGTGCGCCTCCCACGAGACCGGCGACCACGGCAACGATGAGGCTCGCCGTGGCGGCCAAGCGCGTGGCGACCGCGACCTGGACCGCGGCGCTCGGGAGTCGCGCGTACCGGATCTGCTGGAACACGTTCAAGCCGTAGCAGCGCATGGTCTCGAGCAACGTGGGGTCGGCATCCCGGACGCCGTAGGCGGTCTGGATGGCGACGGCGAAGACATTGGCGAAAACCACGAGGGCGATGCCCATGGCGATATTGGGTCCGATGACCAGGATCGCGATGGGGATCAAGACGATCGGGGGGATGACCTTGAAGAAGTCGAAGGTGAACTTCGTCGATCGATACGTGAAGCGACTGATGCCGATCGCCAGGCCCAGGGGCACCGCGATGAGCATCGACAGGGCGAACCCTATGACCGCCATCTGGAGGGTCTCGAACACGGCGAGCCAGAAGTCCGAGTCCCCGAGGAGGGCGATCAGGGCACCGATCGCCTCACTCGCAGTGGCGAAGGAGTCGCCGGCCAGGGGTCCGAACGATCCGACGATCTGCCACAAGAGCAGAGCGACGACCGCTGAGACCATGCCTGCCGGAATCCGGCGGGCTATGCCTGGCACGGCGACTCCTTCGCTAGAGCGGGTTGCCTAGCCTCGGTACTGCTTGTAGAGGAGCCCCTTGATGTCCAGAGGCTTCTTCAGGTACCCGAGGGCCAACATCTTGTCCGCAGGTCCACGAAGGTCCAGTGCGGTGATGGTCGGCGGGAAGTAGGACGGATTCGCCTTGCGGGCGGTCTCCAGGTCTACCTCGGTGTAGGTCGGGTTTGCCGACTGGAGGATCTTGTCCCAGCCCGCCTTGGTGTTACCGAACTTGTGCACCTCGGCGATGGACTTCTGGAACGCGAGCACGACCTGCGGGTTCTTCGCCGCATAGTCGGCCGTGGTCACCCACATGCCGATCGCATTCTCGATGGTGAAGAACTGGATACCCGGGGATCCGAGATTCTTCAACCCCTGCGAGGTGCAGGACGAGGTGAACGGCTCCACGGTGAACGCCGCGTTGACACGCCCCGCCTTGAGGGCATCGAGCATGGCCGGGAAGGGCAGGGTCACCCAGTTGACCGTCCCCGGGTTGCCACCATCGGCCACCATCGCCTGAGCGATCGTCACCTCACCCTGCGCGTTGCGCGCCGGGACGGCGATCGTCTTTCCGTTCAGGTCCTTCCAGGAGTTGATGCCTCCCGTGGGGCTCACGCACAGGCCCGTGTCATCCAACTTGCCGGCGAGGGCCGGATCCTTCTTGGCCGCCGCGAGTTCACTGCGCTTGTAACCATCGGCAGGCGCGACGACCTTCAGAGCCATGCCGCCATTGGCGTAGGCGTTGATGATCGGGATGGAGGGCGAGTAGACGAAGTCCACGGCGCCAGCGGCAAGCGCCGCGAGGGACGGCGGGGGTGCCGGGAAGATCCGGATCTCGGTGACGTTGAGACCGTTCTTCTTGAAGATACCCGCGGACTGGGCCCACGGGATCTGGCCCATCGCGTTGATCGCGACGGTGCCGACTCTGATGTTCGTCTCGGCGGCCGCAGCGGGATTCGCGGTTGCGCCGACGAGCGCCGCCGCGAACACGCCGATGGTTCCGGCGAGGGCGACCGCCTTACGTCGAATTGTCCTCACGACTTACCTCCAGGGGGTGCTCGACAATGCCCGTCCGGGCAGCCTCACCCTAGGTGAACGACACGTGAATTTCCCGGCAATCGGAAACATCGTTCGGGTTGGAACGATCTCCCGTGAGGGGGTGAATTTCCTACCCGAACCGTGCGCAATGGCACTACCGTGCCTCGCATCATGGACGTCACTTCTCGCCTGGTGTTCGGCAACGCGCGCCTCGGCACGTCGGCGTCGCTGCACGCCATCGTGGTCGAGGGCCCGGTGATCGCCGCCGTCCTCCCGATGGAGGACGCCCCCCGCATCACCCACGATCTGGGCGGTCGCTCCGTGATCCCCGGGATCGATGACTCGCATCTGCATGCCTACGAGCACGGGAGGTCGCTGACCGCACTGCCCCTGGGACGGTCCTCGGACATCGCCTCCTTCCGGGCGTTGCTCCAGGGCTCCTCTCCGGAGTCGAGCGGGTGGTACCGGGGCCAGGGGTGGCTGCCGTCGGTGCGCGGCTCGGGAGTTGATGGCCGCCTGACCGCGGCAGATGTCGACGACGTCACACCCCGCGGTCCGGCACTCCTGGGGGACTTCTCCGGCCACGCGGCGGTGGTGAACACCGCGGCGCTTCGTGCCGCAGGCATCACAGCGGCGACACCCGATCCTTCCGGCGGTGTGATCGTTCGGGATGCGCATGGCGAACCCACCGGCCTGCTCTTCGAGGCCGCGGTCGGCCTGGTCGCACAGGCGATGCCCCCGATCACGCCTGCCGAGCGCCGGGAGGCGATCACCACCGCCCAGTCGGACCTGCTGCGCCGCGGCATCGTTGCGGTCACGGATCCGGGCCTCGGCCCGGGCGGCACGACGCTCATGGACGGGACCGGGACGTTGGAGGCGGTCGCGACCTACCAGGACATGGACAGCGCCGGGGAACTCCTGCTGCGCACCCACATCATGCTGCTCTTCGGCGGCCTGGGTGGCACCACCGCGGAGATGGTGGCGACGGGACTCGATGCCTGGGGCCCGCCGGCACGTGCCGAGCGTCACCGGCGACTGAGCATCGACCAGTTGAAGGTGTTCGCCGACGGGATCCCCCGCAGTCGCACGTCCTGGTTGAAGGAGCCCTATGACGACTGCACGCACGGACATATGACGATCGCCGGCGATTCGGACGCAGAGCGCACTGCCGAGTTGCACGCCATCGTGCGCGCGGGCGCCGCACGGGGGTGGCAGGTGGGGGTGCACGCCACAGGTGACGCGACCGTGAGTGCGGTCATCGATGCAGTGGGCGCCCTCGAGGCGGGCCGGGATCTCCGGCACTACGTCATCCACGGTGACCTCGTCGACCACCGGGATCTCCCCCGACTTCAGGCACTGAGCATGGCCGTGAATACGCAACCCGCGATCCGCTGGGCCGTGGCGTCAGCCGCGTCGCCGATGCTGGGGCGCGAGCGCAACCTCGGAAAGCAGCCCCTGCGATCCATCATCGATGCTGGAGTGGTGCTCGCCCTCTCCAGCGATGCACCCGTCATCGATCCGGACTGGCGCCGCACGCTGGTGTCGGCGATGACTCGGAACCTGCGTGACGACCCGGACTACACCGATGGACAGCGCATCCGCGTCGACGAGGGGCTGGACGCCATGGCGGCCGCGGGGGCCTGGCAGAGCCACGAGGAGTCGTGGCGTGGGCGCATCTCCCCCGGAATGGCCGCCGACCTCGTCGTCGCGGACCGCGCAGTGGATTGGAGTGATCCTGACGACATCCTGGGAATCGGCGTGGACGCGGTGCTCATCGATGGCACAGTCGTCCACGGGAGCCTCGGGAGGACCGCATGAGCGTGATCGTGGTGATCGTCGCCGATCAGCTTCGCGCCGATCACCTCGGATTCGAGGGCCGTGTGCCGGTGCGAACCCCTCACATCGATCGCCTCGCAGCGAACGGACATGTGTTCGGTCGGACCTTCGCCGCTAACCCGGTCTGCATGCCGAATCGCGCGACGATCATGACGGGACGATGGCCCTCGGCGCATGGGCTGCGCACCAACGGAATCCCTCTGCATCCGGATGCCGAGACCTTCCCGCGCGTGCTGCGCGCCCACGGATGGCGGACAGCAGCCGTGGGCAAACTCCACCTGCAACCCATGGGCTACCCGTACGAGGACTATCAACTCGATCAGATCCGGGCCGCGATGCCCGCGCTGTGGGAACGTGCCGTGCACGGACCGTTCGGTGAGGCATTCGAGTCCTGGGAGGACTTCCAGCGCCACGTCGACGGCGACGTCACGTTGCCCCCCGACTACTACGGCTTCGATGATGTGTCCATCGTCTGCGGACATGGTGATCGGGTCTCGGGCAACTACGTGCGCTGGGCCCGGGAGCGCGGCTTCGACCCTCTCGCCCAAGCCGGTCGGGATCACGCCCTCGAGTCCTATCCGGGATGGAGCGGACAGGTGTACGCATCGGCGGCGCCTGCAGCACTGCATCCCACCACGTACGTGACCGAGGAAGCCATTCGCCGACTCGACGAGCATCGCGACGGGGACCTCCTCCTTTATGTGTCCTACCCCGATCCTCACCATCCGTTCGCGCCCCCGGCGGAGTACTACGACCGCCACGACCCGGCCGACATGCCCGTTCCCCCCTCCTTCCACGACGATCACGCGAAGTCCCCCGAGCACCTACGGCTGATCGCCGCTCGACGGGGGGAACCCGACGTCGACCCGATGATGCTGTGGGCGCCGACGGAGGAGCAGTTCCGGCATGCGCTCGCCGCCGAGTTGGGATCCATCGAGTTCATTGACGACTCGATCGGTCGCATCCTCGGCGCGATCGAGGACAACGGTCTCGCCGACGACACGGTCATCGCGCTCACCTCGGATCACGGAGACGTCTTCGGCGATCACGGATTGATCCTGAAGCACTTCACGCACTACCGCGGCGCCGTCCGGGTACCGCTCATCATCGGTGGCGCGGTCGAGGGCTCAGGGTCGCATGCGGAGCTCGCGAGCAGCGCGGACATCGGCCCCACTCTGCTCGATCTCGCCGGAGCGCCTCCCCTGGATACGGCCCAGGGGCACTCGCTCGCGCCACTGCTCCGCGGTGGCACCACGCCAGGACGGGCGTCGGTCCTGATCGAGGAGGACCAGCCCTACGGGATCGACGGCTTGCCCGGTCCCGTCCGCATCCGCACGCTGGTGACCGATCGCTTCCGGATCAGTAGGTACGCGGGGACCCCCTTCGGTGAGCTGTTCGA
The DNA here is from genome assembly GCA_964495555.1 of uncultured Bifidobacteriaceae bacterium. Taxonomy (GTDB): domain Bacteria; phylum Actinomycetota; class Actinomycetes; order S36-B12; family S36-B12; genus VGCC01. The sequence continues at coordinate 15,427 of CAZBWA010000026.1, read as the reverse complement.
TCTCGTCGCCGACCCCGACGAGATGGTGAATCTCTTCGACGACCCGGCCGCAGCGGAGCTTCGCGCCGAGGCCGACAGTGCCTTGGCCGAGGCGCTGATGCAGGTCGTGGACTCCTCCACCGTCCCGTTCGACGCCGCATAGACCGATGTTCGAGCTTCCGCTGCCGTTGACGATCGCCTTGATCCTCGGCACCGTCGCATTCGCGGCCTCGGGTGCGGTGGCGGGCGTCCGGGCGGGGATGGACTGGTTGGGCGTGAGCGCCCTGGCAGCCGTCACTGCCATCGGCGGGGGCACGTTACGTGACCTGCTGATGGTGACGACACCGTTCTGGTTGCTCGACTTCTGGCCTACCGTCGGAGTGATCGCCGTGACGGTCGCCGTCGTGTGGGTGGTCGCCTGGCTGGCGCCGTGGCAGACCAATCCCGGGTGGATGCGGCATGCCTTCACGGTCACCGACGCGGTGGGACTGGCGGCCTTCACCGTCGTGGGCACGGACGTGGCGACGAAGGCCGGTTTCGGGTTCGGTCCCGCCCTGGTGCTCGGCGTCCTCTCTGGCATCGGCGGCGGGATCATCCGCGACCTCATCGCGGGACGACGCATCTCGGTGTTCTTCACCGGCGAGGTCTACGCACTCGCCGCGGCACTCGGCTCGGCTGCCTTCCTGCTCACCGCGGGGCTCGGGTCCTGGACACCCTTCGTCGTGGGCATCGCCGTCACCCTCGTGGTCCGACTCGGGGCCATGGCGTTGGGGTGGCGGGTGCCGACCCTCCCGTCGGTCGAGGGCACTGCCTAGGGCGAACGGAGGGGCTCCCCGGGGAGGGGTCGAACCTCCGTTGACGGATTCAAAGTCCGCTGTCCTGCCACTAGACGACCGGGGATGGGCGGGTTCAGCCTAGGGCGTGGCGGGGGGCCGCTACGGTGGACAGCCTCAGCAACCTACGGTAACGTAACCTACGCAACCGTAACCTTAGGGAGATTCCATGACGTTGATGCAGAACTTCGAGCGGCTGGACGAGGGCGATCCGATCTTCCTCAGTCGCGGCATGAAGATCACCATCGGCATCTTCGTCATCGGTCCCACGCTGCTGTTCCTCGTCGGTGTCGTCCCGATGATCGCCTTCGGTCTGGTCTCGTGGCTGGACATGGGCCTGCTCGTCGGGTTCTGGGCGCTGACCGCGATCGGCATCACGGTCGGATACCACCGCTACTTCACCCATGGCTCCTTCAAGGCACCGCGCGGGGTCAAGATCGCTCTGGGCATCCTCGGGTCTCTGGCGATCCAGGGTTCTATCAACCAGTGGGTGGCTGACCATCGCAAGCACCACAAGTTCTCCGACGAGATCGGTGACCCGCACTCCCCGTGGCGCTTCGGTACGTCGCGCAAGGCCATCGCCAAGGGCCTGGTCTTCGCACACATGGGGTGGCTGTTCTCGGAGGAGCAGGCCACCGTGGACCAGTACGCACCGGACATCCGCGATGACAAGGACCTGCAGCGCATCACGCGCTCGTTCGCATGGATCGTGGCAGCCTCGATCCTCCTGCCCGGCATCATCGGCGGACTCATCACCCAGTCCTGGCTCGGGTTCTTCACCGGCCTGTTCTGGGGCGGCATCGTGCGCATCGCACTCGTGCATCATGTGACCTGGTCGATCAACTCGATCTGCCACGTCTTCGGTAAGCGCCCCTTCGAGAGCCGCGACCTATCGAGCAACGTGACCTGGCTGGCGATCCCCTCTTTCGGTGAGTCGTGGCACAACCTGCACCACGTCGATCCCACCTGCGCGCGTCACGGCGTACTCAAGGGTCAAATCGACCCAAGCGCACGTGTCATCCGCACCCTCGAGGTGCTCAACCTCGCGCACGATGTCCGGTGGCCGAAGCCGCAGCGTCTCGCCAAGAAGCTGAAGGATCCGTCGATGGCTCCCCGGATCCGTGGATACGTCGCTGAAGTTTCGTGACCCCCGATCCGCTCGATGACGCCACAGTCGTCGAACTGCACGCCGGGGCACCCCGTCCCGTAGCGCGCAGTCCCCGTCGTGCACGCGGCCGCAAGGTGCGCATGACCGGCCAGGAACGACGCGAGCAACTCCTCGTCGTCGGCCGTCGCCTCTTCGCAGAGAAGGGGTTCGAGGCGGTCAGCGTCGAGGAGATCGCAGCCAAGGCGGGTGTGTCCAAGCCGGTCGTTTACGAGCACTTCGGTGGCAAGGAGGGGCTCTACGCAGTCCTCGTCGACCGCGAGATGAACGAGCTGCTCGCCTCCATCAGCGATGCACTCAGCGGCTCGAATGCCCGACTCCTCCTTGAGCAGGCAGGTCTGGCGCTCTTCGATTACATCGAGTCCTGCCCCGAGGGCTTCCGCATCCTCGTCCGTGATTCGCCGGTGTCCCAGCAGGCGGGATCCTTCGCCAGCCTCATCGTCGACGTGGCCGCACAGGTGGAGCACCTCCTGGCCAAGGAGTTCGCCGCCCACAAACTCAACGCGAAGCTCGCGCCGATGTATTCGCAGATGCTCGTGGGCATGGTCGCCCTCACCGGTCAGTGGTGGCTGGACGTGCGCAAGCCCAAGAAAGAGGAGGTGGTCGCGCACTTGGTGAACCTGGCCTGGAACGGCCTGGGGCACATGGAGGCCAAGCCCACCCTGCTCAGCCCACCCCGTCGAGAATCTCGACGTCGAGAATCTTGATCTAGCATTCCCGGATGCCCGCGGATGAGGTCGACGAGATCGTCGCGGCCTGGCAGCGGGAACGACCCGACCTCGACGCACGTCCCCTCCAGGTCCTCTCCCGCGTCACCCGTCTGGCCCAGCACCTCGATGCCGCCCGGCGCTCGGCCTTCGAACGCAACGGCCTCGACGTCTGGGAGTTCGACGTCCTTGCCGCGTTGCGACGCTCGGGGGCTCCCTATGCGATGAGCGCCGGTCACCTGGCGACGGCGACACACGTGACGTCGGGGACCATGACCAACCGCATCGACCGCCTGACCGAGCGGGGATTGGTGCGTCGTGAGGCTGACCCCGCCGATCGCCGTGGTGTGCAGGTGCATCTCACCGCGGAAGGCCGGCAGCGGGTGGACGCGGCGTTCACGACCCTCGTCGACAGTGAAGCCGCACTGCTGGCGGCTATCCCACCGGAGCGACGAGCACACGTGGCCGACGCCCTGCGGACACTGATCGGGCAGTTCGCGTCCGGGGACTAGCGCACGATCCGAGCACCGGGCACCGGTCCGCGCGCCCGCTTCACCGTCCGACACAGCCCCGTCCCCGTCAGGGCGACGGCGATATCGAGGGCGTGCTCCTCATCGCGCGCCAGGAACGCGCACGTGGGTCCGCTCCCGGAGACGATCTGACCCAAGGCGCCGTAGTCCTCTCCCACCTCGAGGACGTCGGCGAGCTCGGGGCGCAGGGAGATCGCCGCGGGCTGGAGGTCGTTGCGCAGAGCACGCCCGACGGCGGGTGCATCGCCCGTGGCGAGCGCGGTGAGCAGTGCATCGGAGATCTGCGGAGGGGGAACATCGTCGCCCCGCATGTCATCGCAGCGCTCGTACACAGCGGGTGTCGACAAGCCACCGTCGAAGAGCGCGAATGCCCAATGCAGCGTGCCGCGCGTGAGGACCGGGGTGAGCGACTCCCCGCGCCCGCGTCCGATGGCCGTACCCCCCATCAGTGCGAACGGGACATCGGATCCCAGTTCGGCCGCGAGGTCGTGCAACTCCTCGGCCGGGATCCGCGTTCCCCACAGGGCGTCGCAGGCCACCAGGGCCGCCGCAGCGTCGGCGCTGCCTCCGGCCATACCTCCGGCGACGGGAATGGACTTGGTGATGTGCAGGTGGACCGCGGGATCGGCTCCCGTGGCATCCGCCATCGCCTGGGCGGCCCGCCACACCAGGTTCCGCGCATCGACGGGCACAGCGGAAGCTCCCTCGCCCTCGATCGTCACCCGTAACTCCGACGAGTCACGCGCCGTGACGGTGTCGAGCAGGTCGACGGCATGGAACACGGTGGCCAGTTCGTGGAATCCGTCCGCGCGGGCGGGACCCACGGACAACTGGAGGTTGACCTTGGCGGGGACGCTGACGGTGACCGGCCGCATGATCACAGGCTAGGTGCTCGCCTGCACCGTTGCGATGCGGACGAAGTCGTCGAGGGAGAGTTGCTCGCCGCGAAGTCCCGGATCGATCCCTGCGTGCGCGAGGACCGTCTCCACATTCCCCTGCAGTACGCCGGACAGTGTGGTGCGCAGGGTCTTGCGTCGTTGGGCGAATGCGGCGTCGATGAGTGCGAAGACGCGGGTGCGATCGGCATCCGGCGGGGGTGTCGCCGTGATGCGGACGAGACCGGAGTCCACGTGGGGCGCCGGCCAGAACACCGTGCGGCCGATGGTTCCGGCGTACTCGACCATGCCGTACCACCGTGCCTTCAGGCTCGGGACTCCGTAGACGCGTGAGCCGGGTTGGGCGGCCAGCCGCTCGGCCACCTCCCGCTGCACCATGACGACGGCAGTCCGAATCGTCGGGAACGTGGCGAGCATGTGGAGGAGCACCGGGACGGCGACGTTGTAGGGAAGGTTCGCCACGAGGGCGGTGGGCGGGTGCGGCAGTTCGGTCACCGTCATCGCATCCGCGCTCAGCACGGTGAGGGCGTCTGCGTGTTCCGGCGACTGCTCGCCGACCGTCTGCGGGAGTCGATCCGCCAGGCGCGGGTCGATCTCGATGGCGATCACGGTCCCAGCCCGCTCGAGCAGGGCCAGCGTGAGGCTCCCGATGCCCGGCCCCACCTCGACGACGACATCGTCGGGGCCCAGGTGCGCGAGATCGGCGATGCGCCGGACGGTGTTCGGATCGATCACGAAGTTCTGTCCCCACTTCTTGGTGGGGCGCAGGTCCAGTTCCGCGGCGATCTCGCGGATGCGCCCGGCACCGAGCAGGGTCACCAGGCACCGAAGGCGCGTTGCGCGTTGTCATAGAGCAGGTGCGCCATGGTCACCTCGTCGGTACCGCGCTCCGCGGCGAGTGCGCGGACGGTGTGTGGCATCAGGTATGTGGCGTTCACCCGCCCTCGATGCGGCACCGGTGTCAGGTACGGGGCATCGGTCTCCACGAGCAGGAGATGGTCGGGCACCTCGGCGACCGCCGCGCGCAACTCCTGCGCGTTCTTGTAGGTGACCACCCCCGCGAAGGACATGTACCAGCCCCGCTCCGCGCAGACGCGGGCCATCGCGGCATCTCCGGAGAAGCAGTGGAAGACCACGGTGCGCGGTGCACCCGCATCCTCGAGGGTGGCGATCACGTCCTCATGCGAGTCACGGTCATGGATCACGAGGGTCTTATCCAATTCCGAGGCCAGTGCGATGTGCCACCGGAAGGACTCCTGCTGCACCGCGTGCCCGGACGCGTCGCGCGTCCGGTAGTAGTCCAGCCCCGTCTCCCCCACCGCGCGGACCTTCGGGTCACGGGCGAGTGCGTCGATGCGCGTCCACGCACCCTCGAGGGCAGCGCGCCCGTCACGTTCGACGATGCGCGCGGCGTCATTGGGATGCAGGGCGACTCCGACGACGACCTCCGGTCGATCCTGGGCCATGGCGACCGACCACTCCGCGGACTCCACGTCGCACCCGATCTGCACGACCTTGGTGACGTTGACCTCGCGGGCGCGCGCGAGGAGGTCGTCGGGATCAGGCTGCGCGTCACCGTGCAGGTGACGATCGTGCACGTCGAGATGCGTATGCGTGTCGATGACGGGCGCCGCAAGGGGGGTCGGTGCCTCGGGCCAGCCTTCAGCCGCCATCGGTCTCCTCGAGGCGCGGGAAGAGCGCCGCGCCCTTCGTGATGCGCGCACCCGGGATCAACTGACCCCAGGTGGCCACCGCGTCGATGCGCTGCTCACCGATGGGGCCCAGGTCCGCTCCGCCGATCTGCTCCCACATCGACTGCATGGCCGTGGGCATCACGGGGTTGTAGAGGACCGCGATGGCGCGCAGGCACTCGCAGATCGTGTAGAGCACCGTGTGGAGGCGCTCGGCGTTCGCCGGATCCTTCGCCAGCACCCAGGGCTCAACGTCGGTGACGTAGCCGTTCACCGCTTCGATGAAACCACGCACGTGGCCGATAGCCGTCGAGAAGTCGAGCTCCTCCATCGCAGCATCGGCCGCCGGGGCCACCTGGGCGAGCATGTCGATGAGCGCCTGCTCGGACGCCGTGTACGCCCCCGGCGCGGGCAGGGCCCCCTCGCAATAGCGATTCACCATCGCGGTGGCCCGGGAAGCGAGATTGCCCAACCCGTTGGCGAGCTCCGCGGTGTACCGGGCGGACATGTCCTCCCAGGAGAAGGAGCCGTCCTGACCGAAGGCGATCGCACGCATGAAGTAGTAGCGGAACGCATCGGCACCGAAGTGATCGATGATCTGCGCCGGTGCGATGCCGGTGAGCTTGGACTTGCTCATCTTCTCCCCGCCGACGAGCAGCCAGCCATGGGCGAACACCTTGCGGGGCACGGGCTGCCCGGCGGCCATGAGCATCGCCGGCCAGTAGACGGCGTGGAAGCGCAGGATGTCCTTACCCACCAGGTGGACGTCGCACGGCCAGGTGTGGGCGTACCGCTCGGCGTCGGGCGAGCCCGGTTCCGACCCGTACCCCACGGCGGTGGCGTAGTTGAGCAATGCGTCGAACCACACGTAGACGACCTGCGACGGATCCCACGGGAGCGGGATGCCCCACGACACACTCGAGCGGGACATCGAGATATCGACGAGTCCCTGGCGCAGGAAACTCATCACCTCGTTGTAGGCGCTGCGCGGCTGTACCGCGTCAGGGTGGGCCTCGTAGTGATCGATGAGCGCCTGACCGAAGGCGGAGAGCTGGAAGAACCAGTTGTCCTCCTGCAACTCCTCGGCCGGACGGCCGTGCACCGGGCAGACGAACTGACCGGCGAACTCCCCGGTGCCCTCGACGAGGTCACCGGGGAACTTGAATTCTTCGCAGCCCACGCAGTACGGACCCTGGTAGGGAGCGGAGTAGACGTATCCGTTGTCCTTGACCGTCTCCCAGAACTTCTGGACGCGTTCCACGTGCCGTGGCTCCGTGGTGCGGATGAAGTCGTCATTCGCGGCGTCGATCGTGCCCAGGACGGGGAGCCAGGCGTCGTGCACCAGGCGGTCGACCCACTCCTGCGGTGAGACTCCGCCCGCGTCGGCGGCACGCTGCACCTTGGTGCCGTGCTCGTCGACTCCGGTGAGGAACCACACGTTCTCGCCGCGCTGCCGATGCCAGCGGGTCAGGACGTCTCCGGCGGTCGTGGTGTAGGCGTGCCCGATGTGCGGGGCGTCGTTGACGTAGTAGATGGGCGTGCTGACATAGAACGCCTTGCCGGACATGACGCGATCCTACGGGCGCATCAGGGTGCAAGCTTCATGCGGATGACGGCGTCGTAAACCTCGCGTCGGGGGCGCTCGGCGGCCTTCGCCACCTCCGCGATCGCGTCGCGACGCGACATGCCCCCCGCTTCGCGTTCGGCGACCGCCCTGACCCAGTCCTCTGCATCGACGAGACCGCGTGCCGCGCGGAGATCGTCGGCATCCGCACCGGCGACGCAGATAGTGATCTCACCGCGCACGCCCTCACGCACGCGATCGGCCAGCTCCGCGAGCGTGCCACGAAGGACCTCCTCGTACGTCTTGGTCAACTCACGGCATACGGCCGCGGGACGCTGGGCGCCGAAGACGTTCGCCATCGACTGGAGGCTCTCCGCGAGGCGATGCGGGGCTTCGAAGAACACCATGGTGCGTGTCTCATCGGTCAGGGACCGCAGTCGCGTCGTGCGTTCGGAGGCCTTGCGCGGAAGGAACCCCTCGAAGCAGAACCGATCGACCGGCAGACCGCTGAGGACCAGGGCCGTGGTCACGGCGGAGGGTCCCGGGAGGACTGTGACCGGGACACCGGCGTCGATAGCCGCACGGACGAGGCGGTAGCCGGGATCGCTCACCGCGGGCATGCCCGCATCGGTCACCACGAGCACCGTGCCACCCCCCGCTGCAACATCGATGAGTTCCTGGAGTCGCACGGCCTCATTGGCTTCGAAGTGCGAGACGACCCTCCCGCGGGGGTGCACCCGCATCCGCTCGGCCAGCGAGCGGAACTTGCGAGTGTCCTCGGCGGCGATGACATCGGCGGTCGCCATCGCGGACGCAAGGCGCGTCGACGCATCTTCAGGATTACCCAAGGGAGTGCCGGCAATGAGGATGCGTCCCTCACCCGCGGCCATGCATGCATCCTGTCAGCGCACCTACGATGGCCACGTGCGGCCCGCGGAGCAGACACCGGAATCGGTGGCCGCACGATTGAGCCCGCCTCTCCCCTCGCGCGGGTGGCGCGGCTGGGTCGGTCCCCTGGCCGTCGGCGCCGTCGCCGGAGTCTTGCGCTTCACCAACCTCGGCACCCCGAACGCCGTCGTCTTCGACGAGACGTATTACGCGAAGGATGCCTGGGGTCTGCTGCGCTTCGGTGTCGAGCGCCAGGAGGTCGAGGGCCACAAGGAGCTGATGCTCACCGCAGGTGACGCGTGGCGGACGATCCCGGCCTTCACGAATGAAGGATCGTTCGTGGTCCACCCCCCGGTCGGCAAGTGGACGATCGCGGTCGGGGAGTTCCTCTTCGGGGTGTCACCGTTCGGGTGGCGCTTCATGATGGCCCTGCTCGGCACCATCGCCGTGATCGCGCTCGCACGCATCGTGCGCCGACTCACCCGCTCGGACAGCCTCGGCGTGATCGCGGGGCTGCTCCTCGCCCTCGACGGTATCCACCTGGTCCTCAGCCGGACTGCGCTCGTCGACCTGACATTGGGATTCTGGGTGCTGCTCGCCTTCGGTGCGCTGCTGCTCGATCGTGACCGAACGCGCAGCCGTCTCGCGCACCTCGTGCGCGATGAAGGATTCACCACGTCGACGTGGGGACCGTGGCTCGGCGCACGTCCCTGGCGGTGGGTGGCGATCCTCTGCCTGGGCCTGGCCTGCGCATCGAAGTGGTCGGGCGCGTGGTTCGCACTCGCCTTCATCGTGCTCTCACTCTTCTGGGATGCCGGTGCGCGCCGTGCGATCGGCGCACGACGTCCCTACGTCGGGGCTCTCGTCCTCGATGCGCCCATGGCGATCCTCGGGACCGGGGTCGGAGTCCTCGCGGTCTACCTCGCGAGTTGGACGGGCTGGTTCGCCACGGACGGCGGCTGGGGACGCACCTGGGCACAGGACAAAGGGCCCTCCTTGGTCCCCGGCGCGCTGCGTGGGTTCTGGCACTACCACTGGCAGATGTGGAACTTCCACGTCAATCTCGACTCCGAACACAGCTATCAGAGCAACCCACTCTCGTGGCCGTTCATGACGCGTCCCACGTCGTTCCATTACGACGGGGAGGTCACCGGCTGCGGGGCGGACTCGTGCGCGAGCGAGGTCCTGGCCCTCGGCAACCCGGTCATCTGGTGGGCCGCGGTGCTCGCGATCCCCTACCAACTGTGGTGCTGGATCGCCCGCCGTGACTGGCGCAGCGGGGCCGTCCTCGTGGGCATCGCCGCAGGCTGGCTGCCGTGGATGCTCTACCTCGATCGCACGGTCTTCACCTTCTACACCGTCGTCTACGTGCCCTTCGTCGTGATGGCCGTGACCCTGACCCTCGGTGCGATCGTGGGGCCCGTCGATGCGGATGCGCGTCGACGACGCACGGGCATCATCGTCGTCACCGCCTACCTCGCGGCCGTGATCGTCGCGGCGTGGTTCTTCTACCCGATCTGGACGGGCGAGACGATCCCCTACGACTCCTGGCGCATGCGGATGTGGTTACCCACCTGGGTGTGAGCCTGGGCATGTGATGGACTTCGGCCATGGTGCGGACCGTCCTCCTCGGGTACGGCCTCGCCGGTCAGTCCTTCCACGGGCCCCTGCTGGCGGCCACCGACGGGCTCGACGTCATGGGGATCCTGACGAGTGACCCGGAGCGGCAGGCACGGGCACGCATCGACTTCCCCGACGCGGTGGTGCACTCCGACCTGGATTCGGCCCTGGACTCCGGCGCAGATCTCGCGGTCGTGGCCGGGGCGAACGTCGCCCACGTCCCGCAGGCGCAGGCGGCACTCGATGCCGGGATGCACGTGGTCGTGGACAAGCCGATGGCGCCCTCGGTGGAGGAGGTGCGTGCACTCGCCGCGCAGGCGCAGGCCGCAGGACGGCACGTCATCGCCTACCAGAACCGCCGGTGGGACTCCGATTTCCTGACGATGCGCGCGGTGCGGGACTCCGGTCGGATCGGTGACATCCACCGCTTCGAATCCCGCTTCGGTCAGTGGAAGCCCAGCCTCTCCGGGAAATGGCGGGAGTCGACCGCACCGGAGGACATGGGGGGCAACCTCTACGACCTCGGTCCGCACATCATCGATCAGGCACTCGTCCTGTTGGGCCCCATCACCACCGTCACGGCCTTCGCCCGTTCCGTGCGCAGCCCCGACATCGCCGATGATGATGCCGTGGTGATTGCACACCACGCGAGCGGCGCGGTCAGCTACCTCGTCGGCACCAACGCTGCGGCGCACACTGCGCCACGCATGCTCGCGCTCGGAACCCGAGGATCAGCCCGCATCGACCAGATGGACGCGCAGGAAGCGTTCCTGCGCGCGGGCGGGCGCGCCGACGATCCCCGCTACGGAGTAGACGAGCAACCGCTCTACCTGGTGACGGAGTCCGGTGAGGTGACCGAGCCCCTCGAGCGCGGACGCTGGGGGGACTTCTACGCGGGTGTGCGGGACGCAGTGCTCGGGCGGGGACCGTCACCCGTCCCCATCGAGGAGACGATCGTCACCACAGCCGTTCTCGACGCCGCGCGCGCATCAGCGGCGACGGGGCGCAGCGTGACCGTCAACGCCACTCCCACGTCGTCGTCATAGTCACCGGCGCACCCGGCCGCGCCACGGGCGCATCACCCCGCAAGGGTGTGTCGAACGCGTTGGGCGGCCCGTTCTGGGGCTCGACGCACAGGGCGTCGTGCCGCTCGTCGAAGACGACGAACCACGGATCGGAGTTGCGGACAGTCAGGGCACGCGGCCCCCACGTGATCGTCGCGGTGCGGTCGGGCACGTGGAAGGCATCGTCCACCCGCCTCTGACCGTCCACCCAGGTCTGCCACTCCCCCGAGGCGAACGCTCCCTCACGCACGGCGCATTCCCCACGCAGCGTCCACGTCGCTGGCGAACCGTCGAGGACGGAGGGGAACCAGGGATGCCAGCCGAGGAGTGCGGGCGTCGGCTCGTCGGCTTCAACGGTGAGACGCGACTCCGCTTGCAGCCCGGTCACGGACCACTGCGTCACCAGCGTGGCGGACCATCCGGGGATGCGTTGACGCATCTCGATCCGGGAACCGTCGATGCGCCACTCATCGATCGACGCATCGAGACAGGTCCCGTGCAACGCCCACCCCGCGAAGGTGGCCGCCGGTGCGTACTCCGCGCCCGGGAATCCCCACCTCTCGCGCTGCTCGCGCGTGATGCGGTTGTCCCGAAGCCGGCCAGCCCAGGGCGCCATCGCATACATGCCGTGCTCGACGGGCAGCGTGCCCGCGCACGCGAGAACTTCCAGGCCATCGACCACCCACGAGGTCACGCGACCACCGAGATCGGGGTCGAAGGACAGGGACTGGCGGTCGGTGCGCAGTGTGGGGGCGCTCACCGGCTCACCAGGTGCGGGCTCTCCTCCAGGTGCGCGATCGGGTTGCCCAGCAACTCACCGAAGGCCAACTCGCCGGCGCCGATGACTGAGGCCTCGGCCCCGAGGGCGGAGGGAACCAGCACGAGGTCGCGCTCGGAGACGTCCCAGCCGTGCCTGACCTGGATGCGCACGTCGTCGCCGAAGAACAACAGGATCTCGCCCAGTGGGCCACCGATGACGATCACCTGAGGGTCGAACGTGTTCACGAGGTTCACCAGCCCCTGTCCGAGCCAGCCGCTGACTTCCGTGAGGCCGCGCAGCACGGACTCGTCTCCGGCCCTGGCGGCCTCGAGGATGTCGGCCAGGCTGTCCTTGCCGCACGCGCGCAGGACGGCGTCACGTCCGATCTCGGTCTCCCAGCATCCCCGATTGCCGCACCGGCACGGGCGTCCGCCGGGGTTCACGATCAGGTGGCCCACCTCGCCACCGAAGCCGGTGGTGCCTGCCATGAGGTTGCCGTCGACGACGACACCGCCACCGACACCGACGTCTCCGGCGATGTAGACCAGGTTCTGCTGTGACCGCCCGACACCGCGGGTGCATTCGGCCAGCGCACCGAGGTTGGCGTCGTTGGCCAGCACGATGTGGGGTGCCCGGGAGAACCGCGCCGACATGGCATCGGCCAGCAGGGTGGTCAGTTCGACTCCCCCCCACCCGAGGTTCGGTGCGACTCGGACCAGGCCGGAGACCGGGTCGACCACGCCCGGGAGGGACACGCCCGTGCCGACCCAGGCCGCGCCGTCGGGGACCGAGCGGAACATCTCCTCACACAGATCGGTCATGCGCTCGACCATGGAGGCCGCGTCGCTCTCCGAGGGGGACACGGTGGTCTCACCGCGATGCAGCACCTCACCGCCCAGCCCGATGATGGCGGCGCTGATGCGCCCGACGCCGAGGTCGAACGCCGCGACGAACGCGGAGGTGGAGATCGGCTCGACGCCGAGGGACGGGCGACCCACGCCGACCGCCTGGCCTGCGACCTCCTTGACCAGTCCGGCCTCGGCGAGATCGGTGATGAGGCCAGCCACGGTGCTCCGGTTGAGTCCCGTGCGCGCGACAAGCTCCGAGCGCGTCAGGCTGCCCTCGAGATGCAACTGACGAAGGAGACGAGCGAGATTCAGACGGCGGACATCGTCCGACGTTGCTGCGGCGAACACGGTGCTGGGCTCCTCACCATCGCCGATCGATGGGCGTCATTTCAGCGAGACCATCGATCTCTTGCGCGACAGGGCATCGGCACCCGCGGCCAGCATCAGCACGCCACCGGTGATCATGAGCTTCACACCAGCCGGGTAGCCCAGGAGCCCCATGCCGTTGTCGATGACGGCCACCACGGCCGCGCCGATCAGGGCGTCGTAGATGCGACCGCGACCACCGAAGAGTGACGTGCCACCGATGACCGCGGCGGCGATGGCGTTCAGCACGATGAAGCGTCCGGCATTGGGGTCCACCGAGGCAGCGCGGCTGGCGGCCACGATGCCGGCGAAGGCCGCCGTGGTGGAGCAGATCGAGAACACCGCGATCCGCACCTGGCGGACGTTGATGCCCGCACGGCGGGCGGCTTCCACGTTGCCGCCCACGGCATAGACGTGGCGACCGAACCGGGTGCGCTCGAGGACGAACCCGAACGCGAGGGCCAGCAGGGCGATGATCGGGATGATGATCGGGACGCCACTGAGCGGATTGAGTTCGGGGTTGACGCTGCGTTCGAGGTTGAGGACCCAGACCGTGACGAATCCGATGACCGCGATGACACCCGTCTTGATCAGGATGAGGGACATCGCCTGGGCGGAGAACCCGCGACGCAAGCGCCGCATACGTCCGCTGTAGGCGAGGCCGAAGTATCCGAGCACGAGGATCAGGTAGAACAGCCAGCCGCCCCACGCCGGGAGGTTGTTGTTCTGGATCGCGAGGATCACTTCGTTGGTGATGCGGACGTTGCCGCCCTCGCCGATGATCACGAGCACCAACCCCTGGAAGGCCAGGAACAGGGCCAACGTGACCACGAACGATGGAATACCGACACGGGCGACGAGGAAGCCGATGAACAGGCCGATCACGAGGCCGGCGAGCATTGACACTGCGAAGGCGACGTACCAGGGGAAACCCCAGGACGCCATGCCGACGGCGAGCAGGGCGCCGGACACACCCGAGGTCACACCGGCGGAGAGGTCGATCTCGCCGAGCAGAAGGACGAACACCAGGCCCATCGCAAGAATCGCCACCACGGCCGCCTGGGTGAAGAAGTTGGCGAAGTTCAGCGGCGTGAAGAAGACGGGGCGCAGCAGGGAGAACAGCACCACCAGGACGACCAGTCCGATGACGGCGGGCAGCGGGCCCATGTCGCCACCGCGGACACGTGCGATGTAGGCACGGAATGTCTCCCCCACACTCGTGTTAGACGGCTGCAGGTACGCGGGAAGGTCGGTGTTCGCCATTACTCATCACCCTTTCCAGCGCTGCGGCTGCCGGTGATGTACTCGACGACCTCGGCGGTATTGGTGTCGGAGGCCTTAAGGCGCGCGATCATGGTGCCCAGGTAGAGCACGTAGATCCAGTCGGCGACCTTGAAGACGTCCTGCAGGTTGTGGGAGATGATCACGACTCCGAGGCCCTGATCGGCAAGGCGGCGGACGAGGGCGAGCACCTGCTCGGTCTGGGCGACACCCAGCGCCGCGGTGGGCTCGTCCAGGATGACGACTTTGTTGTTCCACAGCACCGCGCGAGCGATGGCGACGGTCTGACGCTGGCCACCCGAGAGGCTCGCCACCTTCTGGCGCAGGGACTTCACCGTGCGCACCGACAGGGACTGCAGCGTCTCACCGGCCCGGGACTCCATGTCCGCCTCGTCGAGGGCGGGACCCTGGACGAGTTCACGTCCGAGGAACATGTTCTGCACGATGTCGAGGTTGTCGCAAAGAGCCAGGTCCTGGTACACGACCTCGATTCCCAGATCGGCCGCGTGGCGCGGATCGGTGATGTCCACCGTGGCGCCCTCGAACACGATCTGACCCGTATCGAAGGGCTGGATACCGGCGATCCCCTTGATCAGGGTGCTCTTCCCGGCGCCGTTGTCACCGACGAGGGCGGTGACCGTGCCGGGCTCGATGGCGAAGTCCACGCTCTTGAGGACGTCCACCGGACCGAAACTCTTGTTTACCCCTGTCACTTCCAGGACTGGGCTCATGTGCTCTCCTCCACGACTACACAACCCCCCGTGCGCGGCAGGGTGGGGCCCATACGGACCCCACCCTGCCGGATCAGCAGTCCGTTGACTACTGGATTCCGAGTTCCGTGCACGCGGCCGCAACGTCACCGGCGCAGAGATCTGCAGCGGTGAAGCCAGCGGTACCAGCGTCCAGAACCTCCTGGACGTTCTCCGCGTAGACGATCTTCGGCTCGGAGTACTTCGCGGGGACGGTGACGCCGTTGACGTCCACCGAGCCCGGAACCTCCGGCTTCTCGCCATTAAGCAGCGCGATCGCGAGCGCCGACGCGTCGGCAGCCTCGAGAGCGGTGTTCTTGAACACCGACATGCACTGCTTGCCGAGCAGGACGTTCTGCAGACCCGAGAGGGTCGCGTCCTGGCCGGTCACGGGAACGGTCACGCCGTTCTTGTCGAGCACGGCGATCGCCGCGCCACCGAGGCCGTCATTGGCCGCGAGAACGCCGTCGATCTTGCCACCGAGAT
>CAZBWA010000025.1:0-22264 GCA_964495555.1 uncultured Bifidobacteriaceae bacterium | reverse complement strand
TGGCTCGCGGGATCGCCGACTTCGAGCGCATCCGCCGCACCGCTGTGACCGAGAGTGAGCAGCGCGGGTTGGCCGATGACATGGAGGTCGAGCGCATGGCGGCCGAGGACGCAACCCTGGAAGACGAGTCACTCGAGGTCGATCTCGACACCGGGGAGATCCTCGAGCCGGTCGGCTGAGTTCCTGTGAGGGGCGACGAACGTCGCCCCTCACACCCGCGGTGGGAGCGCTGAATAGGCTTCCGCGCATGGCCGAGTTCATCTACACCCTCTCCAAAGCACGCAAGGCCCACGGCGACAAGGTCGTCCTCGATGACGTGACCCTGGCCTTCCTGCCAGGCGCGAAGATCGGCGTCGTCGGACCGAACGGAGCGGGCAAGTCCAGCCTGCTGAAGATCATGGCCGGGATCGACGACGTCTCGAACGGCGAAGCCCGGCTCATGGAGGGCTACACCGTCGGGATCCTCATGCAGGAGCCGAAACTCGACGAGTCCAAGACCGTGCTGGAGAACGTCCAAGACGGAGTCGCCGAGACCAAGGGCATGATCGATCGGTTCAACGAGATCTCCGGCCTGCTCGCCGACCCGGATGCGGACTACGACGCATTGCTCGCCGAGATGGGTCAGTTGCAGGAAGCCATCGACCATCGCAATGCCTGGGACTTGGACGCCCAACTCGAGCAAGCCATGGATGCCCTGCGTTGCCCGCCGCCGGATGCCGACGTCTCTGTGCTCTCGGGTGGTGAGAAGCGGCGCGTGGCCCTTTGTCAGTTGCTCCTGCGTCAGCCTGATCTCCTCCTCCTTGACGAACCCACCAACCACCTCGATGCCGAGAGCGTGCAGTGGCTCGAGCAGCACCTGGAGAAGTACCCCGGCACGATCGTCGCGATCACCCATGACCGCTACTTCCTCGACAACGTCGCCGAATGGATCCTGGAGCTCGATCGAGGTCGTGCCTACCCGTACCAGGGCAACTACTCCACCTACCTGGAAACCAAGGCTGCTCGTCTGAAGGTCGAGGGGCAGAAGGACGCGAAACTGCAGAAGCGCCTCACCGAGGAACTCGAGTGGGTGCGTTCAAACGCCAAGGCCCGCCAGACCAAGAGCCGCGCCCGTCTCGACCGATACGAGGAGATGGCGTCGGAGGCTGAGAAGACGCGGAAGTTGGACATGGAGGAGATCCAGATCCCGCCGGGTCCACGCCTGGGCAATGTCGTGGTCGAGGTCGACCATCTCACTAAGGCGTTCGGGGATCGCATCCTCATCGACGACCTGTCCTTCTCGCTGCCACGCAACGGCATCGTCGGCGTGATCGGGCCCAACGGCGTGGGCAAGACCACGCTGTTCACGATGCTCGTCGCCGCTGCCGAGGGGCGCGACGATGACAAAGACGAGCTGCCGACATCCGGCGACATCAAGGTGGGTGAGACCGTGACCCTGTCCTACGTGGACCAGAGCCGCGCCGGCCTCGATCCCAGCAAGAACGTATGGGAGGTGGTGTCCGACGGTCTCGACTGGATCAAGGTCGGGAATGTCGAGATGCCCTCGCGCGCGTATGTCTCCGCTTTCGGATTCAAGGGCCCCGATCAGCAGAAGCCGGCGAAGGTGCTGTCCGGCGGTGAGCGCAACCGACTCAACCTCGCGTTGACGCTGAAGATGGGTGGCAATCTGCTGCTGCTCGACGAGCCGACGAACGACCTGGATGTGGAGACACTCGGATCGCTCGAGAACGCCTTGCTCGACTTCCCCGGCTGCGCGGTGATCACATCTCACGATCGGTGGTTCCTCGATCGCATCGCCACCCACATCCTCGCCTACGAAGGTGATTCGCAGTGGTTCTGGTTCGAGGGCAACTTCGAGTCCTACGAGAAGAACAAGATCGAGCGCCTCGGAGCGGACGCCGCTCGTCCCCACCGCGCCACGTATCGCAAGCTCACCCGGGACTAGGCGTGGCCCTCGACATCCCGGTGGAGCGTCGATTCAAGGATCTCGACCCGCTCAACCACGTCAGCAACGCAACCTTCCTGGACTACGTCATGGAAGCGCGCGTCCGGCTCTACCTGGACATCGACCCGGACATCATGCGTGCGGGCAACCAGGTCGTGGCGCGCCAGGAGATCAACTACCGGGCTCCCATCGAGTACTCGACGGCACCCCTGATCCTGCGTACCTGGGTGAGTCACATCGGCACGTCCTCCTTCACGATCGAGTGCCAGATCTGGGACGGGCCCACCCTTGCTGCGGATGCGAAAACCGTGGTGGTGTGTTTCGATATTGCATCCAAGAAATCGACGCCGATTCCGGAGTCCTTCCGGGTCGGGCTGATGTCGCACCTCTCGGAGACACCGCCACAGTAAGGAGGCACCGTGGAGACCATGGTTCGCCTCGGTGATGCCGAGCGTCGGGTACTTACGGCGCTGGGGCGGCGTCAGGTCGAGTGGGACGCTCGTATGCCTGCACGGGTCATCAGCCGGGATGGTGCCCTCGGCATCTTCACCGCACCCCCGATGGACGTGCTTGCCTTCCTCGCGGTGCCCGCGGAGGTCGGTGACTCCCTCGACGTCACTATCTCCCTCGCGGGCCTCGTGGCAGCTGCGGAGACGTCGGGCGAGATCGACCTGGCGGAACTCGCCCCGGTCCAGGTTCCTTTCTCCTCCGGGGTGTCCCTCGTCCACCTGCCTCCGGCGGCCGGCTGGCAGATGCCGATCCCCGCGGTCGCCAGCGACGTCCTCCCCGCCGTCGACGAGGCGCTCGTGGAGTTCCGCAGTCGATCGGTGGGTCTGGGTCCCCGAGGACAGCAAACCGTGGCCGAGGACATCTGGTCCCGGCCCGCCTGGGCGGGCCTACCCCTGCGTGTGCTGCATGCGGGCTACCGCTTGCGCTTCCTGGCACGTGAGCCGATGCGCATCACGGCGGCCACCAACGGTCCCTGGCGGCGACTCTCGACACCGCGGGGTCAGGTATTCAGCTACGTCGCGGGCATCCAGGCCCAACTCAGCCTGCACGCGGTCAGCTAGGGCCGGGCGTCAGCCCCGGTTCTCGGGGATGTCGGCCACCGTCGGGCCGTGATCGTCGGCGACGTTCTGCATCGCGAAAGCCGCGGACAACAGGTAGTTCCACAAGACCTCGTCGAGCTCTGCGGGCAGACCCTGCTCATCCACCGAAGCGCGCATGTGGGTGAGCCAGCGATCACGTGCTCGACCGTCGATCACGAAGGGCATGTGTCTCATGCGCAGTTTGGGATGCCCACGCACGTCGCCATAGGTCTTCGGGCCGCCCCAGTACTGCTCCAGGAACATCTGAAGTCGCCAACGCGCCTCCGTGAGATCCTCGTCGGGATACATCGGGCGAAGGATGTCGTCGGTGGCCACCCGCGTGTAGAAGGCGCCCACGAGTCTGTCGAAGAATTCGTGGCCGCCGAACGCCTCGTAGTAGGTCACCTCCTCGCTCACCGTGCCTCCAGTCCCGTCCAGGCCGCGAGGAAAGCCAGCGTGTCCGCCGTCTCCTCGACCGCGCGCGACAGCGCCCGAGCACCGTGGCCCACCTCGCCCTCGGTGCGCACCAGGATCGGACGCGTACCCGAGGTCGCGGCCTGCACGGCGGCCGCCATCTTGCGACCATGCATCGGATCCGTGCGGGTGTCGTTGTCGAAGATCGCGAACATCGTCGCGGGGTAGTCCGTGCCTTCGGTCACCCGGTGATAGGGGGAGTACGAGTGCAGCCAGCCGAACTGTTCGGGATCCTCCGGGTCGCCGTATTCCACGGTCCACGTCGGGCCGAGTTCGGAGGTTGTGTAGCGGATCATGTCCAGGAGCGGGGCCACGCACACAACAGCGTTGAACAGCTCCGGGCGCTGGGTCATTGCGGCCCCGACGAGCAGACCGCCATTGGAACCGCCGTAGATGCCGAGGTTCTCGGGTGCGGTCCAGCCCTGCTCGATCAGGTACTCGGCCGCCGCGTGGAAGTCATCGAACACGTTCTGCTTCGTGCCCAGCATCCCGGCACGGTGCCAGTCCTCGCCTTCCTCGCCACCACCGCGCAGGCACGCCACGGCCCAGACGCCACCGGCCTCGACCCAGGCGAGGATGGCAGCGGAGTAGCCGGGTTGCATCGAAATGCCGAATCCGCCGTAGCCATAGAGCACCGTGGGACGCGGTCGATCGGGACGATCCGTCGGGGTGATGAGGAACATGCGCACCGGCGTGCCATCGGCGGATGTGTACGCGACCTGATGGGAGAACACCGCCGGTGGCTCAACCGATCCAGGAGGACTGGCGTAGAGAGTGAGTTCGCGGGTGCGTCCATCGAAGGAGTACACGCGCGGCACGGACGTGTGGTCCGTGTAGACGATCCAGGCGATCGGTCCGCCGTCGATGTGCTCGACAGGCCCACCCACGGTTCCCGCCCCGGGCAGCGCGATCTCCTGCAGGGTCTCGCCATCCTTCGCCCGGTGCAGGGTGAGACGGGCGACGCCGTGGCTGGTCCATGCGGCCAGCAGCAGGTCCTCCTCGAGCCCGCCGCCGTCCAGCACGGCCGCGCCGTCGAGGACGGCCTCGGCCGCCTCGGGGAGCAGGGTCACCCACTGATCGGGCTGCCAGGCACCCGGCGTGGTGACGAGGAGCCGCCCACGGGGCGCATCGCGATCGGTGAATATGTACACGCGTCCGTCACGCCCGAACGTCAGCGACGTCTGCGCGTCGACATCCCCCTGCACGAGGGTGAATGCGGGCGTGTCGACGGAGCAGGTGCTCAGGTCGGCAACCCACAGATCGTTGCGTGGCTCAGTGCCCTCCGATGCGCTGACCTGCAGCCAACGTCCGTCGCGTGAGACTTCGACTCCGTAGTAGTTGGTCATCGTCATCCCGGCGCCGAAGACGCACACGTCCTCGTCGGTCCGTGTGCCGACCCGATGCAGGTAGACGCGCCGGTGGAAGTTCCGCTCGGACTCGGGCAGATCCTCCGGGGGGAGTCGTCGCACGTAGTAGAAGGCCTGCTCACCCGGGATCCAGGCCACGGGGGAGTAGCGGCATCGATCGATCGGCCCCTCGATCACCGCCCCAGTGGCGACGTCCATGAGATAGAGGACCGATTCCTCCGTCCCACCTTCGGACACCTGATAGGCCAGCAGATTCCCCTCCTTCGAGGGCTGCCAACTATCGAGAGTCGTCGTGCCCGCGGGATCGAGCTGCATCGGATCGATCAACACGCGCTCGTCGTCCCCCTTGGCGACGTAGAGGACCGCGAACTGTTGATCGGGATCACGTCGCGTGAAGAAGCGACGCTCACCCCGGAAGTAGTCCGGGGAGATCGACCCCGAGCCGAGCAGTTCGGCAACCCTCGTGGCGAACGCATCGCGAGTGGTCCACTGAGCTCGCTCGGCGGACATGAGAGCCGCCTGCTGCTCCAGCCAGGTCCGGGTGCGCGGATCATCCGCGTTCTCCAGCCAGCGATAGGGATCCGCGACCGGGACGCCGTGCAACGTTTCTGCAATGTCCTCACGTGGCGCAGCGGGGTAGTCCGGCCGAGTGTCCCTGGTCATGCACACACCCTATGAAGTCACCTGACAGCGATTACTGTGCGGATGTGCCGGCCTGTGACGCGTCTCTACGTGCACTGGCCGAGGCCTACGGGGTGGCGACCGAGTACCGGGGTCAGTCGGGTGCGCTCGTCGAGGTGTCGGATACGACGGTCCGTGCGGTCCTCCGCGCCCTGGGCGTGGTCGCGGACACCGCTGATGACGTCGAGGCAGCGCTCGCAGACGTGCCGTTGCGCGAGTGGCGCAGGTTCATGCCGCCGTTCTTCCTGATCCGGGAGGGGGAGGCGCGCCGAGCCTGGGTGCACGTCCCCCACGGAGACCCGGTTCGCATGTGGATCGAATTCGACGACGGGCGCACCGATGCGCTCACGCAGATGGACGTGTGGGTCGATCCCGTCAACGTCGACGGAGTGCTCACAGGGGAGGCGTCGTTCCAGGTTCCCGGTGACCTGCCCATCGGCTACCACCGACTGTGCGCGACCAGCGGGGACCGGACGGAATCGTGCGTTCTCGCCGTGACGCCGTCGCGGCTGCGGCCGGAAGCGATCCTGGGTGAGCGGCAGTGGGGATTGATGACACAGCTGTATTCGCTGCGCTCCCGTGGTTCGTGGGCATTGGGTGACCTGCACGACCTTCGCGAGTTGGCCGTGTGGAGTGCGCGTGAACTCGATGCCGGATTCCTCTTGGTCAATCCCCTGCATGCGACGTCTCCCGTCGCTCCCGTGACCGCGTCCCCGTACTCACCGGTCACCCGCCGCTTCGCGAGTCCGGCCTACATACGTGTCGAAGACATCCCGGAGTGGGGACAGCTCTCGGCATGGCGCCGACGTCGGATCGAGCGTGACGCGATGACACTGCGCGGGATCAACGCGACGCCTGAACTCTTGGATCGCGATGCGGCATGGACCGTGAAGCGCCGGGCGCTGGAGGCGGTGTTCCGTGTGGGACGCGATACGGCACGGCAGGCTGACCTCGACGCGTACGTTCGGAGCGAGGGTTCCGGCCTGATCGACTTCGCACGCTGGTGTGCCCTGGCCGATCGGTTCGGTCCGCTCACCGACACGTGGCCCGCCCGCTACCGGCATCCGCGCTCACCCGACGTTGAGGAGTTCGCGCGACGGCACGCACGTGACGTCGACTTCCACGTGTGGCTCCAATGGGTGACTCATCAGCAACTCGCAGCCGCGCACATGGCCGCCGTGGAGGCGGGAATGGCGGTGGGGATCGTCAACGACCTAGCGGTGGGTGTGCACCGTGCTGGCGCCGACGCGTGGGCGTTGAGCGACGTCCTCGCCCCCGGTGTGATGGTGGGCGCCCCTCCCGACATGTACAACCAGTTGGGACAGGACTGGCAGTTGCCGCCGTGGAAGCCGACTGCCTTGGCAGATGCAGGCTTCGCGCCCTACCGGGACATGCTGCGCACCGTTCTGCGGACCAGCGGGGGGCTGCGCGTGGACCACATCCTCGGGCTGTTCCGGATGTGGTGGATTCCCGAGGGCGCCAGCCCCGATCGGGGCACCTTCGTGCGTTTCGACCATGACGCGTTGCTCGGGCTGTTGTGCCTCGAGGCCCACCGTGCTGGAGCGGTGGTGATCGGTGAGGACTTGGGAACGGTCGAGGACTGGGTGGAACGCGAGCTCGCATCGCGCGGGATCCTCGGCACATCCGTCCTGTGGTTCGAGGGGGAACAGAACCCCGACTCGTGGCGGAGCGATGTCCTCGCCAGCGTCACCGTCCATGACCTGCCACCCACCGCTGGCTACCTCCGGGACGAACACGTGCGCATCCGGGCGGAGTTGGGTCTGCTCACGACCGACGCTGACAGCGAGTACGCGCATGCGGCCGACGAGCGCCGCCGGTGGCGCGAGATCCTCATCGACCGGGGCTGGCTGGATCCGGTATCCGATCCGAGCTCGGAGGAAGGCATCGCCGCCTTCGTCATCGCCCTCCACCGCGCACTCCGGGCGAGTCCCGCGCGCATGATCGGGATCGCGGTCACCGACGTAGTGGGGGATCGGCGCGCGCAGAACCAACCGGGCACGGACGGTGAGTACCCGAATTGGCGCATCCCGTTGTGTCGGGGGGACGGCAGCGCCGTGCTTCTCGAGGACCTCATGGGGCAGCCGGAGCTCGTCGGGCTGCTGACCCGCGATCACTAGGCTCGGGTCGTGGACACGCTCACCGTTCTCCTCATCTTCGTGGGAATCCCGGTCGGCCTCGCCGCCGTCATCGCCCTGTTCCTGGCACTGCCCTCGTGGCGCCGCGGCTCGACGGGGAATGAGGATGTCGACGGTGAGACGACGATCGTGAGTGGCGCGGCACTGCCGGATCCCACCCGCGTCCCGCTCGGGATCTCCGCGGAGGAGTCCCTCCTGCGTCGCGGGGGCGCCTCGGGTGAGTGGCGTGGGAGCGAGCACTTCGTCGGGGTCACCGGGAGCGTGCGCGAGGACCTGCAGGAGATCGTGGATCGCTCACGTGACATCTGCGGACTGGAGTTCGCGGTCCACGTCGGGCCCCTGCCTCGGGCCCGCGAGTCCGCGGAAGCCGTGCACGCCCGCCTCCGTGATCCCCGCTCGGCCGTCCTGGTGGCCGTGGATCCAGCGGCAGCGATCGTGGAGATCGTCACCGGGCCCGATGCGCGTATCCACGTCGATGACCGCACCTGTCAATTCGCCGTCCTCGCGTTGCGATCGGGCGCGGAGGTCGACGACCTTGTCGTCGGGCTGCGCGATGCCGTGGTGCTCCTCGCCGAGCACGCGCGGGCACCGCGCGTGCTGCACCTCGACGAACCGGCCTAGGCGTCCCGTGCTCGGGCGCGCAGTGCGCGCTCGACCCCGTCCCGGCCCTCGGTCAACAGTCGGCGTAGGGCGGAGTTCATCTCACGCTCCAAGTAGTGATTCGTGACGTCAACCGTTTTCTGATCCACGAGCAATCCCGGGTAGAGGCCCATCGTGATGGACTGCGCCATCTCCATCGTGCGCTCCTGCCACACGTTCTCCAGGACATCGAAGAACATCGATCGGTACGGCGTGAGGAGGGAGAGCTGATCGCGCTGCTGGAAGCCGGCGATGGTGGCGTCGAGGATGGCATTGGGTAGGTCCGTGCGCCCGACGATGGCGTGCCAGGCAGCCTCCTTGGCCTCGCGCGTGGGAATCGCGGCGCGGGCCGCAGCTGCCTGGCGCCTACCCGTCGCTGTGTCGTCGGATGCCAACTCGGCATCGATCTCCTCGGGCCCCCGTGCCCCGGCGACTACGAGTTGGGTGAGCAGGAACCAGCGCAGGTCCGTGTCGATCACCAGCCCCTCCCAGGTCTCGCGCCCATCGAGGAGTGCGCCGACGAGTTCGAGGTCGGCGTTGGAGACCGCCGACCCCGCGAACGCGCGGGCGAAGGCGAGTTGACGATCGCTACCGGGCTCCGCGCTGCGCGCGAGGTCCCGCAGGTGGCCGGAGAGTCGGAGGAGGTACTCCTCGCGGTGCGTCTCTGCGGCGAACTGGTCGATCGCGGCACGTACCTGCCGAAGCACGCCCTGCACGACACCGATGTCGGTCTCTGCTGCGATGCCCGAGATGACCAGGTGAACGAAGTCCCCGGTGGACACCTCGGCGTCGCGCGTCATATCCCAGGCGGCGCCCCAGATGACCGCGCGCGCCAGGGAGTCCTCGAGTGAGCCCAGGTGCGCGATAGCGGTCTCCCAGGACGTGTCGTCCAGGCGCACCTTCGCGAATGTCAGGTCACCGTCGTTGACCAGGAGGAGGTCGGCACGCGGGGTGCCCGCGAGTGACGGCACGGGGGTCTCTGCCCCGACGACGTCGACCTCGATGCGCTCGCGGAGTCGCAGGCCGCCGTCCACCAGGTCGTAGAGACCGATGCCGACGCGGTGGGAACGCAGAGTCGGTGAAATGCCCTCGGGTGCCGACGGGGGCTCCTGCTCGATCACGACGGAGGAGTACGTGCCGTCGGCGGAGACCGCAACCCGCGGACGCAGCAGGTTCACACCACTGGTCTGGAGCCATTCGCGGGTCCACGACGACAGGTCGCGCCCGCTCGTCGCCTCCAACTCGGAGAGCAGATCGGTCAGTTCGGTGTTCTTCCACGCATGCTTCGTGAAGTAGGCGTGCAGACCGGCGAGGAACTGCTCCTCGCCCACCCAGGCCACGAGTTGGCGTAGGGCTGATGCGCCCTTCGCGTAGGTGATGCCGTCGAAGTTCACACGTACCGAGTCCAGGTCGACCATGTCGGCGGCGATCGGGTGGGTCGAGGGGAGTTGGTCCTGGCGGTAGGCCCAGGCCTTCCGCAGGTTCGCGAAGGTGGTCCAGGCCTCGTTGTAGCGGGTGGCGTGCACGTTCGCGTGGTGCGCGGCCCACTCGGCGAACGACTCGTTGAGCCACAGATCGTCCCACCAGGTCATGGTGACCAGATCGCCAAACCACATGTGCGCGAGCTCATGGAGGATCGTGTTGGCGCGCTGCTCGTAGGCGGCGAGGGTGACCCGCGAACGGAAGATGTAGTCCTCGAGGATGGTCACGCAGCCTGCGTTCTCCATGGCCCCGGCGTTGAACTCGGGAACGAACAACTGGTCGTACTTGGCGAAGGGGTAGGGGACCTGGAACTGCTCCTCGAAGAAGGCGAATCCCTGCTTGGTGACGGTGAAGATCTCCTCCGCGTCCAGATACTGCGCGAGTGACTCGCGGCAGAAGAGACCCAGGGGATAGGTGCCGTGCGGACCGCGATACTCATCACGCACCACGTGATAAGGGCCGGCCACGAGAGCGGTGATGTAGGTCGACATCCGCGGTGTGGGCTCGAACTCCCAGCGGGCAGTGGCCGACCCTGCCGAGATTGCCGGAGGCGTAGGGGAGTTACTGACCACCTGCCAGTGCGCGGGTGCGGTCACGGTCAGAGCGAAGGTGGCCTTCAGGTCGGGTTGTTCGAAGCAGGCGTACATGCGCCGCGCGTCAGCAGATTCGAACTGGGTGTAGAGGTAGGTCTCGTCGTCTACCGGATCGATGAACCGGTGGAGTCCTTCCCCGGTGTTCATGTAGGCGCAGTCGGCCACCACGGTGACCGTGTTGCGGGCCTGGAGGTCGGGGAGGGTGATCCGAGCCCCGTCGACAGCGCCCTGCAACTCCCCACCGTTGAGCGTGACGCTGACCACAGCGGGGGCGATGAGGTCGATCCAGGTTTGGGCACCGGGAGTCGAGCACGTGAACTCGCACGTCGTCATCGAACGGAAGGTCGGCCCCGAGCCCGTGAGGTCCAACTCCACGCGGTAGGAATCCACCGCGATCATGGACGATCGTTGACGCGCCTCGGCCCGGGTGATGTTCTCGCCTGTGGTCATGCTCCGATCCTTGCACTACGTTTCAGTCCGTGACGACGAAGGTGGAGTTCTGGTTCGACCCCATGTGCCCGTGGGCCTGGATCACATCCCGCTGGCTAATCGAGGTGTCGCGCATGCGCGATCTCGACATCACATGGAGCGTGATGAGTCTTGCCGTCTTGAACGAACACAACGAGATTCCACTGGAGTATGCGGAAGCCATGAAGGCTGCGTGGGGACCGGTCCGTGTGTGCATCGCCGCGAGAGAGCAGCATGGTGACGCGGTCCTGGGGCCGCTGTACACGGCCTTCGGCACGCGTCTGCACGTCGAGGCGCGCACGGACTACGCCCGGATCATCACCGAATCCGTGGCGGACGCGGGTCTACCCCTCGAGCTCGCCGGCGCAGCTGAGGATGCGTCCCTGGACAGTGCCCTGCGGGCCAGTCATCAGCGCGCCATCGATCTCGTGGGCAGTGAAGTCGGCACCCCCGTGATCGCGGTTCCCGGATCCGACGGGGCTCCCGTCGCGTTCTTCGGACCCGTCGTCACTCCGGCTCCGATGGGCGAGGATGCGGCGCGACTCTGGGACGGCACCCTCATGGTGGCGGCCACTCCCGGGTTCTACGAGCTCAAACGCAGCCGCACCGTGGGCCCTCAATTCGACTGAGGAATACTCCGAGCATGATCGCCGAGCCGTGGCGCGGATTCGCCAGCGACAACTACGCCGGCATCCACCCCGAGGTGCTGGCCGCCATCTCTGCGGCGAACGTCGATCACCAATCGGCCTACGGCGATGACGTGGTGACGGAGCAGCTCCAGTCCGCGATCAATGCACACTTCGGCCCAACCGCTCGGGTTTTCCCGGTGTTCAACGGCACGGGTGCCAACGTGGTGGCTCTTCAGGCGATGACGGAGCGATGGGAAGCGGTGGTGTGCGCGCAATCGGCACACATCCACGCCGATGAGGGCGGTGCACCCGAGAAGATGGCCGGGTTGAAGCTCTGGACAGTCCCCGGCGTCCAAGGGAAGCTCACGCCCGAACTCGTCGACACCCAGGTCTTCGACATCGGTTTCGTCCACCGCGCACAGCCGACCGTGGTCTCCATCACGCAGAGCACGGAGATGGGCACCGTCTACTCGATCGACGAACTCCGTGCCTTGGTGGACCACGCGCACTCACGCGGTCTGCTCGTCCACATGGACGGTGCGCGCATCTCCAACGCGGCGGCGCGCCTGGGTGTGCCCCTGCGTGCGATCACCACGGATATCGGGATCGATGCCCTCTCGCTCGGGGGGACCAAGAACGGCGCAATGCTCAGCGAGGCGGTGGTCACCTTCTCGGATTCCTTAGCCGCGAAGGTGCCGTTCATCCGCAAGACCTCGATGCAGTTATCGAGCAAGATGCGCTTCATCAGCGCCCAGTTGCTCGCGCTCCTGACTGATGACCTGTGGAAACGCAATGCCGACCATGCGAATGGGATGGCCGACCGATTAGCTGCGGGCGTGGCGGCGATACCGGGTGTGACCGTGACGTCGACCGTCCAGGCGAATGCCGTATTCGCGATCCTGCCGGCCGAGGTCACCCGACGCCTGCAGGAGAAGTTCCACTTCTACGTCTGGAATCACATGACCGGAGAGGTCCGGTGGATGTGCTCGTGGGACACCACGGTGGAAGACGTCGATTCCTTCGTCGCCGCGATCGCCGGGGAGATGAGCGCCACCGGTGCCTGAGGGCAACGTCATCCACAATCAGGCCCGACGCCTGCGCCGGTTGTTCAAGGGCCGCGCCGTATCCGTGGACAGTCCGCAGGGGCGATTCGCTGCGGATGCCGCACTCGTCGACGGACACGTGGTCACCACGATCGAGGCGCACGGCAAGCACCTGTTCATCGGATTCGACAACGGCCTGTGGATCCATGTCCACCTCGGGTTGTTCGGGAAATGGCGTATCGCGCGCGGGGTACGCCCGGAGCCACGCGGGGAATTGCGGATGCGTATCTGGGACGACGAGGGATACGCCGAGTTGCGTGGCCCCACGCGCTGCGTGGTCATCGATCAGACGGCCAAAAAAGCAGCCGTGGGCCGGATCGGGCCGGATCCGATCCGCAAGTCCGACCCGGAACCCGCATGGGCGCGCGTGCAGCGGTCGAACGCACCGATCGGATCTCTGCTCATGAACCAGCAGGTGTTCGCTGGCGTCGGGAACATCTATCGCGCCGAGGTGCTCTTCCGGCACAACATCTCGCCGTTCCGCGCGGGGAACCAGGTCTCACGCGCGGAGTTCGATGGAATGTGGGAGGACCTCGTGCTCCTCATGTCCGCCGGGACGAAGCGTGGCCGTATCGACACGGTGCGACCGGAGCACATGCCCGAGGTCATGGGGCGCGCCAAGCGAGAGGATCGCCATGGGGGAGAGGTCTACGTCTACCGGCGTGATGGTCGCGAGTGCTACCTGTGCAGGTCCGTCGTCGAGATGGCTGACATGCAGGGGCGCAAGCTCTACTGGTGCCCGGGGTGCCAGCCCGGCTAGACGTCCTGTCAGAGAGGCGTGCCGTCCGCGCTGCGCGGATGGCGGATGCCGGGGTGATCGGCGGGCAAGGCGCGCCGGATGATCACCCACGACAGCAGCACGGTGATGATGACCAGTCCGTAGAACACCGGGCGAATCGCCGCGAGTGCCCAGAGGTCCTCGCCCTGGATGAGCGGGATCTGCGCCACGCCACGGATGATGTTGAGTAGCACCCACAGCCACGACGCACGCGAGTAGGCGCGCAGAAGGTCCGGATCCTGGCGCCAGCGCATGCCGGTCCCCACGATGGGACCGACGATGACCCCTAGAAGCGGCCACCGGATCAGAATCGAGAATGCGAACGCCAGGGCCGAAGCGAAGTTGGCGAGCACGAGCGGCCAGAAGTACGCAACGGCACTCCCGGTGATGTATGCGACGAATGCGGCGAAGGCCACCACGAGCAGAGCGCCGACCACGCGCACGGGCCGCTCCCCCCGGGCGAGGCGCAGGATGGCAAGTATCAGCCCCGTGAGAACGGCGGCAATCACGGCGAACGTGAGGTTGTCCGACGTGGCGATGTAGACCACGACAAAGACAACCGGAGGGAGCATCCCCTCGATGGCTCCGCGCGGGCCGCCGATTAGTGCCTGCAGTGGATGTCCTGCAGGAGGCGTCGGCTCACTCATGATTCGCAAGACTATCCGGCGTACCGTGCGCCTATGTCCGGACGAGACGCTGCCGACGTGCGAGCGCGCGCCGATCGGTGGCGTAGTGATCTGGAGATGTGGCGCATCCCACAACACATCCTCGACCAGGCTCCGGAATCACCGTGGATCCATCCCGTGGAGATGTTCACGGTCGAATCGGATATCGCCGACTCCCCGTCCCATCGCATCGCACGCGAGGCCGTTCCTCCGGGCGGGAGCGTCCTGGATGTGGGCTGCGGGGGAGGACGAGCCGGGCTCGCACTCGTCCCACCCGCGGGGACCGTGATCGGAGTCGACCATCAGCAGGCGATGCTCGACTCCTTCGCCGAGGCGGCCCGAGCACGCGGTGCCGTCCACCACGAGTACCGGGGTGACTGGCCCCAGGTCGCCGACGAGGTGCCGAAGGCCGATGTCGTGGTCTGCCATCACGTTGCCTACAACGTCGGTGACATCGTGCCGTTCCTGGAGGCGTTGCATGCCCATGCGAAGGTCCGCGTGGTACTCGAGGTGCCCGTGACCCATCCGCTCAGTGGCATGAACCCGCTGTGGTCGAGGTTCTGGGATCTCGAACGTCCCACGGTCCCGCGCGCCCAGGATCTGGCGGCGATCATCCAGGCGATGGGGTTCGACGTGCACTGCGACGTGTGGATCGATGAGACGTGGGGGGCTCGGGTGAGCCTGTCCTCGGTGGATCGGGTGCGCTACGCCCGGGCGCGCCTGTGCCTGACCGAGGACCGCGACGCCGAACTTGCCGCAGCGCTCCTGCAGGAGGGGGACGCCCGACCACGCGAGGTGGCGACGATCTGGTGGGATGTGCCGTGACCTATTCACCGGAGCGCCTGCGCGCTGCAACCCCTGCGCTCCACGCAGGCGTCGCCTTCTTCGACGGCCCCGGGGGCACGCAGACCCCGCAGCCGGTCATCGACGTGATGGCTGCGGCGATGCAGGCCGGACTGTCCAATCGCGGTCGCCTGACTCAGGCGGCACGTCACGCGGATGACATCACCGTCGCAGCACGGCAGGCGTGCGCGGATCTGCTCGGCGCTGACTCCCGCGGGATCGTGTTCGGGCGCAGCGCCACGGAGATCACCTTCCAGATCGCACGCACCCTGTCCACCTCCTGGGGTTCCGGTGACGAGATCGTCGTGACCGACCTCGACCATGACGCCAACGTGCGCCCGTGGGTGCGGTATGCGGAAGCCTCGGGTGCCACCCTGCGATGGGCCCGCATCGATCCCGACACGGGTGAGCTCCCCGTCGACGCGATCGCGTCCGTGGTGAGCGACCGCACGCGGTTGGTGGCGGTGACGGCTGCCTCCAATGTGATCGGCACCCGTCCGGACCTCGAGGGAATCGCGCGCATCGTGCGCGCAGCAGATGCGTTGTTCTATGTCGACGGCGTGCACGCCACCGCGCATGTACCCATCGACGCCTCCGTCGCCGACTTCTGGGTCTGCTCTCCCTACAAGTTCCTCGGCCCGCACCTCGGGGCCTTGGCCGCATCACCTGCGCTCCTGGAGACCCTGCACCCAGACAAGTTGCGTCCGAGTCCCGATGCGGTGCCGGAGCGATTCGAACTGGGGACGCTGCCGTACGAGTTGCTAGCCGGCGTTGTCGCCGCGATCGACGTCATCGCCGATCTCGTCCCCGGCGACGAAGTTTCCTGGACACGTCGTGATCGGATTCTTCGGTCGATGCTTGCTGTCGAGCACTATGAGACGGGCCTCGTCTCCGAACTACGGGCGGGACTCGCGCAACTGCCGGGAGTGCGCATGTACGGTCACGCGGCGCTGCGCACGCCGACGGAGTTCTTCTCGTTCGCGGGCCATGACTCCGCTGATGTGGCACAGGCCCTGGCGGATCGGGGCATCAATGCCCCGGCCAGCAACTTCTACGCGATCGAGACCTGCGATGCCCTGGGTCTCGGGGCGGCGGGGGCCGTGCGTGCGGGCCTCGCCCCGTATTCGACCCGCGAGGACGTGGACAGGCTGCTCACCGCACTCGCGGATATCGTCGGAACATGAGTTCCTACCGGGTCACCCCCTGGGTGCTGATCGTCGGCGGAGCCATCGGCCTGTTCGCCGCGTTCCAACTCATCGTGGAGAAGATCGCGGTTCTTGCGGACACGTCCTACGTCCCCAACTGCGACATCAACCCGGTCCTCTCGTGCGGCTCGGTGATCATCACCGAGCAGGCATCCGCCTTCGGCTTCCCGAACCCGATCCTGGGACTCATCGGCTACACCATCGTGGTCACCCTCGGGGTCGTGCTCGCCTCCGGTGCCACGCTGCCGACGTGGATCTGGCGTGGCCTGAACATCGGCGCGCTGGGCGGGATGGCCTTCATCGTCTGGCTGATCATCCAGAGCCTCTACGTCATCGGTGCGCTGTGCCCGTGGTGCATGGTGGCGTGGTCGGTGACCATCCCGATCTTCTGGCTGGTGACCGCGGACGTGGCCGCCGCTGGACGGTGGAGCCGAGGGGGAGTGCCCGGGGCCCTCGCCCAGACCGTGTCGTCCCTGAAGTGGGTGCTCGTAGGCGCGACCTACCTCGTGATCCTCGCCCTGATCTTCATCCGGTGGATGGACTTCTGGTTGGGTGGGTCCTAGTCACTGGTATCGGTGCGGTATCATCCTCCCATGGCTATGACGTTGCGACTCGACGAGGGTGAGACTGACGCCTTGCGCAGGTGCGCCGAGGAAGAAGGGCGTTCCATGCAGGAGGTCGCAAAACGAGCGATCGCGCAGTACGTCTCTAAGCGCGACCAGAGGCTCGCAGATGCAATCACATTGGTTGCAACACGTGATGCCGAGCTCCTGGACCGGTTGAGTAAGTAGTGAACCGGGAGGTCAACTACCTCTCTATCGACGACGTCATCCTCATCGCGAATGGCGTCTTGCCAGAGATAGTAATTCGGGACGCTGGACTCATTGAGTCAGCCGTGGCGCGACCACAAACAACCGTCTTCGGCGATCTCGCCTATCCGACGCTTATGCTCCAGGCCGCAGCGCTTCTGCATTCTCTAGCTCGGAACCATCCGCTGGTCGATGGGAACAAGAGGATTGCGTGGTCTTCAGCTCGAGTCTTCCTCCTGATGAATGACGTTGACCTTGACTACGACATCGACAGCGCTGAGGAACTCGTCTTGGGAGTGGCACGCGGCGAACTCGACGTCCAGCACATCGCTCAAGCTTTGGAGTCTTGGGTTGCCCAGTGAGAGTGCTCGCGCTCGGCCCAGGAGCGCGTGACAGTGCCCGTTCGCATGCCGCGCCGCGCTTCCGCGTCGTTCATCGCCATCCAGGTGTGTCCGGCAACCATGATCACCACGATCAGGCCCAGCCAGTCGTGCACGAATGTGGCACCCGTTCGGATGTCGTCGGAGAAGAAGCCGTTCTGCCACATGATCAGCCCGGTGCCGAACATGACGATGATCGAGCCCAAGGTGAAGGCGGCGTTGAGCTTCTGACCGGCGTTGAACTTGCCCACCGGGATGGTCCCAGTCCGTCGTTCGCGGGAGCGCAGCCAGCGCCAGTCGTCGGGCGTGAATCGATTGAGCAGTTCGGCGTCCCGCCGGAAGGCCACGAAAAACGCTGCGATCACTAGGGGGATCGGCAGGAGTAGTCCGGACACGGTGTGTGTGTTCTTCACCAGTGGCCGATTGCCCACGAGCACGCTGATGTCCGGGAAGAACAATGCGGCCCCGGTCAGGATGAGTACGACAGTGAGGATCGCGATGGAGCGGTGCGTCCAGCGCTCCGCCCTCGTGAAGCGCTGGAGGTCAGGCGATGGGTTCGTCATTGCGTCCATTGGACGCCCCCACCCATGCATCGATGTCATAGCCGCGCTGCTCCCAGTAGCCCGGCACGACGGAGTTGACCACTTCGATTCCGGACAGCCACTTCAAGGACTTGTAGCCGTACATCGGAGCCACGTAGAGGCGCACGGGGCCACCGTGCTCGCGCGTCACGGGCGCCCCGAACATCTGTGTGGCGATGAGGACATCCGGACGCATCGCCTGTTCCATGGTGAGTGACTCCGTGTACACGCCGTCGAAGGAGAAGAACCGCAGCGCGTAGGCCTCGGGGTTCGCGCCCGCCGCCGCGAGGATGTCGGAGAGCAGTACTCCATTCCACGGGACATCATCGACGCGCCACCCAGTGACGCATTGGAAGTCCTTGGTCATCTGTGTCTGGGGGAGATCGGCGAGGTCGCTCAAGGACAGGGACAGTTCGGTGTCGACACCGCCGTAGACGGCTAGTCGGTAGGCGGCGGGATCCATCTCGGGGTAGCCGTTGGTCACCGTGTAGATGCGGAAACCCCCCGCCGCCGGCACGACGGCTCCGATGCCGGGGATGGTCCCCACGGTCGAGTTCACCGCCTGCTGGGCCGATCGGCCGGCGATCACCCCGATGACGCCGATGCCGACCATGCCGAGCACGACGCGCCTGCCGACGGGCGTCCCTGCTGTCTTCACGGGCCCATGGGAACACGGCAGCGGCCGGGACGCAATGTCACGCTCACGGATTGCAGCGTGGGCACCACCGCGGGTCGACCGAGTCGGGGGAGCGCGTGGCCTCGCGCGTGGCCGGGCACCCTGGGCAGCCCCACCGGTCGGCGCGCACGGCGAGGGGGACCTCGGTGCCGCAGGCGCTGCAGCCGAGACCGCGGCTCGGTTCGGTGGGCCCCCACCCCGGACATCCACACTCCGGGCACGGTGTGGCCAGTCGCAGTGCGAGTGCCTCGGCGCACGTGTCGATCGCCTTCATGCGCGAGGGCGACATGTGAGCGCGGAAGTCGCTCTCCAGGAGCACCTCTCCTGTCGGTGAGGCTCGGGCAAGGTCGGTCACGATTCCGTCCAGTTGTTCGCGATCCTGGATCCCCTTCACGATCGGCTCGTCCGCGCCCAGGGGTCGGGCGATCAGGCCGTGCCGAGGGACGTCGCCGCGATCGAGGATCGACGTGAGGTCCTGACCGGGACGCACGACGCTCCGCACCGCGACCGTCCCGTGCGCACGGTGGACTTCGCGCACGATGATCCCGCGGATGTCGTCAATGAAGACGATGAGCTCGACATCCACCGTCACGCCAGGGAGCAGGGGATCCGCCGTGATGGTGCCCTCACTCGCGAGACCGAGCGGGAGTCCCGAAGCGGTCATGCCCTCGCGAGCCTTGCGCACCGCAGTCTCGTACGGCGTGCCCATGCGCGGGATCTCCCCGGCGAAGGTTCCGAACGCATCGGTGTCGACCCCTACCGCATCGACGGTCAGCCCGAGCAGTGAGTGGAAGTAGGGGGAGATGACGGATTCCTTCGCATGGCGCGTGGCGAGAGCGGCACGCTTGCCTCGGTAGTGCACCACTACGAGGTGGGCGCAAAGAGGTCGATCAACTCGCCGACGCGGTGGCCGGACTCCGCGGGATGACGGAACGGGCGGCGGCGATTGACCGTATAGACGTTGCGCCGGCCTTCCCGCGAACGCTGGATGTATCCGGCGCTCTCCAAGTCCGTCACGATCGTCTGGGCAGTGCGTTCTGTCACTCCGGCGGCCTCGGCGAGGTCACGGATGCGCAGGTCCGGGTCCTGCGCGATCAGCAGGAGTATGCGGCCGTGGTTCGTCAGCAAGGTCCAGTGTCGCTCCTCGTCAACGCTCACGCCGCCATGGTGCCGTATCGACGCCCGGCGGGGGAGGAGTGACTCAGTTCTCACCCTGGGCCTTGGTGAAGCCGTTCTGTCCATCCAGCTGCTCCAGCTTCTCGACGTGCATCCAGCGGTAGACCTGACCGATGCGCGCGAGCAGGTTCAGGACGGAGTCGGGAGACCAGATCGAGGAATCCGCGATCGTGAACCGACACCGGTAGTGATCGACGCACGTGGGGCTCGCTCCCGTCGCTGGCCAGACCTGCGTGCCTCGGTTGGAGATCATCGTCAGGGAGTAAGGGGTGCCGACGCTCAGCCGCTGAAGTCGCTCTCCGATGGTGCGCGCCGCATCGCCGGTCTCGATGAAGATGTCCACTCCCACCTTGGTCCGCGCTCCGGGATCGGAGTCCACGTCGTGCACGGAGACCGGAACGAGCTTGACCTCGTCATGATCGCGCGAGGGTGTCGAGGAGGCCTGCCCCATGCGGGCCTGGATCGCCTCGGTGAAGGCCTGCGTCCCCACCCCGGTGGATCTGGCGATGTCCTGGGTGAGGATTCCGTCCTCGAGTGTCCGGAACAGTGACTGCTCCAGGGTGTGTGCAGCCTCGAATTGGGCGATGTGGCGAAGCATCATCACAGCCGAGAGCACCATGGCGGTGGGATTCGCGACACCCGTGCCGGCGATGTCCGGCGCAGTTCCGTGCACCGGCTCGAACATGGCGACCTCGTACCCGATGTTGGCCGAGGGTGCGAAGCCCAGGCCACCCACCAAGCCGCTGGCAAGGTCGCTGATGATGTCGCCGTTCATGTTGCTCGTGACGATCACGTCGAACTGCTCGGGCTTCATCACCAACTGGTGGGCGCAGTTGTCGATGAGCATGTGGCTGGCAGCGATGTCGGGGTAGTCACGAGCAACATCTTCGAACTCGGCCTTGAACATGCCCTCAGTCAGTTTCATGATGTTGGCCTTGGTCGCGGCCACGACCGACGAGCGACCCTCGGCTTCGGCGTAGGCGAACGCCGCGCGACTGACGCGCTGGCAGCCCAGTCGGGAGATCAGTTTCAGGCACTGGGCGACGTTGGGGGTCTGCATGTGCTCGATGCCGGCGTACAGATCTTCCACGTTCTCCCGCACGATGACGAGGTCGATGCCTCGCCCGGCGAAGGCGCTGGGCACCCCGGGGAGCTCCCGTGCCGGACGCACGTTCGCGAACGTCTCGAAGAATTTGCGCAGGGTCACGTTGGCGCTCTTGTTACCGAAGCCCACGGGAGTCGCCAGTGGGCCCTTGAGCACGACGGCCGTGCGACCGATGGAATCGATCGTCTCGGCGGGGACGCCGCTGTCCACTCCGCGCTGGAAGGCGACACCTCCGGCGTCGGCGACCTCGGGGGCGATGCGACCCCCGGCCGCCTCGATGAGAGTCAGAGTGGCGTTCACCACCTCCTGACCAATCCCGTCGCCGGGGATCACGGTCACGGGTGTCGCGGTGGGCTGGGTCGTCGATGAATGCGTAGACATAGGTAAAAAATTACAGGAAATAATTTTCTTGTCAAGGGGGATGTGGGAGGGTGTTTGTATGGCACTGACGGTGACCCACGACGACGTCCTGGATGCCCTCGAGGCGGAGGCGATCGGGATCCTCCGGGAGACCGCTGGTGCCTTCGCGCGGCCCCTCCTCCTGTACTCCATCGGTAAGGACTCCTCCGTCCTGATCCATTTGGCGCGCAAGGCCTTCCACCCCGGCCCCTTCCCCTTCCCGTGCATGCACGTGGACAGTCAGTGGGAGTTCCGCGAGGTGATCGAGCACCGGGACCGGGTGGCCCGCGAGGTCGGCTTCGAGTTGATCGTGGCTCAGAACGATGAGGGGATAGCCGAGGGGGTGAGCCCCATGTCCCACGGCATCCACGAATACACGCGCATCATGCGCACGTTGCCTCTTCTCCGGGCCCTCGAGGAGGGC
Source organism: uncultured Bifidobacteriaceae bacterium (assembly GCA_964495555.1). Taxonomy (GTDB): domain Bacteria; phylum Actinomycetota; class Actinomycetes; order S36-B12; family S36-B12; genus VGCC01. Next base: position 598 of record CAZBWA010000025.1, on the reverse strand, counting down.
CGGTTCGATGCGGCGATCGGTGGCGGCCGCAGGGATGAGGAGCGCAGCCGTGCCAAGGAGCGGGTCTTCAGCCTCAGGGAGGAGGGGCAGCGCTGGGAGCCGCGCTCCCAGCGGCCGGAGTTCTGGCGCACCGCCAACACCATGCTCGTGCGTGGTCAGACCATGCGCGTCTTCCCGTTGTCCAACTGGACGGAACTCGACGTGTGGCGCTACATCCGCCGAGAAGGCATCCCCGTCGTGGACCTCTACTTTTCCCGCACGCGGCCTACCGTCGACCGTGACGGGACCCTTCTCGTTCCCGACGATGACCGAATGCCCCTCCTCGAGGGCGAGTCACTCGTGGAGCGACAGGTGCGGTTCCGCACACTCGGCTGCTACCCGGTCACCGGCGCCATTGAATCCGAGGCCGTGGACATCGACATGCTCGTCGCGGAGATGGAGGAGACTCGCTACAGCGAGCGCGCCGGACGCCTCGTCGACGGCGATCGCGGGGATTCGATGGAGGCCAAGAAGAGGTCCGGCTACTTCTAGAGAGCGGGTGACGGGAATCGAACCCGCATGACCAGCTTGGAAGGCTGGGGCTCTGCCATTGAGCTAC
>CAZBWA010000024.1:0-23441 GCA_964495555.1 uncultured Bifidobacteriaceae bacterium | reverse complement strand
CCCGGATCACGTCCCGCGGACCGGCCTGACGTCCGTTCCTCCAGCGGGGGGAAGAGAAGAATACGTCATCGGGGGCCACGAAGGCAAATCGCCCCTAGCCGACCCGAATCCCACCGATCGTCCGCTTGCCCCTGCGGAGGACCAGCCAGCGCCCATGGACCAACTCCCCCACGGCCGGGCGCATGGCCGCATCCTCGATCCGGGCGTTGTTGAGGTAGGCCCCGCCCTCCTTCACCGCGCGGCGCGCGGCCCCCTTGGAGTCCACGAGCCCAGCCCGCACGAACAGCTCGTCCACCGCCGGCAGGTGGCCCCCCTCGATCTCCTCCGCGAGGACCTCCCCGTGGGGGGCCTCGGTCAGCGCGGCCGTCAGGGTGGACTCCGGGAGGGATCCCAGATCCCCCTGGCCGAAGAGGACCCGCGCGGCCTCCTCGGCGGCGCGACGCTCGTCCGGTCCGTGGACGAGATCGGTCATTTCCTCGGCCAGCGCCCGCTGAGCAGCCCGCTCCTGCGGGCGCTCCTTCATCGAGTCCAGGAGCCCGTCGATCTCGTCCCGCGTACGGAAGGAGTAAGTACGCAGCAGCGTGGCCACATCACGATCATCGGCGTTGAGCCAGAACTGGAAGAAGGCGTAGGGACTGGTCAGCTCCGAGTCCAGCCACACGGTTCCCGATTCAGTCTTCCCGAACTTCGTGCCGTCCGCCTTCGTCAACAGTGGCGTGGTCAGCGCATGCGCATGGCCACCCTCGACACGACGGATGAGATCGACACCGGCTGTGATGTTGCCCCACTGATCCGAACCTCCGGTCTGGAGCACGCAGCCATAGCGGCGGTAGAGCTCAAGGAAATCGAAGGACTGCAGCAACTGGTAGCTGAACTCGGTGTAACTGATCCCATCCTTGGCCAAACGTGCAGCGACCGCTTCGCGATCCAGCATGCGATTCACGCTGAAGTGCTTGCCGATGTCGCGGAGGAATTCCAGCACCCCCACACCCTCGGTCCAGTCGTAGTTGTTGACCATCACGGCGGCGTTGCCACCGGTGAAGTCGTAGTACCGCTCGAGTTGCGTCCGGATCCGTGTCACCCACGTTTCCACGACCTCTCGGGGATTGAGGCTTCGCTCACCGCTCTCCTTCGGATCACCGATGAGGCCGGTGGCACCTCCGACGAGTGCGAGGGGACGATGCCCATGGAGCTGAAAGCGCCGGATGGTGAGGATCTGCGCCAGGTTGCCCAGATGCAGGCTGGGAGCCGTCGGGTCGAAGCCGCAGTAGAGGGTGATCGAACCCTCCGTAGCGCCTCGCAGCGCATCGAGGTCCGTGCTCTGCGCGATGAGTCCACGCCACTCCAACTCATCGATGATCCCGGCCACCTCCGCATTCTTGCCCATGTGTGCCGAAGCCCCCTGGCATCATGCGCGCGTGGCGTACTCCAGGGCACGAATGAAGGCGGCAGCCGACCACATCGTCCAGGCAGATCCCGCCTTCGCCTCGATCGTGGCCGAGTCACCCCTCTGCACCATCGGCAAGGGCTCCCGCAACCAACTCACCCCCTTCCACTCACTCGTGGGCTCGGTGATCGCCCAGCAACTGTCGGTCAAGGCCGCGGACACGATCACATCCCGAGTGGAGGAAAACCTCGGCGGTGAGGTCACGGCGCAGCGCATCGTCCAGATCGACGAGTCCCACCTTCGCGGAGCCGGACTGTCCGGGGCCAAGACGCGCACCATCAAGGGCTTGGCGCACGCCGTCCACGACGGTGTCCTGGACCTGGAGCGGACGCTGACCCACCCCGAGGACTCCGCCATCGTCGCCGAGCTCACGAAACTCTGGGGCATCGGCCGCTGGACCGCCGAGATGTTCCTCATGTTCACCATGCATCGGCTCGACGTATGGCCCACCGGTGATCTGGCCATGCGCAAAGGCTGGAACATCGTCCACGGCGCGTCCGGGGACATCGACCCGCAGATCCTGGAGCCGCTGGGTGATCCCCTCCGGCCCTACCGCAGCGTCGCGTCCTGGTACTGCTGGCGAGCCGTCGAGGGAGGCAGTTCTAGTTGGTGAGACGGGCTCCCAGCCGCCAGACTCCGGCGGCGAGCACAGCGCCCACCGCGTTCGCCGCGACATCGATGACGGAGCCCACGCGATCCGAGGTCAGCATCTGCAGGAGCTCCATCACGACACCGATGCCCACCGCGATCAGCGCGGTCGCGATTAGTCGTGGCCGCCGCTGGGATGCGAGCAACAGGAGAGTCAGTCCCAGATAGCCGGCGATGTGCACCGCCACATCCCCGAACGCGAATGCGCCCTGCACGGACTCCTGCGGAGCGAGCGAGCCCCACGTGAGCGCGGCAAGCCACAACGCCGCAGCCACGCGCGCGACCACGAAGCGCAGGCTCATGCCCAGTGCTGCCTCGCCTGGATGATCCGCGCATCGAGTTCGTCGAGTTGCTCGACCACGCGGGCTGGGGACGTCCCACCCCGCGCATCCCGCGAGGACATCGATCCCTCCACACTGAGCACCACGCGGACCTCCGGTGTCAGGGCCTGATCGATCGCGGACAGATCCGCATCCGAGAGATCCCAGAGCTCCACTCCACGAGATTCCGCAACGCGCACACACTCCCCCGCGATCTCGTGGGCCCGACGGAAGGGCACCCCCGCCCGCACCAGCCATTCGGCGATGTCGGTGGCCAGCGCGAAACCCTCGGGTGCCGAAGCGGCCATGCGCTCGGTGTCGAAACGGAGGGTCGCGATCATCCCCGTCATCGCGGGCAGGACGAGCAGCAGCTGGTCGGCTGTGTCGATCGCCGGTTCCTTGTCCTCCTGCAGATCACGGTTGTACCCGAAGGGCATCCCCTTCAACGTCGCCAAGAGGCCCGTGAGGTTGCCGATGAGACGGCCCGCCTTACCGCGCGCCAGCTCGGCGACATCCGGGTTCTTCTTCTGCGGCATGATCGATGATCCCGTCGACCACTGGTCGTCGAGATGCGCCCAGCCGAACTCGCGTGACGCCATCAGGATCACCTCTTCACCGATCCGCGAGAGGTGCACACCGATCATGGCCCCCACGAAGCAGAACTCGGCCACCCAGTCGCGATCACTTGTGGCATCGATCGAATTCCCCAGCGCCGAGTCGAAGCCGAGTTCGGCTGCAACAGCATCCGGATCGAGGTCGAGCGAGGATCCCGCGAGCGCGCCCGCACCCAACGGGGACATCGATGCGCGTCGCCACCAGTCCGCGAGTCGATCCACATCGCGCAGCAGGGCGTGCGAGTGCTTGGCCACCTCGTGACCGAAGGACACGGGCTGCGCATGCTGCAGATGCGTGAATCCAGGAGCGGCCGTTCCCACGTGCGCCCGCGACTGCAGTTGCAGGGCGGCTACCAGGTCCAGCGTCGCGCGTGCGATCTCCCGCGCGGCATCGCGCAGGTACAGCCGGAAGTCAGTAGCGACCTGGTCGTTGCGACTGCGCCCCGCGCGCAACTTGCCACCGAGCTCCCCGAGCCGCTCCACCAGTTCGCGTTCGATGGCCGTGTGCACGTCCTCGTCTGCGTCCGTGGGAACGATCGCTCCCGAAGCGATCCCTGCGGCGCACTCGTCGATCGCAGCCTCGACGCCGATGAGTTCCTCGGGGGTCAGCAGCCCGGCACGTGCCAGCACCCGCGCATGCGCGCGCGTCTGCAGCAGGTCGTAGGGGGCCAGGCGCCAGTCGACGTGCACGGAACGACTCAGGGCCGCCATCGCATCGGACGGCCCGCTCGCGAAACGTCCGCCCCAGAGCCGCAGGGTGTCCTCGGTCATGTGATCCTCCCCTAGCGGCCCGTGCTCATGGAGACCAGAGTGTCGCAGAGTTGCCGCGCATCCTTCGGCGTGCGCATCACGATGATGATCGTGTCGTCACCGGCCACCGTCCCCACTGTCTCGAAGCTGGGATTGCGATCGAGATGTCCAGCGAGGTACTGCGCCGCTCCCGGTGGGGTGCGCACAACCGCGATGTTTCCGGCAGCCTCGGCGCGCAGCAGGGTCTCCACGACGATCCGATGCAGTGAGTGATCGTCCCGTGGAAGAGAGGTATCGATGGCCGTACGCGAGGACACGGAGTACCGCACCTCACCATCGGCGAGATGCTCCTTCACCGCGCCGAGTGCATCGAGGTCACGGGACAGGGTCGCCTGCGTCACGTGGATGCCCTCGGCGTCGAGCAGGCGCCCCAGATCCTCCTGCGAAGCGACCGACCGCGAGCTGACCAGGGCGGCGATGCGCGCACGACGAGCCGCCATCGACACCGGTACCGATCGAGTCTTCACAGGGATCTCCCCCACGCATCAATGGCGTCGTCGATATCTGCATCGAGGATCGTGAGCGGGGGTGCCATCCGGATCGCCGTGGGCGAGACGGCATTGGCGAGCACACCGTTCCCCCGCAACGCCGCCTCAATGTCAGCCGACGGCCTGTCGACGAGTGCGGCCGCCCGCAGGAGTCCGCGTCCCCGCACATCGCTGACCGCGGCCCCAGCGACCTTCATCACTCCCTGCGACAGACGGTCCCCGGCCTCCTCCACTCGCGCGAGAAGACCATCGGATTCGATCGCGTCGATCACCGCGAGGGCTGCCCGGGCACTGATCGGATTTCCTCCGAAGGTCGAGCCGTGCGTTCCCGGGGTGAACAGCGATGCGGCCGCACCCACTCCGATGACCGCGCCCATCGGGATCCCACCGGCCAATCCCTTGGCCAGGGTGATCACGTCCGGGGTGATGCCCTCCCACTGGTAGCCGAACCACCGGCCCGTGCGGCCTATGCCGGTCTGCACCTCGTCGAGCACGAGCAGCGCACCCGCGCGTGCCGTGATCTCGCGTGCGGTCCGCAGGTACCCCTCCGGCGGAACGATCACGCCTCCCTCGCCCTGGATGGGCTCCAGGAATACCGCCGCCGTCTCACCGTCCACTGCCGCGATGAGTGCCTCGACATCACCGAAGGGGACCACGTGCACGTCACCCGGGAGCGGCCGGAAGGGGTCGGCTTTCCCCGGCTGAGCGGTGAGGGACAGCGCGCCCATGGTGCGGCCGTGGAAGGACCCCGACGCGACGATGACGCGCGTGCGGCCAGTCAGGCGCGACATCTTGAAGGCGGCTTCATTCGCCTCGGCACCGGAGTTGCAGAAGAAGACGCGTGAGGAATCGTCACCCACCAGTGCGATGAGTCGCTCGGCGAGCGCCATGCCAGGCGCCGTTGCGTAGAGGTTGCTCACGTGGCCGATGACGGACCATTGCTCGGTGATCGCCGCCATCACCCGTGGGTCCCCGTGACCCAGGGCATTCACCGCGATCCCCGCGATGAGGTCGACGTACTCGTTCCCATCGACGTCCCAGACACGCGCGCCGGATCCGCGCGCCAACATCACCTTCGGAGTGCCGTAGTTGTCCATCATGGATGCGCCCCAGCGCTCCTGCCACGTCATGGTGCACTCCCATCCGGCAGAACCAGGGTGCCGACCCCCTGATCGGTGAAGATCTCGACGAGCAACCCGTGCGGCACGCGACCATCGATGATGTGGGCTCGGGCGACCCCCGCGTCCACAGCACGCAGGCACGCCTCCATCTTCGGGACCATCCCCGCGGACAACGTGGGGAGTAAGGCGCGAAGCTCCGACGCCGAGATCGCGGCGATTACATCGTCACTCGCGGGCCAGTCCCGATACAGACCCTCCACGTCGGTGAGCACGACGAGTTTCGCCGCACCCACGGATGCCGCGATGGCGGCGGCCCCGGTGTCCGCGTTGACATTGAGGAGATCGCCCGAAGCGCTGCGCGCCACTGTCGAGATCACGGGGATTCCCCCCGTGTCCAGGATCCCCGCGATGCGACCGGAGTCCACGTGGGTGATGTCCCCGACGAGCCCGACATCGACCTCCTCGCCGTCGACGATGGCACTCCGCTGCTCACCCACCAGCAATCCATCGTCACCGGACACGCCCACGGCGCAGGCGGCGTGCGCGTTGATCGCCCGCACCAGATCGGATTGCACCTCCCCGGCCAGGACCTCCCGCACCACCGCCATGACCTCGGGGGTCGTCACCCGGAGTCCGCCACGGAATTCCGAGGCGATGCCCCGCTCCTCGAGTCGAGCGTTGATCTGGGGACCTCCACCGTGCACCACGATCGGCCGCAGCCCCGCGAGGCGCAGGAAGACGATGTCCGCGGCGAACGCGTCGGTGAGTTCCTCGTCGACCATGGCGTGCCCACCGAACTTGACCACGATGATGCAGCCGTGAAAGCGCTGCAACCACGGCACAGCCTCAGCAAGAACCGCGGCTTGCTCACGTGCCCGGCTGGTCATGTCGCGTACGCCGAGTTCTCGTGGACGTAGTCGGCGGTGAGGTCGTTGGTCAGGATGGTCGCCTCGGATTCGCCCGCACCGAGGTCGACGTCGATCTGCACGAGTCGATCCGACATGTCGACGAGATCTCGCGAATCGCCCACTCCACCACCGCGGCAGACCCACACTCCATTGATCGCCACGTCGACCTGATCGGATTCGAAGACCGCCGAGGTCGTGCCGAGTGCGGACAGGATGCGACCCCAGTTGGGGTCCTCCCCGTGGATCGCGCATTTGAGCAGATTGCTGCGCGAGATAGCCCGTGCCGCCTCGAGGGCATCCGATTCGGATGCTGCTGCCCGCACCGTGATCGCGATGTCCTTCGACGCCCCCTCGGCATCGCCGATGAGCTGCCGGGCGAGATCGGCGCAGACCTCCGTGACCGCATCGGTGAAGGACGCTGGATCGGGGGTGACCCCGGATGCCCCGCTGGCCATCAGAATCACCGTGTCATTGGTGCTCATGCATCCGTCGGAGTCGATGCGATCGAAGCTGAGGGAACTCGCCAGTCGTACGGCCGTATCCGCGAGCTCGGCATCGATGACCGCGTCGGTTGTGATGACGACGAGCATCGTCGCGAGGGTGGGGGCCAACATCCCGGCGCCCTTCGCCATGCCACCGATGGTGTACCCACCTGTGGTCAGCTGCGCGGTCTTCGGGACCGAATCGGTCGTCATGATGGCCCGTGCTGCGTCGGGACCTCCGGTGCTGGTCAGCCCGGCAACCGCCGCGTCGATCCCGGTGCGGATGCGCTCCATCGGCAGCAGCTCGCCGATCAATCCCGTCGAGCACACCAGGACATCACCGGCACCGATGTCGGCGCCAGTCGACTGGAGTGACGCAGCCGTCCGTTCGGCCATCTCGTGTGCATCCGCGAATCCCTGGGGCCCGGTGCACGCGTTGGCACCGCCCGAGTTGAGGATGACCGCGCGGGCGGTGCCATCGGCGACCGCCTGACGCGACCACGTCACCGGAGCGGCGGGGAAGCGATTCGACGTGAAGACCGCAGCGGCGACATCGAGCGGACCGTCGTTCACCACGAGAGCCATGTCCGGGTTGCCCGACGCCTTGATCCCTGCGGCAAGGCCGATCGCTCGAAATCCCGCGGCAGCGGTGACGCTCACGACGCAACTCCGATCGCATCCAGCCCAGCGCCCTCATCGAAGCCGAACATGAGGTTGGCGTTCTGGATCGCCTGACCTGCTGCACCCTTGCCGAGGTTGTCGATCGCCGCGACGACGACCACACGCCCGACATGGGAGTCGACCGCCACCTGGAGATGGGTCGCATTGGATCCGGACACCGCCGAAGTCTGCGGCCACTGGCCCTCGGGGAGGACGGTCACGAACGGCTCGTCCCGATAGGCCTCCTGCATCATCGCCCGCACGTCCGGTGCACCGACGAGGGGTGCCGTGCACGTGGCCACGATTCCTCGGGGCATAGGCGCGAGCAGTGGCGTGAAGGACAACCGGACAGGTGCTCCCCCCGCAGCCCGAGAGAGTGTCTGCTCCATCTCGGGCGTGTGCTGATGGACACCGCCGACCTTGTAGGCCGACATGGATCCCATGACGTTGCTGGCCAGGAGGGAGTCCGACGCCTTGCGTCCGGCACCCGTGGTGCCCGATGCGGCGACGACCACGACATCGTCGAGGTCGATGACAGACGCCAGCGGCGCGAGTGCGAGGGCGACGGATGTCGGATAGCACCCGGGATTCGCGACGCGATCACTCGCGGCGATCGCCGCACGCGCGCCCGGTATCTCGGGCAACCCGTAGGTCCAGGTGCCAGCGTGCGGGCCGCCATAGAACCTCTCCCAGGCATCCGCGTCGCTGAGGCGGAAGTCCGCACCGAGATCCACGATCCGGGTCGACGCGGGCAGGGCCGAGGCCAATGCCGCCGATTCCCCGTGCGGGAGGGCGAGGAACACCAGGTCGGCATCGCCGAGCACCTGCGGCGTGGCCTGCTCGAGGACCAACCCGGCCCAGGCCGATCCCGCGAATCCCGGGTGGACCGCACCGAGGGTCTCCCCTGCACGACCGGCAGCGCAGGCCGCGGTCAGGTCGAAGTGCGGGTGCTGGGCGAGATAGCGCAGGAGTTCGCCCCCGGCATACCCCGAGGCGCCGGCCACGGCGACGGACGTCATATGTGAATTATACGCATATTCGTATAATTCAGCGCAGTCGGCCCCCCAGCCCCGCGGCGGCGTCGATGGCCGCCTGGCGGGCCCGGGCGATCTCCTCGGCCTCCAACGTGCGATCGGGTGCTCGGAAGCGCAGGGCGAAGGCGACCGACTTGTGGCCCGCGGGAATCTGATCCCCACGGTAGACGTCGAACACCGTGATCTCCTCGAGTAACTCCCCCGCTCCAGAGCGCACCGCATCCTCGAGGACGGAGACGGGAACGTCTTCCGCGACGACGAGGGCCAGGTCCTCCTTGGCGACGGGGTGCGTGCTGAAAGCCGGCGCCGGACGCACGCGGGGGCTGGCCGACACGAGGGCGCTCAGGTTGAGTTCCATCGCACACGTCCCGCGCGCCAATCCGTAGGCCTCGACGACGGACGGGTGCAACTCTCCGGCGAACCCGATGACCGAACCATCCACGCGGATCGCCGCGCAGCGTCCCGGATGGAAGGGCGCATCGACCGCCTGCTCCACACGTCCGTCCACGCCGCAGACGTCGAGCACAGCCAACGCCCCGGCCACCGCATCGGCCCACGTGAACGGCTGAGCAGGGCCCCACCACCCCTTCGGCGTGCGCACCCCGGTCCACACCGCGGCGACGTGCATCGGTTGCTCGGGGAGCAACGCCTCCAACGCAGCCCAGTCCGCATCGGACGGACGCCCCGTCACACCGGGACGCGGCGGCTCGTCGGCTCCCGCCGTGCCCAGGAACACCGACCCGATCTCGAACACTGCAACGTCCGAGATACCGCGACCGACGTTGCGCTGCGTCGCGGCGAGGAGTGTGGGAAGAAGCGCGCCACGGAGGGACGGTTGCTCCTCCGAGAGTGGGTTGGCCAATCGCGGCGTGGTGCGCCGGGGGTCACCCGGCGGGAGACGGAGCGCATCGGCGTCGACGTCACCGACGAAGGGATAGGTCAAGACCTCGATGAGGCCGCGCGAGGCGAGCGCGGAGCCCACGCGGCGTCGCACCCGTTGCGCATGCGTGAGCCCGTGCCCCGCAGGAGCGGTCGGGAGCGTGGACGGCAGCTGGTCGTAGCCGACCACGCGCACGACTTCCTCCACCAGATCGGAAGGCTCACGCAGATCCGGTCGCCACGATGGCGGAGTGACCGTCATCTGCGTGCCGGACGAGGTCACGCCGCACCCGACGGCGGAGAGGATCGATTCCGCGGTCGACGCCGCGATCGGCATACCCGCTACCTGCGCGGGGAGGTCCGCATCCATCGTGATCGCGACGGTCTCCATGGGGGCCTCGACGGCCGTCATCCCCTGGTACCGACCTCCGGCCAGATCCACGAGCAGTTCGGCGGCACGCGCCGAGGCCACAGGGGCCAGGACACGATCGATGCCGCGTTCGAAGCGTCGGCTCGCCTCGCTCGAGAGACGGTGGCGACGCCCCATCCGCGCGACCACCGGGGACGCGAAGTACGCAGCCTCCAGTGCGATGTTGCGCGAGGAATCGCCGATCTCGGTATGGGCACCTCCCATCACGCCGGCGAGACCGATCGCGCCACGGTCGTCGCGGATGGTGAGGTCATCGGTGGACAGGGCACGGTCGACGTGGTCGATGGTCTCGAGGTGCTCACCGGCAGATGCCCGCGCGACCCGGATCTGCCCCTGCAGCGCATCGAGATCGAAGGCATGCAGAGGCTGTCCCAGTTCCAGCATCACGTAATTCGTGACGTCGACCGCGAAGGACACCGAGCGCATCCCGCAATCGCGCAGGCGGTTGACCATCCACTGCGGGGTCGGCACGGTGGGATCGATCCCCGTGATCGTGCGCAGCGTGAACAGCGGGCAGGCGTCGAGATCGTCCGAAGCGCACCCCAACGGAGCACGCTCCCCCGCGGGGGCAGGGAGGGTGTCGCTCCGGTCCGCCGGGTCGATGAACGCGACGCCATAGGCGATGGCCACCTCGCGCGCGATGCCACGCGCCGACAGCGCATACCCGCGGTCCGGGGTGATGGCGATGTCCAGGATCTCATCGCCGACGCCGAGGACGGGTGCCGCGTCCGCGCCTGGATCGGCGGTGCCCGGCGGCAGCACGATGATCCCGCCGTGGTCATCGCCGAGGCCCAACTCGCGTTCGGAGCAGATCATCCCGTCGGACACATGGCCGTAGGTCTCGCGTGCGGTGATGGTGAAGTCACCCGGCAGCGTGGTACCCGGGGGCGCCACGACGACGAGATCGCCCACGGCGAAGTTGCGAGCCCCGCAGATGATCCCCCGCGGTTCCTTCCCACCCAGGTCCACCTGGCACCAGCGGATCGGCTTCTTGAACTCGGTCAACTCCTCGATCTCGAGCACGCGCCCGACGACGATCGGGCCACGGAGTCCCTCACCCACGGTCGTGACGGTCTCCACCTCCAGACCGGCGTCGATCAATCGGTGGGCGATGGCACGACCCGGCTGATCGGTGGGGACATCGACGAGTTCGCGGAGCCAGGACACGGGGATACGCATCAGGCCTCCACTCCGAAGGCGCGCGTGAAGCGCACGTCGCCTTCGACCATGTCGCGCATGTCCGTGACTCCGTTGCGGAACATCAATGTGCGCTCGATCCCCATGCCGAAGGCGAATCCCCGATACGTCTCGGTGTCGATGCCCACGGCGCGCAGCACGCGGGGGTTGACCATGCCGCACCCGCCCCACTCGATCCAGCCCTCGCTGCCACATGTCCGACAGGGGCGGTCCGGGTTGTCGACCGATGCGCCGTGGCAGACGAAGCACTGCAGGTCAACCTCGGCACTGGGCTCGGTGAACGGGAAGTAGGAGGGGCGCAACCGGGTGTTCACGTCCGCACCGAACATCTGATGGGCCAAGTGATCGAGTGTTCCCTTGAGGTCGGCCATGGTCAGTCCGACGTCGACCGCGAGTCCCTCGATTTGATGGAAGACGGGGGTGTGAGTGGCATCGAGTTCGTCAGTGCGGAACACGCGACCCGGTGCGACGACGTAGATGGGGAGCGGGCGCTCCAACATCGCGCGGATCTGGATGGGCGAGGTCTGCGTGCGCAGCACGACTCCGCTCTCCGGTGACTCCACGTAGAAGGTGTCCTGCATGGTGCGCGCCGGATGATCCGGTGGCACGTTGAGTGCATCGAAGTTGGCCCACTCGGCTTCGGCCTCCGGGCCCTCGGCGATGTCGTAGCCCATGGAGATGAAGACATCGGCCATGCGCTCCATCAACGTGGTGAGGGGGTGCCGTCCACCGATCGGTTGGGTGACAACCGGGACCGTGACGTCCACGGATTCGGCGAGGAGCACGCGCTCATCGCGCTCGCGCAGGAGTGCCGCCTCGCGGTCCTCGAGTGCCTGTGAGATCCGGCCTCGGGCTGCTCCGACGCGCTTTCCGACCTCGGCCTTGGCCGCCGGCGGCAGCGCACCGATCTCTCGGTTGGCCAGCGCGAGCGGGGACTTATCCCCCGCATGGGCCAGGCGAGCCGCCTTCAGAGATTCCAGGTCCGGCGCCGCAGCGATGTCGGCCAGGGCAGCAGCCACCATCGCCTCGACGGACTCCTCGCCGAGTGCGGCGACCTGCTTGGGGTCGAAGGAGGTGTTCGGACCGGACATCGCGACGCGAGTATGTCAGGTGGACGGGCTACTGATCCTCGCCGAGCACCGTGCGGACGAGGGTGGCGACCGAGTCCTCGACCGCTCCGGTGCCGTGCAGCACGAGGTCGGGGGCGGCGGGGATCTCGTACCCCTGGCCGACGCCGGTCATATTGGGCAGGGACCCCGCTGCCGCCTTCGCGTAGAGGCCCTTGGGATCACGCTCGGAGCAGACCTCCACCGGGGTGTCCACGTAGACCTCGATGAACTCCCCCTGATCGAACAGCGAGCGTGCCGCATCGCGATCAGCCTGGTAGGGCGAGACGAGGGCCACGAAGACGACGAGCCCCGCGTCCTTCATGAGCTTGGCCACCTCGGCGACGCGCCGGACGTTCTCCGCGCGATCTTCGGGGGTGAAGCCGAGGTCCTTGTTCAGGCCGGTGCGCACGTTGTCGCCGTCGAGAACGTAGGTGTGCACCCCGAGGGCGTGCAGCGCGCCGACTGTGGCATCGGCGATGGTGGACTTCCCCGAGCCGGGGAGGCCGGTCAGCCACACGACTCGACTGGGGTGTCCCATCAGCAACCTGCGGGCCTCGTCGTCGACTTCGTAGGAGTGCGGCACCACGTTGAAGGAGCGCCGCATGGCGTGACGGGTCAACCCAGCGGCCACGGTGTCCGCGGTGACGCGGTCGACGAGCAGGAACCCGCCCGTGTCCCGGCACACCGTGTACGGGTCGAGGGGAATCGGCTTGTCCGTTGCGATCTCCACACGTCCGACGTCATTCATGTCGAGCACCCGCGCGGCATGCTCGTGCCCGGAGACGACATCGAGGCGGTAGCGGACGTTGGTCACAGTGGCCGGCACTGAGCGCGAGCCCGACACGAGCAGATAGGACCGGCCGTGGGCCAGGGGCTCCTCCCCCAACCACACGACATCGGCGCTGAACCTGTCGGCCGGTTGCGCAGCGTCGGGATCATCGGCCGCGATGAGATCACCGCGCGTGACGTCCACCTCGTGATCGAGGGTGAGGGTCACGGCCTGACCCGCGATCGCGGTCTCGAGGTCTCCATCCAGGGTGACGATGCGATCGACGATCGCCGTACGTCCCGAGTCCGTGACGACGACCTTCTGCCCCTGCTGGAGCGATCCGGAGACCACGGTTCCCGCGTATCCGCGGAAGTTGCCCTCCGCGCGCACGATGTACTGCACCGGGAATCGCAGTGGTTCGTCGTCCGGCCGGGCCGGTGGTTCCCAGTCGCTGAGGAACTCCAACAGGCTCGGGCCGTGGTACCACGACATGGCATCCGTGCGGCGGGTGATGTTGTCGCCGGCCACGGCGCTCACCGGCACTGCGACCAGGTCCTCGATGCCGAGTCGCGTCGCGGTGGTGCGCACGATCCCGACGATCTCCTCGAAGGTCGCCTGCCCGTAGTCGACCAGGTCCATCTTGTTGACGGCCACGACGATCGTGGAGACGCCCATGAGGGCGCACACGGTGAGGTGACGATGCGTCTGCGGCCGAACGCCGCGCGCCGCATCCACGAGGAGGATGGCGACATCCCCGTTGGAGGCGGCCACCGCCATGTTCCGCGTGTACTGCTCATGCCCGGGCGAGTCCGCGATGAGCACACGACGCCCATTAGGGAGGTTCATGTGACGGTAGGCGACATCGATGGTGATGCCCTGCTCGCGCTCGGCCTCGAGACCGTCGGTGAGCAGGGAGTAGTCGATGTCCCCGACCGGGATCGTGGATCCACCGCGCCGCGTACGCCGCGCGTACTCCAGCTGGTCGATGGGCACGCTGTCGGTCTCGGCCAGCAGGCGCCCGATGAGGGTGGACTTGCCGTCGTCGACCGAGCCGCAGGTGACGAGGTGCAGGATCGGGGTGATCGACATCAGAAGTACCCCTCCTGCTTCTTGGCCTCCATCGATCCGCCGCCCTCACCGTCGATCAGACGTCCGGCCCGCTCCGAGATGTTGGACTCCTCCATCTCGGCGATCAGGTCCACGAGGTTGTCCGCGGTGCTCTCGGTCGCCCCACTGAGCGGATAGCACCCGAGGGTCCGGAATCGCACGGAGCGCATCTGCACCTGCTCGCCCTCCGCGAGGGGGAAGCGGTCATCATCCACGCAGATGAGCACCCCGTCGCGTTCGACCACGGGCCGCGGCTTGGCGAAGTACAGGTCCGGGATCGGGATGTTCTCCCTCTGGATGTAGCGCCATACGTCGAGCTCGGTCCAGTTGGACAACGGGAACACGCGCATGGTCTGCCCGGGCGCCAGGGTGGTGTTCGCGGTGCGCCAGAACTCGGGACGCTGCTTGCGCGGGTCCCAGCGATGCCCCGGCTCACGCAGGGAGAAGATGCGTTCCTTCGCGCGACTTCGCTCCTCGTCGCGCCTCGCCCCGCCGATGGCGGCGTCGAATCCGTAGCGGTCGATGCCCTCGCGGAGCGCCACGGTCTTCATGAGTCGGGTGTACTCGTGCGTGCCGTGGGTGAAGGGCGTGACACCCTGCTCGATGGCCTCGCGGTTCTGCGCGATACGCAGGTCCAAGCCGAGTTCGGCCGCCCGACGGTCGCGGAACGCGATCATCTCGCGGAACTTCCATCCGGTGTCGATGTGCATGATCGGGAACGGCAGCGGAGCCGGGGCGAAGGCCTTCACAGCCAGGTGCAGCAGAACGGAGGAGTCCTTGCCGATGCTGTAGAGGAGCACCGGATTCCGGAATGCGGCCGCGGTCTCCCGATAAATGTGGAGAGCTTCCGCCTCGAGGGCATCCAGAACTGCGTTGTAAGGGACGTTCACGGGTGCGACGGTCACGCTTCCGACAGTACCTCCATGCCGCCGTTGCCCTTCTCGGCGACCTGCATCGATCCGTCGCCGAATCGCGGGTCCTTGCCTTGGGCAGCGAGTGCCGCAGCACGCGCATCGCGCTTGGCCTGTGCGAGGGCCTCGCCCTCCGCCTGAATCGCCGGATCGATCGGATGGTTGGGCACGTGGTTGACCGGGTGGTACCCGTCCATCCACGCCTGCAGTCCGGGGCCGGACTCGTACGACGTGATCAGGCAGTACCGCGGCTCGCTCCCCGGGTGCCACACCGCGTGATAGAAGCGCTGGGTATCAAGCACCAACTGTTGACCTGCCGGAAGGGGAAGTCGGATCTCGGTGCTCGGATCCTCCTTGTCCGAACGCAGGATCATCACCGAGTCGGGGTTGTCCGTGAGGTTGAAGAAAGCGCGGACGATCCAGCCTGTGCCCTCGGGATTCAGGCGGTTGTTGTCGTCGCGGTGCAGGTTGTAGAGCGCCTCACCGTAGGTATTCGGCTGCAGTTCGATCACCCGGCATCGCCCGATGTTCACACCCGGCTCCTGCGCGCGTGCCGTCAAGCGGGGTGCGATGGCCACGTTCTCCTTGACCCACACACCGTCCTTATCCGTCTTCGGCGGATTGTGATTCCAGAAGCCATCGCACTCGATGTCACCGTATGCACTGGCCAAGGGCGCGAACCGGGTGTCCCCGGAGGACTTCCAGTCGACGTAGATCAAGTCCTCCCATTCCCGCGGGTCCTGCGCCTGGTCGTAGCGGTCGAGGACCACGTAGCCGGTCTCATCGATCATCGGCAATGTGATGTAGGACATGGCACTTCCCTTCGAATCCCCACCAGTCTGTCAAATCACGATATGCACGGGGTCCTGGTGACGGGCGTGTCGTTCATCACCAGGGCTCTCACGCCCAGGGACCCACGTGATCCCATGCGGCATAGAGGGCGACAGAGGCGGCAACGGCGGCATTGAGTGACTCGGCGCCCCCGGGAATGGGGATGCGCACCTGATAATCGGCGGACGCGCGCACTGCCGCGGATACGCCCCGTGCCTCGGAGCCCACCACCCAGCAGGCACGTGCAGGGATGGTCGATCCTCGCAGGGCCTCGAAGACATCCTGGGAGGCATCCCCGGCGAGGACCACGATGGGACGACCAGCAGCGTGCAGCTCCGACACCGTGCTCTCGATGGGCTCCTCGACGATCAGCGGGACGGTGATGACAGATCCGGCGGAGGATCGCACGACCTTGCCGTTGAACGGGTCCACCGTTCGAGGGCTGGTCACCACCCCGGCCCCGGCGACGGCGCTGACGGTGCGAATGATCGTCCCGAGATTCCCGGGATCGCTCACTTCGTCCGCCCACACGATCGGTCCCGGCCGCCCGCACACCTCGCTCAGCGAGGATCGCGGCTGCCGGCAGATCGCCATGAGGCCCTGGGGCGTCTCGGTCTCGCAGACGGCGGCGCACACGGAATCCGACATCACGACGTCGGGCGTAACGCTCACGAGGGACATTCCCGCAGCGGTCGCCCACACCTCGTCACATATCCCTGCAGTGATCGCCGCGGCGACACCGTCGGGTCCTTCGACGAGGAAGAGACCCGACTCACGTCGACCTGCGCGGGTCTTCAGGGCCCGCGCGCGGGCAACCCGCGGGGAGCGGGTCGAGGTGATCGAGTCCAAGCGGGCTAGTTCGCGGGCACGGCCGCGCGCGCCACATCCACCAGCGACGCGAACGCCGCCGGATCGGATACCGCGAGCTCGGCGAGCATGCGACGGTCCACCTCGACACCAGCTGCCTTCAACCCCTGGATGAAGCGGTTGTAGGTGATGCCGTTGGCACGGGCACCGGCGTTGATGCGCTGGATCCAGAGCCGACGGAAGTCGCCCTTGCGTGTGCGGCGATCCGCATACGCGTAGACGAGCGAGTGGGTGACCTGCTCCTTGGCCTTGCGGTAGAGGCGCGAGCGCTGCCCCCGGTAACCGGATGCGCGCTCCAGCACCTCGCGGCGCTTCTTCTGAGCATTCACCGAACGCTTGACGCGTGCCATGACTAGTCCTTCCTACGTTGCAACGTTGCGGGCTCGATCAGCGACCGAGGAGCTTCTTGACCTTCTTGACGTCGGCCTTGGACACCACGTCGTCCGCCATGAGCCGACGCGTGCGCTTGGAGGACTTGACCTCCATCAGGTGGCGGCGGTTGGCCTGCTCGTGGGTGATCTTCCCCGAGCCGGTCACCTTGAATCGCTTCTTCGCACCGCTGTGCGTCTTCTGCTTCGGCATCCTTCTGTCCTCTTCACTCGTCCGAACCGTGCTGGCCCGGAAGCCTTCTGTCAGGCGCTGTCGCGCTCGTCCTCTTCGCCGTCCCTGGTGACCTTCTTGCTTCCCTCCGACTTGCGGCGGTGGGGAGCAAGCACCATGAGCATGTTGCGTCCGTCCTGCTTGGGAGTGGCCTCGACGAAACCGAGTTCCTCGACGTCCTCCGCCAGCCTTGCCAACAACCGCAGACCCAACTCCGGGCGACTCTGCTCGCGCCCGCGGAACATGATCGTGATCTTGACCTTGTCCCCGGCCCGCAGGAAGCGCTCCACATGACCCTTCTTGGTCTCGTAGTCATGCGAGTCGATCTTCGGACGCAACTTCATCTCCTTGATGACCGTGTGCGTCTGGTTCTTGCGGGATTCGCGTTCCTTGACGGCTGCCTCGTACTTGAACTTCCCGAAATCCATCAGCTTGCAGACCGGAGGCTTCGCCATGGGGGCTACCTCGACGAGATCGAGATCTGCCTCCACCGCGAGCCGGAGTGCGTCTTCGATACGCACGATTCCGACCTGTTCACCATTGGGTCCGACAAGGCGTACCTCGGGAACGCGAATGCGGTCGTTGATTCGGACTTCGACGCTGATGGCGCCTCCTTGCTCACATGGACCCCAGGAACGGACGTCTTCCGTTCCTATGCAGGCAAGGTTCACGGCACGTTGTGCCGTTCCGACCTGGTCGACGCGGGCGCCGGCAGGTGGGGGAAACCCCGCTTACATGACCGTGAGGTCAGGAGGGGGAAGAGTACCAGTGGGCTCGTCGCCCCCGCTCCACTCGGTCAGCACCTCCCGGGG
The DNA here is from genome assembly GCA_964495555.1 of uncultured Bifidobacteriaceae bacterium. Lineage (GTDB taxonomy): Bacteria > Actinomycetota > Actinomycetes > S36-B12 > S36-B12 > VGCC01. The sequence goes on along the minus strand of CAZBWA010000024.1, from coordinate 5,397 downwards.
AACCACCACCTGGTGGGGGCCGGCCACATCCACGACGACCGCCACCGCTCCGTCCTCGAGTGCCGCCTCGGCGATCGCCGAGGCCGCTGCGGGAACCGGGCGGGCCTCGGGGTTCCATGCCTGGAGGGCATCGATGCCGGTGAAGGCGAGCAGTGCGCGCTCCCCACGGTCGTTGACGAGGGAGACCAGGGCCATATGGGAGTCCTTCTCCCCACCGTCAGGGTCCTGCGAGTCCACTCGGGCGACGACGGCAACCAGCAATCGGGACGCAGCGAGAGCATCGGCGATGGCGTTCCCGTCCCCCGCGGCCAAGGCGGCACGCAGAGCGGGATCCGCCGACCCATCGTCATCCCGATAGGCCGATCCCTGGAGGTCGATCACAGGCGACAGGCGTGGATGTCGGTCACGAGAATTCCCCGCGCGCCGAGGTCGTACAACTCGTCCATGACACTGTGCACGTCGACGCTGGGGACCATGGCACGCACCGCGGACCAGTTCGGATCGCGGAGAGGTGACACCGTCGGCGACTCGAAACCCGGCGTCACCGCGCACGCCTGTTCCAACTGGGCGTTGGGGATGTCGTAGTCGACGAGCACATAGGAGCGCGCGACCATCACTCCGTGCAGGCGGCGCACGAAGGTGTCGATCGCCGGCTGCGCGAGCGCACCGCGCGGACGAATGAGTAGGGCCTCGGATACCAGGATCGGATCGCCGATGAGATCGAGCCCGGCGCGCCGCAACGTCGTGCCGGTGGCGACCACATCGGCCACCGCGTCGGCGACACCGAGGGCCACCGCGTTCTCGACCGCCCCGTCCAGCTGCACGATGCGCACGTCGATGCCCGAGTCGGCGACCCACTCCCCCAGAAGTCCCGCGTAGCTCGTCGCCACGCGCAGTCCCTTCAGGTCCGCCGGGGCCTTCGCGGTGCCGGAGGGCGCGGCCAGGCGAAAAGTGGACGGGGCGAAGCCGAGCGGGATCACCTCCTCGGCGTTCGCGCCGGAGTCCAACAGCATGTCCTTGCCGGTGATACCGAGGTCGAGGGTTCCCTCCCCCACGTAGAGCGCGATGTCGCGTGGACGGAGGAAGAAGAAGTCGACGTCGTTCTCCGGGTCATGGACGTTGAGATCACGGGATCCCGCACCCCGCAGATAGCCCGCCTCCTGCAACATGGCGCGGGCCGGCTCGGCCAGTTGTCCCTTGTTGGGGACCGCGACGCGCAACATCGTCAGAGCCTCCGATACACGTCGTCCAGGGTGACGTTGGTGGCGAGCATCAACACCTGGGTGAAATAGAGAAGCTGCGAGATCTCCTCCGCGGCGCGCTCACGATCTTCGTGTTCGGCGGCCATCCATGCCTCGGATGCCTCTTCGACGACCTTCTTGCCGATCTCATGCACACCGGCATCCAGCAGGCGCACGGTGCTCGACTCGGGGTCGCGGTGTGCCGCTTTGATCCTCAACTCGGCGTAGAGATCGTCGAAAGTCTTCACGCGCCTAGCCTAGGGCGCGCAACACCTCGACCATGGCGAGGGCGGCGTGCGCTGCCTCGGCCCCCTTGTCCTCCGTCGAACCCGCGAGACCTGCGCGGTCGAGGGCCTGATCGTCGGTGTCACACGTGAGCAGACCGAAGCCGATCGGGAGGCCGGAGTCCAGTCCCGCGCGCATCAGACCGTCCGTGGCGGCGCTGCAGACGTAGTCGAAGTGTGGGGTCCCACCACGGATGACCACTCCGAGGGCGACGATCGCATCGAAGCGGCCCGTCGCGGCAGCGCGCGCACTCGCGAGGGGCAATTCGAAACTGCCGGGGATCCGGATGACCTCCCATGTGGCGCCCGCAGCCTCACAGGCGCGACAGGCTCCGTCGATCAGGCCCGTCATGACGGTCTCGTGCCAGGACGCGGCGACGATCGCCACATGCGCAGTGATCGACACAGGGAGGCCGCCAGGCTTTCCCGCACCGCTCATCGCGGTGCCCCGGACGAACCCAGGTCGTGACCCATCCGCTCCACCTTGGTCTGCAGGTAGTCGCGATTGTGGTCGTTGCTGTCGATGACGAGGGGCACACGCTCACTGATGGTGAGGCCGTAGCCCTCCAGACCCGCCCGCTTGGCCGGGTTGTTCGTCAAGAGGCGCATGGAGCGGACACCGAGGTCCGCGAGGATCTGCGCCCCCGTGCCGTAGTCGCGCGCGTCCGCGGGGAGACCCAGATCGAGATTCGCATCGACGGTGTCCCGGCCCGTGTCCTGGAGGGCGTAGGCCCGCAACTTGTCCAGGAGCCCGATCCCTCGGCCCTCGTGACCCTTGACGTAGAGCACGACGCCACGTCCGGCCTCGGCAACCTGACGCATGGCCGCATGCAACTGCGGTCCGCAGTCACAGCGCAGCGAGGAGAACACGTCCCCCGTGAGGCACTCCGAATGGACCCGCACCAGGACGTCCTGGCCGTCGCCGACGTCCCCCACCACCAGGGCTACATGCTCCGACCCGTCGATGGTGCTCCGGTAGCCGTGCGCGGTGAACGTGCCGAACTCCGTCGGCAGGGGTACCGCGGCCACCCGCTCCACCTGGGTCTCATGGCGTCGGCGGAAGCGGATCAGGTCCTCGATGGAGATCATGAGGAGGCCGTGCTCGTCGGCGAACGTGCGGCACTCCTGCGCGCGCATCATCGAGCCGTCGTCGTTGACCAACTCGCACAACGCACCGGCCGGGTTCAATCCCGCCAGGCGGGTGAGGTCCACGGCTGCCTCGGTGTGACCGGGGCGACGCAGGACGCCTCCGGGAACCGCACGCAGGGGCATGACATGTCCGGGACGTGTGAGCTCGTACGGTTCGGTCGCGCTGTCCGCGAGCACCTTGATGGTGAGCGCGCGATCAGCGGCAGAGATCCCGGTGCTGACCACCTCGCGCGCATCGACCGATACTGCGTACGCGGTCCCCTTGCGGTCCTCGTTCACCGCGGTCATCGGGGGCAGCCCCAGACGATCGAGGTCCGCGCCGGTCATCCCGACGCAGATGTAGCCCGAGGTGTGCCGGATCATGAAGCCGACCAACTCCGTCGTGGCCAACTGCGCCGCGAAGATGAGGTCGCCCTCGTTCTCGCGATCCGCATCGTCGATGACGACGATGGGCTTGCCCGCACGCAGCTCCCGCAGTGCATCCTCGATCGAGTCCAGGCGGATGCCCTCGCCGACGACTTTCTCGGACGTCGTCGCGGCAGGCACCTCGACGTCCGCGTCGGGAACCGGTGCGAACAGTTCCTCGGCGGGGATCATCGCTGCTCCAAGAGTCGCTCGACGTACTTCGCCAGGACGTCGACCTCGATATTCACCCGGTCACCGACCGACCGCGTACCGAGGGTCGTCTCGGCCAAGGTCGTAGGGATCAGGGAGACGGTGAACCCGGCACCGTCCACGGACACGATCGTCAACGATACGCCGTCGACGCAGATCGAGCCTTTCTCGACCATGTAACGGGTCATGGACTCCGGCACGTCGACCCGGACGACGGTCCACTCGTCACGGGGATCGATCGCAGCGATGACGCCGGTGCAGTCCACGTGCCCCTGCACGATGTGACCCCCGAGGCGGTCCGATGCGCGCACTGCTCGCTCGAGGTTGACGCGCGCGCCGGATGCGAGGGTGGCGAGGGAGCTGCGCCGCATCGTCTCCTGCATGACGTCGGCGCTGAAGCCCGTGGGGGTGGGATCGACGACGGTGAGGCAGACGCCGTTGACCGCGATGGAGTCCCCCGGGCGGACGTCGTCCATGACGGCTGGGGCGTCGATTCGCAGTCGGATGGCGTCGGTGCGGTCCTCGAGGTCGGCGACCGTGCCGAGCGATTCCACGATGCCCGTGAACATGGTCACCTCCTCCGCGGCCGCGCAATGATGCGCACATCATCCCCGACTTTGTCAACGCTGTTGACATCGAGGTCCCGGAAGAGCCCCGGGCTGACCACGGCGCCCGGTCCCTCCCCCAGGTAGATCGGGGCGATCAACCAGACCACCTCGTCGACGAGATCGTCGGCCAGGAGCGCGCCCGCCGCATGCGGACCCCCCTCGACGAGGACCTCACGCACACCGAGGTCGAACAGTTCGCCCAACGCTGCGCGCGGGTCCTGCGTGCGGCACTGGTGGAAGGGAGCCTCGGAGTCACGCATGCGCGCGCGCTCCGGGATGTCCCGCATCCCCCACGCCACCCGCAGCGGTGGGCCAGCGGCACCGAGTGGTGCATCACGCACCGTGAGCATCGGGTCGTCCGTGAGAGCCGTGCCCGTCCCGACCATCACGGCCTGGGCCTGCGCGCGCAGGCCGTGGACGTAGGCGCGCGACTGCTCACCGGTGATCGCCAGCGGCTCGCCCTGCGGCCCGGCGACGCGACCATCGATCGAGACGGCCATCTTCAACCTGACGAAGGGCCAGCCACGTGCCGCCGCGACCAGCCACTCGTGATTCACCGCGCGGGCATCGTCTGCCAGCACGCCTGTGATCACGTCGCACCCGGCATCGGTGAGCATCTGCGCGCCCCCGCCCGCGTCCGTGGGATCGTCGATCGCGTAGACCACACGTGCGATGCCAGCATCGATCAGCGCCTGGGTACAGGGGCCGGTCCTCCCCACATGTCGGCAGGGCTCCAGGGTCACCACCGCGGTGGCGCCACGTGCGCTCTCCCCCGCGTCCGCCAGCGCGACGACCTCGGCATGCGGCGTTCCAGAACCACGGTGGAATCCTCGTCCGACGACACGCCCCTGCGCATCGACGATCACGCATCCCACTCGCGGATTCATACCTCGCGGCGCACTCGCATCACAGGCGAGAGCGATCGCCTCGCCCATGGCCTCGGTCCATGTCACCGCAGTGCCGCTTCGGCGCGCGCGCGCAACGCCTGCACGGTTGCCGCCGGATCGGAGGATCGATAGACGACCGATCCCGCGACGAAGACGTTCGCGCCGGCTTCGGCGCACGGGCCGATGGTCTCCTCGCCCACGCCCCCGTCCACCTGCACCCAGACATCGAGTCCCGTGGAGTCCGCACGACGTCGCGCTTCTCGGACCTTCGGGAGCATTGCGTCGAGGAACGCCTGGCCACCCCAGCCGGGTTCCACGGTCATGATCAGGATCATGTCGAGGAACGGCAGATACGCATCGATCGCATCGATGGGCGTATCGGGCTTGACGGCAATGGCGCTACGGGCACCCGCGGCGCGTATCGCACGCGCCGTCATCCCCGGGTCTCGCGCCGCCTCGACGTGGAAGGTGACGCTGTAGCACCCGGCCTCGGCATAGCGGGGTGCCCAGGAGTCGGGGTCCTCGATCATGAGATGGACATCGGCGGGGAGGGCGGACCCGGCGATCACGGACTCCACGACCGGCAAGCCGAAGGTCAGGTTCGGGACGAAGT